>JBNKVZ010000004.1:0-75984 GCA_050299455.1 Thalassospira sp.
TGCCTATCTGCCTATCTGCCTATCTGCCTATCTGCCTATCTGCCTATCTGCCTATCTGCCTATCTGCCTATCTGCCTATCTGCCTGCAAATGGCGCCCTTGCCCTGCCCACAGGGCAACACAAAAATGGTATTACCACCTTGCCATAACATCACGGGGATGGTTAGGCTTGGCACAGCTTTATCACCCTGCATTTCCCCGTCGCTGGAATGACATCATGAAACCGGTTCTTGCCATTACCCGCCGCCTGCCTGCCGATATTGAAGCCCGCGCCCATGCCAGCTATGACGTGCGCTTAAATGAAGGCGACGCACCCCTAAGCCGTGCTGCCATCCTGGCCCTGGCCGACGGGGCCGATGCCATACTGGTTTCGGTTGGCGACCCGATTGATGCCGAATTTTTTGAAGCCCTGCCAAAATCGGTTAAAATCATCGCGACCTTTTCGGTCGGGACCGACCATATCGACCTTGCCGCCGCCGCCCGCAAAGGCATTGTCATTGGCAACACGCCCGGCGTGTTAACCGATGCCACCGCCGATATTGCCTGGCTTTTGATCTTGGGGGCGGCCCGCCGGGCGGGCGAAGGCGAAGCCGAAATCCGCACCGGCAGCTGGCGCGGCTGGCGCCCCACCCACATGATTGGCACCCAGGTTACCGGCAAAAAACTGGGGATTATCGGCATGGGCCGCATCGGCCAGGCCGTGGCACGGCGGGCGCGTGGGTTTGACATGGACGTGCATTATTATAATCGCCGGCGGCTTCCGGCCGATCAGGAATATGGGGCCACCTATCATGACAGCATCGACGACCTGCTGCCCCATTGCCAGTTCCTGTCACTACATTGCCCCTCGACGGCGGAAACACGCGGCATGGTGAATGCCGACCTGCTGGCAAAGCTGCCAAAGGGCGCAATCCTGATCAACACCGCGCGCGGTGATGTGGTGCAGGATCGCGATGTGATTGCCGCCCTGAAATCGGGCCAGCTTGCCGCGGCGGGGCTGGATGTTTTTGCCGGTGAACCCAACATCGCACCGGACTATCGCAACCTGCCCAACACATTTTTGCTGCCGCATCTGGGATCTGCCACCGCCGAAACCCGCACCGCCATGGGCACCCGCGCGCTTGATAATATTGATGCCTGCCTGGCGGGCCAGGATGTGCCGTTTGCGGTTGGCGCCTGATTGCAAAACAGCCTGAATAGAACACACAAAGCCCCCGTGCTTTTGATCACGGGGGCTTTGTTTTGAACGCATTCCTGGATGTTGGCTTTATCCCAAATCGCTTTCTTCCCCGGCAGGCAAGATGCAGGAAATTTCACGGCCATCGCGGCTGATTTTCACACGTCCACCGTGAATTTCAACAACAGCCCGGACCATTGCCATCCCCAAGGCCCGACGGGCCGATGCCGGTTCGCCGTCGCGCAGGCCTTCAAACAGCATGGGTTGCGGGGTTTCGTCAGTCAGACCGATGGTGATGTCAATGTCATCACCGCGCCGTCGTGCCACGACCGAAACTTCGCTGCCTTCGGGGGCTGTACGCAAAACATTGGTGACCAGAATGAACAAGGCCTGTTTCAGGCGGCGTTCATCGGCCACCATCCAGCCAATATTGCGCGAACAATACAGCCGCAACGACACGTTAAGTTCCGCCAGCCGGGCGCGCGTCAGGGCTTCAAGCGAGCGCAGCAAGCGCCTTGGATCCACGGTATCAAGTTCCAGCGCCACCTGGCCCGACCCCAACGTTGCCAAATCGCGCATGTCATCAACCAGGGCCAGCATGCTTTGCGTTTCGGTGCGGATAATTTCCACCGATTGCGACACATTGCCATGCAGATGCGGCAACATGCGGTCCGCCAGACCATTAATATGATCCAGCGGCCGGGTCAGTTCGCGCGAGACGGTGGAAATAAAATCAGATTTCATTTGATCTGCCGTGCGCAAGGCCTCGTTGCGTTCGCGCAGGGCACGTTCCACCCGGATGCTGTCGGTCACATCAAGATAGGACATCATCACCGCACCGTCGGGTAAGGGAACGATGGCAAAATCAATGATGCTGCCGTCACTGCGTTCCAAACGGCCCGACATCGGTTCATGATTGGTGATGCGCGCCACCATGCGGCTTTTGAATTTTTTCCAATCGTCCGTCACCGTCCAGAAATCGCGCGATTTTTCGATCACATCGGAAATATGCGGGGCGGCGGCCAAAAACACATCATCGAGCGCCCACATATCGCCAAAACCATGATTATACAGGCGCAGACGGCCATCACCGCTAATCACGCCCACCGCTTCATGCAGGTTTTCCAGCGTTTCACGCTGCACGGCGATCAGGGTGTTATAGCTGCTTTCCAATACCAGTTTATCGGTGACATCCTCATAGGCAAACATCAGCCCGCCAAACGGATGCGGTGAGACAAAGCGGCGCAGGGTCACGCCACTTGGCAGATGCATCAAATCTTCGATCGGCTTAAGCAAATCCGTGAAACGCTGATTTTCCTGATCGCGATACTGACCAAAATCGGTGACTTCGGGCAGTTTGCGTTCATCGCGTAAGCGGCGCAGCAGATCTTCAAGGGCCGGTTCGGTCAGCAGCCATTCTTCATCCAGGCTCCATAAGGACGCAAAAGCGGCATTAAAAAACATCAGCCGTTTATTGCCGCCAAAAATGGCAATCGCGGTGCCAAGATTTTCCAATACTTCGGCATGGGCGCGCACATGGCGCGACAATTCGGCCTGTTTTTCCTCGATTGCGGTGCAATCAATGGCAAAGCCGACCAGCCCGTTTAAATCATTCTCGTGCAATACGGGCGATTCGCTAATGCGCATCAAACGACGGTCGCCCTGGATCACCACATGATAATCGCGCGTTACCGTCTCGCCATTACGCAGGGCAGAGGCCGCCAGCGCCCGCCCCTGATCCTGTATCACCCCGGCACCAAGCTCGCTGCCCGCCTCGATCACTTCGACCTTGGTATTTTGCTCGACCGCATCAATATAGGCGGCGTTACAATCAATCAGGTTCAAATCACCATCGCGCCGCCAGACGGGAAAGGGCAATTCATCCATCACATGGCGCAGGCTGGAAACATCCTGCCGAAGGGCGGCAAAATCGCCAATCTGGCTTTCGCGTTCCCGGGCATGGCGGGTTTCATCGCGAAACCACACGGCATGGCCCAGCACCGGCGATTTATGATCCCGCCGGGCCACCGTGCCCGTGATATGAAATTTGCGCCCGTCCAGCGTTGTCACCCAAATGGAAAAACGGTCATGGCCGGATTTAAGGGTCCGTACCCGGTCCTGCAGGGTTTTGGCATCCTCGTCGCGCAGCTGTTCCAACAAGTCGGGAAAGCGCGCATCGGCTCCCAAATTAAAACAGCGCATCAGGGCCGGGCTGCCACCATCGGAAAAGCCCTTATGCGCCCAGTAATAAACCGGGTCCGGGGCGGCATAAAACAATTGGGTAAACAGGGTGGCGGTGTCTTCCATCTGCGATTCGAGGTCTTCTGCCTCGTCAAGATGGCGGCGCATCCGCACCGCAAGGCGCCAGCCAATGGCCCCGGCAATGGCCGCACCGCCCAGCGTTGCCAGGCCGATCACGGTTAAATCCCGGGTTCCCAAATCACCAATTGCGGCAAAAATGCCATCGCCGGGCAGGGCCCTTTCCGGTGCGGCCTGAAAGGTGCTTTCTTGCGCCTGGGCAAGGGCAAGAACCGGATAAAAAACACCCGACAGCGCCGTATAACCCGCCAAAAACGCGGCCAAATGCCGCCGACCAGATATGACAGAACATACCCGTTTTGCCGCCTTCCGACAAAACCTCCAACCTGCCGCCCGGTATGTAGACCTAACCCCTGCCACCTATTTTACAACCAATCATCCATATTTATATTTATGCGCTTCCGCGTGGTTCAAAAACCATTTACCGGGTCAGCCCCTTGCCTGCCGGGGGCGCATCACAGCCGATAAAAGGACAAAACGCCTCGCAAAACACTTGGCAAAATGCCTGGCAAATTCAGCTGCAAAATGCTGTCATTTTGGCAAATAACTTGACGTCGCACCTTGCCCTCTTACCTGTTGTTCATCACATCGCCCACGTCACAAACACGACCATTGCCATAATATCATGACAGAAGTGTGGCTGCATGCAGGTTTATAGCGAGGGTCCGCCAAAGATGAACAAATATTGCCAACATATTAACAGACCAGGCCCCTGGAGCAGTTTCGATTATTTTGGGAAAATCCGCAATGACATAAGGGGGAAATCGGGCTATGTCTGCCAATGCCTTTACCGTGACCAGAAATCGACGCAGCTAGTATCAGAATGAGTGTCAAACCACAGTTGGATCTTTTTGCACCAAGCACCGCCGCAAAACCTGCGGTGCCCAACAAGGATTCCCTGACACACGCGCCAAGCCCGGCCGCGCCGATCATGAAGGACCTGTTTGACAGCGACTTTAACGCCGAGGACATCCGTGAATGGAACCAGCTTTTTCCCACGGCCCCGCAATATAGCTATCATTTCAAACGCGCCCAGATCAGTTCCGCCTTTGACCGGCCGTTGCATAAACGCCTGATCGCCTCGCACGCCTTTGAGCGCTTGCGCGAAATTTCGTTTTTGGGCGCGATTGATTATTTGTTCCACCCCAATGGCAAACCGGCCAATATCCGCCATTCGCGCTATGATCACAGCATTGGCGTTGCCCTGCTTTCGCAGCAATATTGCCGCCTGATGGGGCTTTCCGAACAGGATCGCGACCTTTTGGGCGCGGCGGCCCTGCTCCATGATATCGGCCACGGGCCGTTTTCCCATACCCTGGAACCGGAATTTGCCCGGCGCTTTAACCTCAACCACCATCAACTGACCAACAAAATCATTGTGGGCGAGGTTGATCTGGACCTGTCGGTGCGGCATTTGCTGGAAAAGCATGATGTCGACCCCGAGGCGGTGATTGCGATTTTATCAAAAAAATCAGACCACCCGCATGCGGCCCTGTTTACCGGCCCGGTCAATATCGACACGCTAGAAGGCATCAGCCGGACCAAAACCTATGTGCATCCGCATTATGTGCATTGTCATCCGCGCCTGTTGCTTGAAGCAGCCGTAAAGCTGGATGACGAATCGCTTCAGCGCCTGGACAAGTTCTGGCAACTTAAGGAAGATATTTATCGCAATTTCATTTTTGGCCCGATGTGCTTTGCCACCGACCATCTATGTCGCGAATTTGTTGTTGAGAATGCACCGGATTTTGCCGCCGATGACTTCCTGTTGACCGAACCGGCCTTTTTGCGCCGCCACCCGGCCTTTCGCAAATTCCTTCACAGCCTGAAAAACCGCATCGAACTGGATGGCGTTGCCGATGTGATCGACAATGACCGCCCCGACCTGGTTGATCAGGCCACCAAGGTGCCCAAACGCGAATTTCACATCAATAAAGACGTCGCCGTGAACAGCTTTGCCGACCTTGGCAAACGCTATTACGAAGAAAAAAACAGCTTCCTGCGCCGTGTTGGCAATCTGGCTGACCCCGCCCAGCAAGCCGCCGCCGCCAGCCTGTTTGACTAACCCCTGCCCGTTCGTGAACGCCGCATCGGCAACAGGCGCCCGGAACAAGGCAACAGGCATCAACGTTCTTCCTAAAGCCCTGAAAACCGATTTTGTACAATAGGGCACAATACCCCGCCCAAAGCCCGTCTCTGCGCCCGCATCATCCCGTTATTTACATCAGGATCTTTGTTTCAATGGCACACACCAACGACAAGATTAAACGCAGCTTTGTCATTATTGGTCTGGGCACCTTTGGCGGCACCATCGCCAGCGAACTGGCCCGTTTTGGCAACCGGGTGCTGGGCATTGATATTAACGAAAAAAATGTCAACGACCTTGCCGATACCATTGCCGATGCCGTCATTGCCGATGGCCGGGATGACGAAGCCCTGAAACAGGCCGGTGCCAACCATTACGACGTGGCCGTGGTCGCCATTGGCGAAGACCTGGAAGCCAATATCCTGTGCACCATGAATGTCAAATTGCTGGGCATCAAAACGGTGTGGGTCAAAGCCATGAGCAAAACCCACCATCGTATTCTTAGCAAAATGGGGGCGGACCGGATTATTCTGCCCGAACAGGAAATGGGCCAGCATATCGCACAAATGCTGCATAACCCGGTTGTGCGCGATTATCTCAGCCTGGGGAATAATTACCACGTCATCAATATCAATATCCCCGAAGAGCTGGCGGGCAAAACCCTGGGCGAGCTTAACCTGGGGGAAAAATATGAAACCCGCTGCCTGGGCGTCATGCGCGGCAGTGACTATCTGGGCTGCGAAGATGATGTTGCCCTGAAAAAAGACGATAAAATGATGGTTTTGGGCCGCCGGAACGAATTGCGCCTATTTGGCGACACCCTGTAAGCTGCCTTAGCCTTAGGACCCGGAATATCGCTTTTTCGTGACATGTTTTCTATTGGGGTTGTACGGTTTGCGACAGGAACATCCCCCAGCCACCGCCCCAACAGGTAAACAGGCCCGTTCATGAAAATTTCGCTGCCGCAAATTTCAAAACGAAAGTTTCGCATACCGCCCCCGGCGGTGCTGGCAGCAACCTATGCCATCCTGATCATAACGGGCACCTGCCTTTTGAAACTGCCCGATGTTTCCCAATCCCTTACCTGGTCAGATGCCCTGTTTACCGCTACGTCCGCCGTCACCGTTACCGGGCTTTCCGTGGTGGATGTTGGCAGCCATTTCAGCCTGTTTGGCCAGATTGTCGTGCTCATCCTGATCCAGCTGGGCGGGTTGGGCTTAATGACCTTTGCCGCCCTGGTTTTATCGGTTCTGGGCCTGCCCATTGATATCCCGCATCGCACCTATCTGCGCGAGGATTTGAACCAAACCTCCGTGGGCGATTTATTGCGCCTGGTTAAAATCATTTTGCGCGTCGTGCTGTTATGCGAATTGATCGGTGCCATCCTGCTGTGTTTTGTCTTTATCCCCGATTCCGGCTGGGCAGAAGGCATGTGGCAAGCGCTTTTTCATGCGGTATCGGCCTTTAACAATGCCGGTTTTTCGCTTTTCCCCGACAGTCTGACCCATTATGCCACCAACCCGATTATCAATCTGACCATCCCCGGCCTGCTGTTAATTGGCGGTGTCGGGTTTAGTGTCTTGTCCGATCGTTATTATGTCTGCCGCTGGCAAAAATTTTCGCTCCATAGCAAACTGATGCTGACCGGCAGCGCAGCCTTGATCTTTTGGTCTGTTTTTTCATTTGCCCTATTGGAATGGAATAATCCCGCCACATTGGGCTACTTCCCCGATATTTTCGATAAACTGCAAATCAGCTGGTTTCAGGGCACCACAACCCGAACAGCGGGGTTTAACACCACCAATATCGCCGGAATGCATGACAGCACCACGCTGATCTTTATTCTGCTGATGCTGATCGGCGGGGGCAGCACCTCGACCGCCGGGGGCATCAAGGTGACAACCTTTATTGTTTTGCTGCTGGCAACCGTGGCATTTTTCAAACGCCACCAGCAACTTCATGCCTTTGGCCGCTCCATTGGACTGGAAGAAGTGCTCAAGGTTCTGGCCCTGACCATGATCAGCATGCTGGTGGTGGCACTGTCGCTGTTTTTATTGACCATCTCCCATGATGGCGATTTTCTCGACATGTTATTCGAGGTGGCATCTGCCTTTGGCACGGTCGGTCTGTCGCGCGGCATTACCCCGGAACTCAGCGACATTGGCCGGGCTGTCATCATTTTCACCATGTTTGTTGGCCGGGTCGGCCCCCTGACGCTGGGCTTTTTCCTGGCAACACGGGTCCCACCGCGCATCCGTTACCCATCCAGCCAGATTTATCTGGGGTAACAAAGCAAGATACCCAAAGGATGCCGTACCGGCCTTATCCTGCCCCGTTATACCCGTTCTCGATGCGTAAAACGGATTGAAAACGGGTTAGGCACAATCGCACCGCGCGGCTTAAGCGCGATTGGCAAGGGCATCACAGAAGCCCGCCCGACGATTGAGGGCTGCATTGACCGGTTTTGATCCGTGCAGTTTGGAATTAAACCGCCAAATCCGCATTTTCATCGGCTTTTTCAGGCTGCCTTGCCGCCCAAAAGGGCTGGTCCGGCCAACGCGTTTCCCCGCCATACCAATATCGTAAATGCTGCTGATAGCGGGTTGAAATCCGGTTCATGGCCGTTTGAAACGGCTTGCTGGTGTCCTGCCCGGTTTGTAAGGCCTGCCACACATTTTCCGCCACCAGCAAACCGGTATAAAGGGCATTAAACAGGCCCCGGGACGATAACGGGTCAAAACACATGGCAGCATCACCAATCGCCCGCCAGCCCGACCCCGCCATATGCGATAAAACCGATGAATGCGCCGCCGTATAGCCCGATGCCGGCAAGGCCTTAAACCGGGTCATACTCATAAGTTCGTTTATATGGGGAACGTCGGCAGCACGCTGCAAAAGCAAGGCAGGATCACGGGCATAACGCGCGGCGGGCAAGTGGCCATCGGTATGAAACGACAAAACACGTCGTGACCCCGGCAAGGGGGATGAATACCACCAGCCGTCACGCACCGCGACAATGGTACTAAACCCTGCGGTATCGCGGGTTTCACCATTTGTTTGCCCATGCAACCAGCCACACACCAGGCGGTCCAGTTGCTGGCGCTGCGCATTAAGTTTACGGGCAACAACCGCATTGCGGCCACTGGCATCAATCACGAAACGCGCCCGAATATTTTGGTTCAATGGTGGGGCGGCATTGCGTTGCCCGCCCGATAAGTGCGCGGCCCGATTGTCACCGGCCACATGCTGCACATCATCGCTTTGGGGCCGTTCCGACGGATTTAAAACAACATCAAAACCAATATCCCCCTTGGCCGGATCGATCGATTCCAAACTATATGGTATTTGAATATTTACGCCACGCCTTGATGCAGCATCACGCAGGAAGCCTTCAAACAAGGCGCGGTCCAAATGCCAGCCCGGACCATCAATATCGCGGACAAAATCGGTTTCCACCATTTGATCCTGCCCCCAACTGGCACGATTGCCAAAATGGGGGGCATGATTTTGCGCCAGAAAACCCTCTAGCAAGCCCATATCAGCCAATAACCGGCGCGCGGCGGGTACGAGCGATTCGCCAATCCGCACACCGGGCCTGGGGCGGTCATCCACCACCATAACACGATAAAAAGGAGCCAGGTTGAAGGCCGCAATACAGCCTGCTGGCCCGGCTCCAATGATCAAAACATCAATATCACCCACAGGAATCGTTACTGGTGTAAACCATTGGGGAAACGCCGTACCTTGGCGATCATGGTCAAATCCTGTTCCCCATCACCACCAACATGTTCCAGGTCCTCCTGGTCTTTCTGTATGCCGGCCTGCACCGCGATATCTTCCAGTTTTTCCGTCTCGTCTTCGGCTTTTCGCCAATCGCGTTTTTCTTCGGCGACCTGCATAACCGGCGGAAAATCAACGCTGTCAGGAATACCTTCTTGCGTTTCCACAACCCCCATCTGATCAAAATGATGGATCATATGGTTAATCTGATGGGTATATCCTTTATCAAGCCCCAACGGCTCCAGCCAGTTTGCGCGGTTGGCAAAAGCTTGCAGGCGGTTTTCCTGTTCCTGATCTTCATCCATCACGATTTGATATTCCCGCGCCCCCATGACCTGATTGGGAACACGCGCCGGCCAGAATGTGGGCACATAGGGATCATAACTGGTGTCATATCCGGCCCGGCAGCTTGCGGTATCGGTTTGCCACGGCACCGCCATCCAGCGGGTAATGGAGCCCGGAACCTGCCCGCCCATAATAGGCCCGCTGGGCAAGGTCAACACATCCGGTGTTAATTGCGCGCCGTAATTGGGTGATTTCCAATGTTTGGGGGCGTGTTTAACCCGATAAGCCGACATATACATCCCGGCCTGTCGCATGGGCCATGTCATTTCACATCCCGGATGAAACGCATCCGCCAGGCAGAATTCCATCGCAGCGCGGGTCAACATATCGGGTTGCAACGCAACCGGGACATCCTCAAGCGTGCGGGGGATGTCGCGCGTTTCTGAATGATCGTTGTCAAAATCGCCTTTCACCCATTGATCAAGAAAATCAAGCTGCAACGCGCTAAGCGACGCGTTTTGACGCGGGGTATGCGCGGCGGGTATTGACATGGCATCGCCATATAACCAGGGCCAGGGCACGGGCGACCAACTATCGACATCATTATGCCGGAAATTATTGGCGATGGTTTGGCGCATTGCCAAATTGGCGGGCGACGGATTGGACAGTTTTGCCAGCCATTCCGGCGTTGTCAGGTTAAATTGCCCGCCCCAGCCAAACGCCCCGGCAAACCCGGCATTCACCCATTGCAACTGGGTCATCCGTTCAAAAATCGGGCGAATGTCATTTTCAAAAGACGGGCGCTGCGGGCGCGTCAGCATCTTGTTGGAAACCGCCAGATCGCGCATCAAATCCCACATGGTGCGCACGGATTTAAGGTTCGGCGCATAATTGGGCGGGGCCACAACAATCCATGCCGGGTCAACCTGCAAGGAAACGCCCTTGTAAACCACCTTGGCCGTCACCGGACCATCCGACGTATCGTCGTGCCAGCCATCATTATTGGCAAAGGTGATGGCAACACTGCCATCATAAGACGATGCCTTGCCATGCCCGCCCAGCACAATCAGCCGGCCAGCTTCATCTGTGCGCACTTCTCCAAGATAAACCTTTTCGCCCATAAAAGTACCGTCATCAAAACGGTATCGTTTTTCACCGCCTTTATCCGGGCCGCCAATTTTGCGGTTGCCCGGATCAATCGTTAACATGGTCCGGTCCGCAACCGAGGCATTGCGCAGCAATGACGGCGGGGCATCGGCGGCTTCGGGAATATCCATTGCCAACTGAAATTCGTACCAGGACGATTTCTGATTGGCCAAATGTACATGCCATTCAATATCGGCATCTTTGGACGTCAGTTCGGCAACGGCCTCGCCCTTGGCATTAAGCCCGTAAATGCGAAACCGGGCGGCCTGGCGCTTTAGCGCACCATGTTCATCACGGTAAAATCCCGGTTTTTCCGGCAACGGATCGGCCACTTCGGGGCCAATGAAAAAATCATGTTTGCTGTTGCCAACACGCGCCACCCCAATGGGCGGATAAATTGCCGCCGTGACGATACACCTGTCGGGATCAGGGGCGGGGGCATCGCCGGTTTTGGGGGCCGGTTGCAAAGGTTCGGTCAGGGTAACACCATTGGCCTCGCGGCGCTGGTTGGCACTACCGGCATACACAACACGGCGCGCATCGGCGATGCTGCCCTGGGGTTGCTGTTCCGGCGGGGTGCGCCAAATATTGAACGACAGATTTTCCCCGTATTCGCCCTGCCCCCGCTGGGAAATATCCTGTTGGGGCAAAACAAGTGTGGCAATTTGCACCCATTCCGACTCCCAGCGTTCCGTTGCCATATCAAGGGACATGGTTTTCGGGTTGGTCCGAAACTGCACCATGAATTTAAACTGTGCATCCCCGCGTAATAACCGGCTTTGCAGGTCAAGTGCCAGATAATCACGCTTGTTAAAGGGCTGCCCGGCCGGCTGCCCCTCGGGAACTAGGCGGTATTTCACATAACGATCCGCCCCTTTGGCATCCTTGCCAAAGGCGAAAGGCAAAATGGCCCAATAATCTGCCGTTAAGCAGCTTCCCTCGGGTTTTGCCATTTCCTTGAGAATGCGGGCTGTTTTTTTGTGTTTGCGCAAATAGGCCGGATAATCACCATCAACCACACCGGCGGTTGTAAAGGCGCACATATCTTCGGCGGTATCGACGAAAAACACATCATGGTTCTGCATAATGAAGTCGGCGGTATCGCCGTCGCCAAACAATTTGGGCCCCGGCACATCAAACAGTTTAATGCCAATACCCAATGTAGACTTCAGATCCGGCAATGTCGGCAGGGTATCACTGGAAAATCGGACCCAGCACGGTTTGGACCCCATACCAAAAACACCGACTTTCATATCATCTGCCAGGTCTGGCAAGGGTTCAAAACGGCCATACGCCGCGCCATGCTGTTTTAGGAAAACCGCGCGCCGGGCTGGTCGCTGCCCGCGCTCAATACGTTTATGCTGAATGATATCAACAAACATTTCCTCCAGCCGCTCGGTCGCTTGACCGGCGCAATCCCAACATTTGACATCATTCGCAGAATCCCCGGATTTGTTTTTACCCGCCATCTGTTTCGCCCCCCTGAAATAAACCCTGAACACATCCCGACACTTACCGGGCCATACGCCAAAAATGGAAAATTAGGCGTATATTTTTATACCCAAGGTTTCATAGCACCATTAATTCGGGCAAAAGTGAATACTAATTCGCGAGTATTTTTAAAAAATTCACTTTTTGAGGGTAATTTTCGTCACGGCTTGGCGCAACGCGATACAAGATCGGCGAAAAAAGATCAGCGAAATTGCCGCGAAGCAGCCATTGCCTGAACCGCTTTACGGGCGAAGTTCAAACAGCCCCGTCATTTCCCCATACAGGGGCACATCACGCTGATAAACCAGCCCGGCGCGTTGCAACACACGTTGCGAGGCCGGGTTAATTGAACGGGCCAGCCCGATAATCAGCGATGCCTGAAGGTCATGCAGTGCAAATGATACGGCGGCCTGTGCAATCTCGGTTGCAAAACCGTGCCCCCAAAAGCCGGGATGCACATGGTAGGAAAGATTAAGGGCATCATAATGAAGCGAATGGGCAACACCGCCAAAGCCAATACGTTCCCCGTCCTGTAACACGGCCCAACGGCCAAAACCGTGTTCCGCCCAATGGGCCATATCACGCTCCAGCCGTGCCGCACTAGCGGCAGCATCATCCGGCGTTGGGTCGGGCCGGTGACGTGTCAGTTCAGGGCGCGAAAACATATCGGTTAAAAAAGGAAGATCGTTGATGTGCGGCGGACGCAATGTCAGACGCGGGGTTTGCCAAAGATCGGGGCCACGCGATGTAACCGCTGGCTGGGAGGAGGAGGAGGAGGAGGAGGAAGACAACGACCCCGAAACTTCATTTTCTGTGTCCACCATTTCAATCTCCGTCGCTGGGGTCATTGCGCTTGGGGTCATCGGGCTTGGCATCGTCGCGAACTAAAGTCGTCGGGATTGAAGCCCGGCACCGGCATTATTCGGGTGGCACGCACTGGTCTACCAATCCGCGCACATATTCATTATTGGGCGCGATGGATGAAAACAAAATACGATAAACCATCGGGGCAAAAATACCGTCGATCAAAAAGTCGATCTCGGGAACGGTTTCACCGCGTGCCACCGCCCGTTCGGCCAGCACAGCAAGGCGCGTTGCCAGCATATCGCCGCAGCGCAATGTTGCGCTGCTGTCATCTGCGGCGATCATATCGCGCAACATTGACCGGCCCAGTGTCGAATTCATTTCGTCAAAATACTGTTCGGCATAGCTCAGAACATCCCGGCGAAAATCACCAATATCGGGCAATGTATCGTCAAGGTCGAACCTGTCCAGGGCGACATCGGCCAGCAAAGTCGAAATATCCCCCCAGCGCCGATAGATGGTCGAAGGCGTGACCCCGGCCTGTTGGGCAATCATCGGCACAGTTACATCCGCCCGATCATGCGCATCAAGCAGGCTTTTCACCGCCGCATGGACCGATTGTTGCACCCGAGCACTGCGTCCGCCGGTGCGTATGCCTTTGTTAATCGCCATAAAAATACCTTAACACAAATTATTTGCGTTAAGCGAGATTTTACATCACACTGCACTTAACGCAAATAATTCGCTTTTATGGAGATACCCATGAGTACCCCGCGAGACACCCACATTCCAGATGCGCCCCATCCGGCGGCGCGCTGGTACCTGTCGATGCTTTTAATGACCTTCCTTGGCGTCTCTGCCGTACCAACACCGATGTATCCTCTTTATCAACAGGCCTGGCATTTCTCGGCGGCGACACTCACGCTGATTTTTGCAATCTATCCTTTTACCTTGCTGGTGACTTTGCTGATTTTTGGATCAATATCCGACTATATCGGGCGCAAGCCGGTTATCTTTACTGCCCTGGTTCTTGAAATATTATCAATGACGATATTTATCAATGCTGAAGGCGTAAACGGGCTTTTGGCCGCCCGGATCATGCAGGGCATTGCAACAGGGCTCGCCACCAGCGTGCTTGCCGCCGCCCTGTTTGACAGCGACCATCAAAAAGGCCCCCTTGCCAACAGCATTTCCCCGCTTATCGGGCTTGCCGTCGGCGGGCTGACATCCAGCATTCTGGTGGAATATGCGCCGATGCCCCTTCATCTGACCTATTGGGGAACAGCAGGGTTACTGGTGATACAGGCCTTGATGCTTTTTGCCTTGCCCGAAACGGCAAAACGCCAACCCGGGGTGTTAAAATCATTACATCCGCGTATTGCCGTGCCCGTTGGCGCACGCCAGGCCATGCTTGAAATTGCCCCAACCAATATTGCCGTCTGGGCGCTGGGCGGATTTACCCTGTCGCTGGCCCCGTCCCTGATTGCGGCCTCCACCGGGTCCACATCGGCGCTTAACGGGGGAATTGTCGTCGCCGTGCTCGCACTGGCCGGAACAGCCTCCGTGCTGACATTACGAACGATAAACCCGGCCCGCGTCCTGCTTTTGGGCACCACAACCCAGGCCTGCGGTGTGGCCATTATTTTAACAGCCATCAATAGCGGCCAATTATGGTTGTTTTTTCTGGGATACCTCATTGCCGGTGCCGGATTTGGCGCCGGGTTTCTCGGCTCTATCCGCACCTTGATGCCAAGGGCGGAACCCCATCAGCGTGCCGCTCTTATGGCGGCATTTTACGTGATGTCCTATCTGGCATTCAGTATCCCGGCCCTGTTGGCAGGCACGATGGTCCGCAAGGTTGGGCTGATCACCGCGGCAAATGGCTATAGCATCGTCCTGATTGCGCTGGCTGCCCTTGCCCTGGTCGGCCAAATCCGCCGTCGCAATGCCCTTTGCCCGGCCAAATAAACCGCGCGGGCGCGATCCTGGGTTCAATCATCCCGGCGCGGTCCTTCTTTCCGCGCACCCTCCCCGCTTCCGCGTCCGGCCGCCTTTAAGGCCCATGCCAAGCCCCCCTTGGGGAGGGCAAATCACCCCCCGGCTGCCTACGCGCCGTCACAAGGCGGCCGGGGATTACGCACAACAACGAAGCGGGGATGATCGCGCCGAAAAAGCCCCCTTTTACCAACAGGTGATGTGGAGAATCCTGTGGATAAGATGTGCAAAACACCGAAAAACGGGCCTTTTTTCGGTGGATAAAACCGGGGTTAAATTGTGAACGAATCGTTAAAATCCTTGGATTCTAACGGTTTGGCAGGCCGTTCTCCCGGCGGGTCTTGCGAATATGATCCGCCCCGTCGGCCACCATAAGTCGCAGGTCATTCAACCCGGCACGTTGCAGCCTGACCGCATCGGCACATTGGCCCTTGGGCGTGTAGCCATTGGGGGTTTGCCGATCCCATTCCAGCACACGCCGCAGGGTCGCGGTCAGGGCCGGAACATCGCCAAACGCATACAGGTTCAAGGGGCGACCAATTTTCTCGCTTAAGGTGCCAAACAGGGCCGGGTCGCCATCGGGTGGCAAATCGGGATGGCAGGTCAGATACACGCGATATCGCAATTGCCCGGCATAAAACCAGAAAACCGCTTCCTGGCGCTGCGCTTCGTTAAACAGCTTTTGCGCCAAAATGTAATAAGCCGCCGGGTGTTTGTTTTCGATATGGTCGCGAATTTCGCCTGGCGACATCTCGTTAAAGGTTGCTTCGGTCTTGGCGTGGGCTGCTGTGCACATAGCCACAAAACCGCCCATCAGCGGCAACATCATCATCCATTTGCGAAGCTGCACTTTGGGGTGCAAAATCATATCAGGCACTCCTTTGCTCGCATTATCCATGCCCAACCATGACCGTGTGCCTTGCCGGTCCTTTGTTCATCAGGTGTTCATCAGCCTGCCTTTGGCCGTCCTGTTTATGCTCTGTCGGGATTAATTTTGGGCCAATTGCTTCCGATACCCGTGAATGCCAGCAAAATATGGCTGTTTTACGTAAAAATGCGCGAACAGAGGAAGAAATGCCGGTTTTTTATTGAACCGGGTTATGCCAATAATATCAAAAGTAAAACCAATCAAAACAATACGGAACCTTTTGTGCTGCCTGACTGCATTCGCCAAAACCAGGAATATTCAGCCCGCCACCTGCAGAACATGCGCGAGGCCCTGGCAGCGCATTTGCACGGCAGTGCCTTTTGCGTGGTTGTGACCGGGTCATTTGGCCGGCACGAGGCATCGGATCAATCGGACCTGGATTATTTTCTGATTGGCCGCGAAGCCGACCGCAAGCTGGCCCCCTATGAAGCCGTTGGCGATATTTTGGGGGCAATGGTTGCCAAAAAACCGGCTGTCGGCGGGCCGTTTTCGGCCTATGTCCCGGCCGAAGAGCTGGTGAACCGCATTGGCCTGGATGGCGATACCAATTCCATCACCACACGACGTTTGCTGTTTTTGCTGGAATGCGAATGGCTGTATAACGAACCGGCCAAGCGGGCCTTTTTTGACGAACTGATTGCCAATTACGTAACCGAAAATGTCACGCGCGATTCAATTGCCCGGTTTCTGGTTAATGACGTTATTCGCTATTACCGCACCATCAGCGTTGATTTTGAAATCAAAACCCGCGAAGGCCACGCCAAGGCCTGGGCACCGCGCCGCCTGAAACTGGTTTTTTCGCGCAAGATGCTGTATTTCGGCGGCATTATCGCCGCTGCCGAAACCGCCGGCTTTGACTATGTGGGAAAACGCGCCAAACTGGCCGAATTGCTGCAACTCCCACCCATTGCGCGGCTGCAAACCGTGTTTGGTGATCAAAGCCTGGCCGCACTGGCGCTTTATGATCATTTTCTGGCCGCCCTAAATGACCCGGAAACGCGCCAG
This sequence comes from Thalassospira sp., assembly GCA_050299455.1. Classification (GTDB taxonomy): domain Bacteria; phylum Pseudomonadota; class Alphaproteobacteria; order Rhodospirillales; family Thalassospiraceae; genus Thalassospira. Next base: position 17,016 of record JBNKVZ010000004.1, read on the forward strand.
CGGCTGGAAAAAATTGACCAAAATGACCGTCACCACCCGGAACTGCGCAAACTTCTTGATGATGGCAAACAATTCTCGCGCGAGCTGATCAATCTTTTAAAACATCGCTATGACCCGGATCATCCAATCCATGAAGCCCTGCTGATGTAGACATACCGGACGACAACCGGTCATGAATATCGATAATCGCCTGGCAAAAGGCGGCAATTAACCGGGATTTGGGCGAAACACCCGGATAAACCAGGTCAATATTGCGGTTAAGGTCATCCCCGGCAACACGGTGCCAGTTGATATTCAGCCCGGTTTCATAAACCCGCATCCAGTGGGGCACCAGCGAGACTCCCAACCCTTCATGCACCATCCGCGCCATTGTTTCCTGCGAATCAATGGTACAAAAAAGGTGCGATGCAATATTGTGACGGGCTAAAAACTGCTCTGCCACGCGCCCTCCCCACGAGGACGGATCATAACGAATATAGCGCATTTTCGCAAAAATTCTGGCAATGGAGTCCAGATCCGTCACGTCCTGCGATGTGATGTTCGATGGTGTCATCAACATCAGGGGTTCAGACCGAAAATTGCGCGCCTCCAGTGCTTTGGACCGTTCAAAAGGCGGGGCACTGGCAACAATCACGTCCAGTTCCTGGCGGCTGATGCGGTCATGCAGGTTCACCGAGGTGCCCGGGTAAATTTCGGGCACCAGCAAGGGGGCGGTTTTGCGCAAATGCTTTAGCGTCAGGGGAAGCAGGCTGGTCATCACCGTTGAAATGGCGCCAATTTTCAATGTTCCTGCAAGGCTTTCCTGATCAAGTGCACCGGCCAAAAGGGCAGCTTCATCGACCATTTTGCGGGCATGGGGCAACAAACGTGCACATTCCGCCGTTGCCTGCACGGTTTTGCCACTCCGCCGAAACAGCACCACGCCCAGTTCGCTTTCCAGCGTTTTTAACCGCTGCGATATGGCCGCGGCCGTCAGGCCCTGCTGGCGTGCCGCCGCCGCGACCGACCCCTGTTCGGCGACAATAATCACGCTTTCCAAAAACCGGGTATCCAACGCAACTTTTCCTTACGAATAAACATAGAAATACAAATTATTCCTTCTTTTAAAAGAGTGCAATTCTCCTGTCCTGCTCACGAAAGGGGAAATAATGTCACCAGCCATATTTTTTGCCGTTTTGTGTTCCGCGCTGCTTCATGCGGGCTGGAACAGCTTCATCAAAGGATCGGCGCGAAAGGATCTTGCCACCTTTTCAATCATGATTGCCCATATACCGATCGCCATCATCGGTGTGCTGCTTTCGCCCGCACCCGATATGGCAAGCCTCGGTTATTTGGCCTTCGGTGGTGTTTTGCATCTTGGTTATCAGTTGTTTTTAATGCGCAGCTACATGCATGGCGATCTTTCGCAAATCTATCCGCTGGCGCGCGGCCTGTCCCCTGTGCTCATCACCATCATCTCGCTGGTTTTTCTTGATGTGTCCTTAACCGGCATCGAACTTTCGGCCATTGCCATTATTGCTGCCGGCATTGCCATGCAGGCGCAATCGGCCTGGAAAAGCCAGAATATCCAGTCGTTCCTGCTGGCCTTTGGCACGGGCTGTTTCATTATGGGCTACAGCCTGGTTGACGGGAATGGGGCACGCATTGCCGGCTCTGCCCTGGGTTTTTACAGTTGGCTGTCCATTTTAAACGCCACCCTGATGCTGGCCTATGTCGCCCTGTTCCAACCCGGCCTGATTGGCGCATTGCGCACGGTGTCGCCGGTTCATACCCTTATTGGCGGCACAGGGTCCTTTTGTGCTTATGCCATTGTCATCTGGGCCTGCACGCAAGCCCCGATTGCGCTGGTTTCCGCCCTGCGCGAAAGCAGCATTCTGTTTGCCATCGTGATTGCCCGCTTTGTCTTAAAAGAAAAAATCACCCGCCACCGCATGCTGGCCGTATCGTTGATTGCAACGGGCGTCGTCCTATCGCGACTGGGTCATTAAATTTGCAAGGACACCATCATGCAAAACCCTCCAACCATCCCGGTTTCCCCAAACACCACACATGTCGCGCATTTTGTGACGATTCTGGCCTTCAGTGATTTGCATTTGAACCACAAGGCCGCTGAAAACATCATCCATCAGGCCCAATCGGCCGATATTGTCATTGGCGCGGGTGATTTCGGCCAAAAGGGCGATGGTCTTGCGGGTTTTATGCCGCTATTTAACGACATCCCCTGTCCGATCATCATCGTCGCGGGCAACCATGATGATATTGGCGAACTGCGCCATCACTGTGCGAACCTGCCCCACATATATGTGCTGCATAGCACGGGCATGCGCCTATTGGGCCTGGAATTTTTCGGCCTGGGTTATGAATGCCCAATATCAAACAATGAAAGCTGGAACCGCGCCCTGGATGAAGACGAAGCCGACATCCTGTTATCGGCCTGCCCGGAACGCGCCGTACTGGTCACCCATGCCCCGCCACATGGCATTGCCGACCAGCAAAAGAACGGCTTTCACGCCGGCAGCCACGCCATATATGCCACCATCATGCAAAAACAGCCGCTTTTGCATTTATGCGGGCATATTCATGCGGCCTGGGGGCAAAGCGGTAGGGTTGGCCAAACGCCGATCCATAATCTTGGCCCGGCGGGCAAAATGTTCAAACTGCCTGTCCCATCCTGATCGCCGCCCGGCCAGAACAGGCCGCTAGACTGCCGATCACAGAACGGTTTTGTGATAATTCCCACGATCAAGGTCATGAATTTCGGTGGTGAACTGCACGGATGATCCCGCAACCCGGTCGGCAAGATGGGCCAGCAACAATTCCTGCACCTTCTGCCCGACAGCCTGTTTCACCGCATCCGTCCGCCCCGACAGCAAGCGCACATCAACATGGACCATCGCATTTTGCGGGTTGCCATCGCCAATCACCAGCCCGCTGAGCGGCGATAACCGGGTTTTAAAGCTGGCAACGGCCGTATCGGCAATCGGTGCCAGGGCATGGTGCATTGCCAGTGCCAGGTCCGGCAGGGCATCGGCAATGGGAAGGGTGGCGGAATATTCAATTTCGATTTGCGGCATGTTACGTCCCCGAATTTACGAGATGGTCCTTATTACCTTCTCGTTAGCGCGAATATCATATGAGGCAAACAAAAAACCGGCCCGCGTCAAACACGGGCCGGTTTATCGTCATTCATACCCGAGGGCAGAATTAGTAACGGTAATGATCCGGCTTGAACGGACCGGCCTGCGGAACGGCGATGTATTCGGCCTGTTCAGCACTCAGCTTGGTCAGTTTCACACCAAGACGATCCAGATGCAGGGCAGCAACTTTTTCATCAAGATGTTTGGGCAGGACATAAACCTGGTTTTCGTAATTGGCGTGATTTTTCCAAAGCTCAATCTGTGCCAGCACCTGGTTGGTGAAGGATGCCGACATCACAAAGCTGGGATGACCGGTTGCACAGCCAAGGTTCACCAGGCGGCCTTCGGCCAGAACGATCAGGCGCTTGCCATCGGGGAATTCAACTTCGTCAACCTGCGGCTTGACGTTTTCCCATTTGTAATTGCGCAGCGAATTGATCTGAATTTCAGAATCAAAATGGCCGATATTACAAACGATCGAACGGTCCTTCATCGCCCGCATATGATCAAGCGTGATGATGTCGATGTTACCCGTGGTGGTGACGAAAATATCGCCAAGCGGAGCGGCATCTTCCATCGTGGTGACTTCGTAACCTTCCATTGCGGCCTGAAGGGCGCAGATCGGGTCAATTTCGGTAACCAGAACGCGGGCACCCTGGCTGCGCAGCGAGGCAGCAGAGCCTTTACCCACATCGCCATAACCGGCAACAACGGCGATCTTGCCGGCAACCATCACGTCGGTTGCACGCTTGATGCCATCAACCAGGCTTTCGCGGCAGCCATACAGGTTATCGAATTTCGATTTGGTAACCGAATCGTTCACATTGATGGCCGGAACCTTCAGGGTGCCTTTTTTCGCCATTTCATACAGGCGATGCACACCCGTGGTGGTTTCTTCGGACAGGCCTTTAATGTCAGCCAGCAGTTCCGGGTATTTTTCATGGACCAGCTGGGTCAAATCGCCGCCATCATCCAGGATCAGGTTCGGCTTCCAGCCGTCCGGCCCGGCGATGGTCTGTTCAATGCACCACCAGAATTCTTCCTCGGTTTCACCTTTCCAGGCGAAAGTCGGGATTTCAGCAGCAGCCATCGCGGCAGCAGCCTGGTCCTGGGTCGAAAAAATGTTGCAAGACGACCAACGAACCGTGGCACCCAAAGCAATCAGAGTTTCCATCAGAACAGCGGTCTGAATGGTCATGTGCAGGCAACCGGCAATGCGGGCACCGGCCAGCGGCTTGGTGGTGCCAAATTCTTCGCGCAGCGCCATCAGGCCCGGCATTTCGGTTTCGGCAATCGCAATTTCCTTGCGGCCCCAATCGGCCAGCGAAAGGTCTGCGACTTTGCAATCGGTAAAGTTCGACATGTCGTCTCCATCAATCAGATATGGCGCTTTCATATCCTTTGCCGGACGTCGCCGAAAAAGGAAATGAAACCGCCGTTAAATTTGTTGCCGTGGCCTGCAACGCCACTTTGCATGCCCCATATATAAAGATATGTTTATATCGACATCAAGTGTTTTCTTCTCTTCGCCGCAAACTTGATGCGCGCACACGCCTTCAACCGGGCAGCACCCACCGCACATATCGGGATGAAACCGGCAGGTTGCACGTCCTGAATTGAATTTTTGTGAAAAAAGCCCGTTCTTGCCGCCCGCATCACCGGCAATCGCGCAGAAAGCCGGCCAGCCAGCCAGCAAGGTCACTCACGCATCAGGCAAGATCGTTGAAATCATCAAGCATCACGGCAATACGGGCCGGGTCCCATTGATCCAGAATTTGCTGGGTCTGATATTCCGATGTTCGGCTATCAAGGCGGCGAACACGTTGCTTAACCTGCAAAAGGCTGCCCGGCGACATCGAAAGATTGCGCAATCCCATGCCCAAAAACAGCGGCGTATAGCGCGGATCACCGGCCATTTCCCCGCATACGCTCAGCGGAATATTATTGCGCCGCGATGCCTTCGATACCTCGTGGATCAGGCGCAAAATTGCCGGATGCAGCGGATCATAGGACTGTGCCACCTGGTCATCGCTGCGGTCAATCGCCAGGGTATATTGGGTCAAATCATTGGTACCAATGGCAAAAAATTCGCATTCCCGGGCCAGGGCATCGATGCTAAGTGCTGCTGCCGGAATTTCGATCATCGCACCTAATGGCGGCAAAACCTGCGGGATATTATGCCCCTGATCGCGCAGCCGATCGGCCACACGATGATAGACCTGGCGCACCCGCACCATTTCGGCCACCGTCACCACCATAGGTACGAGCACGCGAACCCGCCCATGCAGGGAGGCCCGCAAAATGGCCGCCAATTGCGCCTGAAGCAAATCCTCGCGCCGCAGCGACAACCGCACACCGCGCAGACCCAGCGCCGGGTTAGGGCCACTTCCCATTTCGTTTTGCAGGGCAACCGCCAGCTTTTCACCGCCAATATCCAGGGTTCGGATGGTAACGGGCAAATCTTTCATCTGGCTGACGATGCCCGCCAGTTCCTGATATTGCTCTTCTTCATCGGGCAGGTAGCTTTTATTCATGAACATGAATTCGCTACGCAAAAGCCCGATGCCCGACGCCCCGTTTTGCAAAACGGTCGAAACCTCGACCGGCAATTCGATATTGGCGTGCAGGTCGATCTGCACCTTGTCGCGGGTTTCCGATAACAGGTCACGCTGGCTTAGCAGTTTGGCCCGCGCCGCCAGCCACTCTTCGCGGCGTTTGCCATATAAGGCCAAATCGGCATCGGTGGGCCGCAAAATAACTTCGCCGCGAATACCATCGACAATAACCGTATCACCGCCGGAAATACCCCGAATGATATCAGCCGCGCCTAGCACCGCCGGAATGCCAAGCGCACGCGCCATAATCGCGGTGTGCCCCTCCGCCCCGCCAATCGCGGTGACAAAGGCCCCGACAGTGCCCGGTTGCAAACGGGCCATGTCCGCCGGACTCATTTCTTCGGCAATCAGGATGGCCCCGCTTGGGGCATTGTCCAGCGCGCGGTCGGTTTCACCAATCAGGCAGCGCATCAGGCGCAGCCCCACCTCGCGAATATCGGCAGCGCGCGCAGCGATATAACGGTCCTTGATGCCGCTAAATTGCGCGGCAATGCTATCGATGACATCGCTTACCGCCCAGATCGCATTCATATTTTTCTGACGAATGCGTTCTTCGGCCCCCCGCAATAACCGGGACTGTGTCAGCATCTGGATGTAGGCATCCAGCAAGAAGCCCAATTCATCGGATGCCGATGCCTCAAGCGCGCCGGATTGCGATTTTAAACGACGAAGCTGTTCGATACTGTCATCAACCGCACGGTGCAGGGCACTGACTTCCTGCTCCACCCCGTCTGAAGGGACGGTCTGACGGACAACATGGATATATTGACGATCCAAAACAAAGGCGCGGCCAATGACAATGCCGCCCGATGCCCCCAGGCCCGCAATCATGCGCCGACCCGTTACCAAGGCGTCTTTGCTCTGGTCTGTGTCCTGCGGTGTAACTTGCAAACGTTTCCTGACCGGTTTTCTGGCCGTTATTCTTCGTGGAACTTGGCTTCAACAAGTTCACATAGTCCGGCAATGGCCTGCTGGCAATCACTGCCCGATGCTTCAATCTCGATTTCGGTACCGGTTGAGGCCGCAAGCATCATCAGCCCCATAATCGAAACACCCGAAACCTCGGTGCCGCGATTGCGCACCATAATGCGGGATTCAAATTCACCCGCAAGTTTAACAAATTTTGCCGCCGCCCGCGCGTGTAATCCACGCTGATTAACGATGGTGACAATACACTTTTCAGTTTGCGACATTCTGTTCCCCGTGGGCAGAAGGGCGACATCCCCCGTCTGCCACGCCTTTAATATTCTTATTCTTCACCACTTAGCAAACGCGAAGCGACATTGATGTATTTACGGCCCGCATCCTGGGCGGCATTCACCGCCTGGGCAAGGCTGCCATCCACCCGAACCGATGCCAGCTTGATCAGCAAGGGCAGGTTCACACCGGCAATCACCTCGACATGGGCCTGTTCCATAATGGAAATGGCCAGGTTCGACGGTGTCCCCCCGAACATGTCGGTCAAAAGCACCACCCCTTGCCCGGAATCGACATTTTCAACAGCGGCAAGAATATCCGCACGACGCTGTTCCATGTCATCATCCGGTCCGATGCACACAGCCGCAATTTTGTCCTGCGCGCCAACAACATGTTCCAAAGCAGCGACAAATTCCCGTGCGAGATCGCCGTGGGTGACAAGCACCATCCCGATCATGCAGTTTTCTCCATCAAATCATTTCCCCCGGCTTGGTTTGATCCGGCTCTGCCGGTTTGTCACGATGACTGAGATGAACGTCATATCCCAGTGTTGATATCCAGTCATTAAGCAGGCGCGCAATATACACGGACCTGTGTTTCCCGCCAGTACAACCGACCGCAATGGTCAGATAGCTTTTGCCTTCTTCGGCATAGCGGGGCAGTACCGGCCCGATCAGGGCCTTAAGCCGGTCCATAAAACCGGCAAAATCCCGATCCTGCGCAACATAGTCCCCTACCAGCGGATTCATGCCGGTAAGATCGCGAAGGTCGGGATCATAATGCGGATTGCGCAAAAAGCGCACATCAAAAACCAAATCCGCCTCGCCCGGCACGCCCTGACGAAACGAAAAGCTTTTCACAAAAATCGCCATCTTCCCCGATGTGGGGCTGGCGAAATGGTCTTGCAATATCTTGCGAAGTTCGGTGGCCTTCAGGCGCGAGGTATCAATTTGCATATCCGCCATGGCGGCAATCGGCGCCATCAGGCGTTTTTCATAGGCGATGGCATCTACCAGCGGCCGATCCTGGGTCAGCGGATGGGGGCGGCGCGTTTCAGTAAAACGGCGTTGCAAAACCTCGCTTTCGGCATCGACAAACACCACCGTCACATCCAGGCCCGGTTGTACGCGCAAGGAGGCAATAATGTCGCCAAACTGATCCACCCCGAAATCGCGGGTACGAATATCCAGGCCAATGGCAACCGGCACCTTTATTTCGGTATCGCCGCTTAACAAATTGGGCAGCAGGCGCAGCGGCAAATTATCCACCGCGTCATAACCGAAATCTTCGAGTATTTTCAGGCTGGTGGTGCGCCCGGCCCCGGAAACCCCTGTCACCAGCACCAGGCGGGCATTTTCCGCGGCACCACTATCTGTATCGTTGCGCGCCGTATCGTTGCGCTTCGCCTGTGCAGGAAGCTGCGACGATGTCAGCGCAATCGTGTCATTTTGCGGCATTACGGGCCTTTGGGGCTGGTCAGTCATGATACAATCCGCATCTTCCCGGTTGCCAGGGCCAAAACCGTTTCAATCTTGTCTGGCGCGCTGTTTTCAAAGGCTGTCACCTTCCATAAAGGCACATCAATTCCCTGCAACGTTTCGGTTGCAGGCTCGGGCATGCGTTCGATTATATCATGTGCGCCCGGTTCGACCAGATCGACAATCACGCAAATTTCGGCCTGATGACAATGGGCCAGCCCTTTGACAATACCAATCCCGCGCACCTCGATCATGCCTTCAAGGGTTTGGGGCGCACAGGCCAGCAATTTGCCATTCTGGATGAAAATATCGGTACGGTCGTCGGATACAAGTTGCGCCCCGCGCGAAACCAGGCGCAGGGACAGGTCCGACTTGCCGCTACCTGACGGACCCCGCAGCAAAATCCCCTGCCCGTCAAATGCGACACAATTTGCATGAAGCTGTGTCATATCGGGCAAAACGATGCGCGGCACAGCGCGGCTTGTCAAACGGGGAATTGCGCGAAAATGCCCGCACTGCACAAAAAAGACCTTGGCGGTTAGCGGGCACCGGTTTCCAGCGGCAAACGAACGGTAAATACCGCACCTTGAACCTCGCCTTCGACCGAGCGATTCGACGCGCTGAGATGCCCGTTATGGGCTGCGACGATTCGCTGCGAAATCGACAGCCCCAACCCGGAATGCTGACCAAATTTCTCGCTGGACGGGCGTTCGGTATAAAAGCGGTTAAAGATCGCTTCTTCCTTGCCCGCCGGAATGCCCGGCCCGTCATCCTCGATGGTGATAACCGCCTGGTTCTTGTCGCGCCAGGCCCGCACACGCACTTCGCCATCTTCCGGGCTAAAGGTCAGGGCGTTGGAAATCAGGTTACGGAACACCTGGACCAACCGGCTTTCAAGGGCCGGCACCACCAGGTTTTCAGGGGCCGTTACCTTGACTGGCGGGCCACCTTCGCCGGCATTATACAGCTCGGACAGGGTTTGCAGCAAAATGCGCAAATCAACTTCTTCGCTTTCCGCGCGCGACAATTCGGCATCCATGCGCGAATAATCAGAAATATCGCTGATCAAACGATCCAGGCGCTGCACGTCTTCGGCGATAATTTCCATCAGGCGGCGCTGGCGTTCCGGGTCTTTCAGGCGGGTTGCCGTTTCAACGGCACTGCGAAGGGATGTCAGCGGATTTTTGATTTCATGGGCCACATCGGCGGCAAAACGTTCAATCGCGTCCATCCGGTCCCACAGGGTTTCGGTCATGGCGCGCAGCGTGCCCGACAAATCGCCAATTTCGTCATTGCGGTCTGACAGGTCGGGAATGGTGAACTGGCGGTTTTTACTGCGACGTACCCGTTCGGCCGCCCGGGCCAACCGGTTCAGCGGGCGGGTAATCACCCCGGCCAGATAAATCGACAGCAACACCGTAATGCCAAAGGCAAACACAAAGATTTTTAAAATATCCAGCCGCACGGCATGCAGGGCGGTTTCGATCGCATCGCCGTTTTTGGTCAGCATGATCGAGGCCAGAACCTGCTTGAAACGCTGAACCGGCACCGAAACCGACAAAACCCTGCGCCCACGGCCATCCACCCGCACAACCCCGCGCGAATAACCGGCAAGGGCGGCGCGCACTTCGGGATAATCCGATGCGCTGGCAATGGGCGGGTCCACATAAAGCGGCAGGGGCTGGTCGCCTTCAAACAGCGACAACACCCCTTCGGTCAGATTCCGCATAATCTCGGCAAGTTCGTCATCCTCGCCAGGGGCGGGCAATTTTTCGGTCTGCACCGCACCGGCCCCAAAGGACTGGATGTTGCGGCTATCGGCAATCAATTGCCCATTGGCGCCAAAAAGCCGGGCCCGCGCACCGGTAATGCCAACCAGGCGCCGCACCATTTCACGCGCGGTTTCCAGCTTAACCCGTTCGGTGGCATCATCGCCGCGGCCCACCGCCGCGGTGGACAGGGCGGCAGCATACATTTCGGCCTGCACAGCCATTGCCTCAAGCTCGGAATGGATCAATTCCTGCTTATAGCGGCCCAGATACAAAATCCCCGCCACCAGCACAAACAGAGCCAGTGCATTCACAGCAAGAATGCGCCATGTCAGCGGAGAAAACAGGCCGTGCCGCTCCTCAAGACGCGCAGATCGCGTCTCGCCGGCGCGGGAATCGGACTGGTTTCCTCCCTGCGGGGATGCCGTAACAGCTTTATCGCTCATAAAAACCGTCAATTATCCCGGCATGCTGGAACATGCCGGGGTGAGAATTAAAGTTCCGCGTCATCCGCAACGACGGTACCAGGTGCTGCGGTTGCAGCCGTATCGCGATAACGATAACCGACACCATAGAGCGTTTCGATTTCCTTGAATTCCTTGTCGGTTTCACGGAACTTTTTACGCAAGCGTTTGATGTGGCTGTCGATGGTACGGTCATCGACATAAATATGTTCGCCATAGGCCGCATCGATCAGCTGGTCACGATTCTTGACGTGGCCCGGATGCTTTGCCAGGGCCTGAATTAACAAAAATTCCGTCACGGTCAGGTTCACATGCTGGCCTTTCCAGCTGCACATGTGACGTGAGGGATCAAGAACCAGATCACCGCGCTGGATCACATCATCCGACCCGGTCGGACGGACACCACCGGCCCGGATAATTTCGGCACGGCGCAACAATGTGCGGATACGTTCAATCAGCAAACGCTGGGAAAACGGTTTTTTGATGTAATCATCCGCCCCCAGGCGCAACCCCGTCAGCTCATCAACCTCATCATCCTTGGAGGTCAGGAAAATGACCGGCATCTGGGTTTTTTTGCGCAAATGGGTCAGAAGTTCCAACCCGTCCATACGCGGCATCTTGATGTCGAGAACGGCCAGATCGGGCTCGTCCTTTGTCAGGGCGTGCAGGGCTTCGGACCCATCGGAATAGGTGCTGACGTCATAGCCTTCTTCTTCCAAGGCCATCGAAACCGATGTCAGAATATTCCGGTCGTCATCCACAAGCGCAATTTTACTCACCTGGATCCTCGTTTCAAAAATTGAACTACTTAGCGTGGACTATACAAAAAACACTGCTTTGTGGCGAAAAAATAACCAGATGCGGCATATTTGAGGTTTTTCATCCACACAAATCACCATTGCATTGCAGCAGATACATTGCCAAACATATTTTGGTACTTCAATATGCCTATATGCCACAGATATAGGCTAGCCTATTCTTTGGAAGTCCCATAAGCTGCCGTGACGACAGCGCGAACAAGAACCGTGAATAAGGCGGCGGCCGGGCGCAGACGTATATATTTCTTCAAGGGAGGAAGACCAAATGACATCTATTCGTGCGAAATCCGTACTTGCAGGGGCAATGGCGGTAGCACTGAGCTTTGGCAGCGCATCAATGGCCAAGGCCGATGAATTTATCAATGTTCTGACCGGCGGTACGTCGGGCGTTTATTATCCGCTGGGTGCCGCCCTTGCCAATATTTATGGCGAGACAATCAAAGGCGCCCGTACCCAGGTCCAATCGACCAAGGCATCGGTTGAAAACCTTAATCTGTTGCAGGCGGGCCGGGGTGAAATCGGCTTTGCGCTTGGGGATTCGGTTAAACTGGCCTGGGAAGGCGACAAGGAAGCCGGCTTTAAAAAGCCGCTCGACAAGCTCCGCGGCATTGCAGCAATTTACCCGAACTACATTCAGATCGTGGCCTCCAAGGATTCCGGCATCAAATCGCTGGCCGACCTTAAGGGCAAAAGCGTTTCTGTCGGTGCGCCGAAATCAGGAACGGAGCTGAATGCCCGCAAGATTTTTGCCGCCGCCGGCATGTCCTACGAAGATTTGGGCAAGGTGGAATATCTGCCTTTTGCCGAATCCGTCGAACTGATGAAAAACCGCCAGCTGGACGCGACCTTGCAGTCAGCCGGCCTGGGCGTTGCATCGCTTAAGGATCTGTCATCCTCGATGGATGTAACGATTGTGTCGGTTCCGGCGGAAGTCGCCGAAAAACTGGGTGCGCCTTACATTGCCGGCACCATTCCGGCAGGCACCTATGAAGGCCAGGCCAACGACGTGCCGACCGTTGCCGTCGTCAACTTCCTGGTTTCGCATTCGGGCGTTTCGGACGAACTCGCCTATGAAATGACCAAACAATTGTTTGAAAACCTGCCGACCCTGGAAGCCGCCCACAATGCGGCCAAGGCGATCAAGCTGAAAAATGCCGTCAAAGGCATGCCGCTGCCGCTGCATCCGGGTGCGGAACGCTATTATAAAGAAAAAGGCATCATGTAAGTGCCCTTCACAGTCCGCCCTATGAACCCGGGCAGACTGTGAACCTTGTTTACCGGCCGGGGTCCTTCATCCCGGCCGGGTTTGCTTTTGCCTTCCGGGCATCTTCCTGCCCATTGCCATAAGCCTTTCCCAACCTGCCTGACGCCGACCTTGCCGGGGACCCCACATGTCGCAAGACCAATCCGCCCATCACGTACCAGCCGATGCCCCTGATCTGGCGGTTCACGACCCATTGGTTGACAGCTTTGCGCCCACCTTTGAAGGACGCCTGCTGTTCTGGATCGCCTTCATCTTTTCCACCTTTCAAATTTCGACTGCCGCCCATCTGATCGATTTTCCCAGCCAGGTGACGCGCGCCATTCATGTCGGCTTTTTGATCCTGCTGATTTTTCCGTTAATCGCGATTGGCCGCAGGGCCACCCTGCCGGTTAAAACCCTGGCCTGGATTTTGGCCCTGTCAGGTGTTGCCGTCGCCGGGTATCAGTGGATTGAATATAACGACCTGATCCTGCGCGCTGGTGACCCCAACACAATCGACATTGCCTTTGGCATTGTCGCGCTGATCGGCGTTTTTGCCGGGGCCTATGTGCTGATGGGCCCGGCCCTGCCCATTATCGCCGGGTGTTTTTTGGCTTATTGCCTGTTGGGGCAATATCTGCCTTCACCGCTTAATCATCGGGGCTATGCCTTCACCCAGGTTATCGACCATATGACCTATGGGACCGAGGGCATTTACGGCATTCCGATTTACGTCTCCTCGACCTATATTTTTCTGTTCATCCTGTTTGGCTCCTTTCTTGAAAAGGCCGGGATGATCCAGCTGTTTACCGATGTCTCGATGGGGCTTGTCGGCCATGCGCGTGGCGGCCCGGCCAAGGTTTCGGTCATTTCATCGGGCCTGATGGGCACCATTTCCGGCTCTGGCGTTGCCAATGTGGTGACAACCGGCCAGTTCACCATTCCGCTGATGAAACGGTTTGGCTATCGCCCGGCCTTTGCAGGCGGGGTTGAAGCCACCTCGAGCATGGGCGGGCAATTAATGCCCCCGGTGATGGGGGCGGTTGCCTTCATCATGGCCGAAACGCTGGGTGTGGAATATTTCGAGGTGGTCAAGGCCGCCTTGATCCCCGCTATCCTGTATTTTGCCTCGGTCTTCTGGATGGTGCATCTGGAAGCGGGCAAATACGGCCTGTCGGGTATTGCCAAATCCGAACTGCCCTCGCCACGGGCGGCGATTCGCAAGGGCTGGTATCTGCTCTTGCCGCTGGCCGTACTGGTTTACCTGCTGTTTAGCGGCTATACCCCGCTTTTTGCCGGGACGGTTGGCCTGGCGCTAACGGTTCTGCTGATTTTGGGCAGCTCGATTGTGCTGGGCCTGCCCCAGGGCATCATCCGCACCCTTTTCTGGATCGGTCTTGGCCTGATTTCGGCAGCATTTCTGGAATTTGGCATTCACATCATTGTCGGTGCCATCCTGATCCTGATGGCCTGGAACGCCTTTTCCAAAGGCGGGCGTAAAACCCTGCTGATCTGCCGGGATTCACTGGCCGAAGGGGCTAAAACCGCCCTTCCGGTGGGTGTTGCCTGTGCCGTGGTGGGCATCATTATCGGCACCATGACCTTAACCGGGGTTGCCAATACCTTTGGGGCCTTCATTGTGCATGTCGGGTCACACAGCCTGTTCCTGTCGCTGATCCTGACCATGATCACCTGCATCATCCTGGGCATGGGCATTCCGACCATTCCCAACTATATCATCACATCCTCCATCGCCGGTCCGGCACTGTTGCAGCTTGGTGTGCCGCTGATTGTCAGCCACATGTTCGTGTTCTATTTCGGCATTCTGGCCGACGACACGCCGCCGGTTGCCCTGGCCTGTTTTGCCGCCGGTCCCATTGCGCGGGCAAGCGGGCTTAAAATCTCGTTTGAGGCAGTCAAGGTTGCGGCGGCCGGGTTCCTGATCCCCTTCATGTCGGTTTATACCCCGGCATTGATGTTGCAGGATGGCGGGCCAATGGCCGATGAAATCGGCTATATCCCGGCGGTGGCCTATATCTTTATCAAAACGGCCATTGCCATTGGTCTTTGGGGCATGGCGGTGATCGGGGCGCTGAATATCCGTCTGACCATTCCCGAACGGCTGATTGCGGTTGCCGCCGCCTTTAGCCTGATTGCCGCCTATTCCGTAACCGACATTATGGGTTTTGCCCTGTTTGGCCTGTTTGCCGTGATGCACGGGCTGCGCCTGCGCAAAATCAAAGAAACGGCAGGGGCCTGATCAATGGGCCTTTGCATCCTGACAGCCGGTAAAACCATAAGCCTTGCCATCACGGCCTTTACATTGTCGTGGATGCACTCGGTCGAACATACCGGCTGGCAGGAGGATTATCACATCGTGCCACACGGGCTTAAAATTGTGGAAGCCCGTGTGAAGGGCGGCGGGGCCGGTATGGAACCCCCGCCCGACGCGATTTTGAAAAATGACTGGTGGGTTTACACCCCGCATCTTGGCCCCCTGAAGGAACTTAACCTTGCGGCATCCGGGGCGACCGGCGGTGGCTGGCATGTATGCAGCCCGCAACTGAAAAACTGCCTTGATCTGGGCGAAAAGGCACAGGCCGCCATCAAGGTGCGCCCCTGTGATGTGGACGGGCCACAAGGCACCGTCACAACGCAAAATCACGGCTAGGCACAACAACCGACAGCTTTTTTAACCAAAGCAACCTGCTTGTGCCGGTATCCGTCTCGAACGCGGGCATCTTTCACTTACCCGGTTGGGCAGTAGACGACGATGATTTGAATCGATACATTTTATCTTTGTCACACTCAAACCAGTAAGTTTAAGAATGGAGTTTTTCCAGCTTTTGCGGCAGTCACCGCGTCCCTTGGCGTTTGGTGCCCTGCACAGTTTTGGCTCGGCCTTTGGCCAGACTTTTTTAATCGCGCTATTTGTCCCCTTCATTTCCCAAAGCCTGGGCATTAACGAAACCGGGTTTGCCAATATTTATGCCGGCATCACCATTGCCAGTGCCTGCGCCCTGCCCTTTATCGGCCGGATGATCGACCGCATCGACATGCTGCGTTACAGCCTGGTGGTGATGGTTTTTCTGGCCATTGGCTGTTTTGTGACCTCGGGTGCTGAAAATATTCCCGTTCTGATTGCCGGGCTGTTTATCCTGCGGTTTGGCGGGCAGGGTTTGATGAGCCATGTCAGCATGACCAGCATTGCCCGCTATTTTGATCGCAGCCGGGGCCGTGCGCTCGCGATTGCTGCCTTTGGTTTTCCAATGGCCGAGGCCGTGATGCCGGCCATTTTTCTCGGCCTGATTGCCGCCCTTGGCTGGCGAATGGCCTTTGTTGCGGCAGGCATTACCGTTTTGGCGGTGATGCTGCCATTGGCCTGTTGGCTGGTGCGCGGCAATGCCCGTTTTCGCGCCATTCCGGCCAGTAACGTATCTTCGCCATCGCAAGCCGCACCATCGGGCGATGATGACAAAACCGAAATATCCAAATCTGCGCCCGAAACACTGCAAACCAGCAAGTCCGAAAAACCGGCACAACAAAAAGCCGCACATCCCCGGCTTTTCAAGTCGGTCTATATCTGGCTGACGATTCCCATGCTGGCCGGGCAGCCGCTGGTCTTAACCGCATTGTTTTTTCATCAGGCCGTGATTGCCAGCCAGAAATCGATTGATCTGGGCTGGTTTGCCGCCGGCTTTACCCTGTTTGCCATTACATCCGTCATCGGGGCCTTTGGCAGCGGCCCATTGATTGACAAATTCGGCGCACGGCGGCTGTTTCCCTGGCATTTGCTGCCACTCATGGCAGGGGTCGTAGTGCTGACATTCACCGAAACCGGCCAGGTCATTCCGGTTTATATGGCGCTGGCGGGCTTTACCACCGGCGCTGCCACCACGCTGCGCACGGCAATTGTCCCCGATTTGGTCCCAATGAGCGAAATCGGCTCTGTCCGCTCCAGCCTGACGGCGATTATGGTTCTGGCATCTTCGGCGGGGCCGCCTATTTATGGCTGGTTATTTGCCGCACATGTCGAATTGCCCACCATATTAATGGCAACCGTGATCGGCATGGCTGTGGCAACCCTGTTATCATTGCTGGCCGAACGCCCGGGATTTTACCAGCCACCGCATCTTGGCACGGCAACACAGCGCTGATCCCAGCCCTATCATCGGCACAGGCCGCAGATGATGTGCCATTTGTGCCCTGATGGCAAAAAAATGGCCCGGAACACAAAAGTGTCCGGGCCAGTCGGGAAAACAGCGTCATAACTTGGGAGGAAGGACGCTATAGTAAACTCGGGTAGACACCGGAGCGCGGGCAACGCGCTCACGGTTAAGATCGTCATCAGCGATTAGGCTGCGCCACCAACGGTACCGGCAGGGGTCGCGTTGTGGTCAGCTTTTGCATCGGAACCTTTGAAAAGGTTACGGAAAAAGCTGGCGATATATTCAGCGCGAAGCTGCTGGCCCTTACGCACGCCAGCTTCGATCTCGCTGGTTTCAATGGTCAGCAATTTGATGTCAGCAAACGTCCTCATATCGGACCTCCTTAAATTTCGTTTTGTGCGGCGCCATCGCCGCCTCGTCTGAAAAACAATCTAATTCTCTTTACTGCGAAGGGGAATTACCTCAATATGCACATTACTTATGAACAATGATCACAAATAACCAATTTGATCTGAGGAAACGCTGATGGATCGCGCTGCAGAAATGGAAATCTTTGTCTATGCTGTTGAAGAAGGCAGCTTTTCAGCAGCAGCACGGGCTTTGCGCCTGTCACCATCTGCGGTGTCCAAATATATCTCGCGGTTGGAAGACCGCCTGGGTGCCCGGTTGCTGATGCGAACCACCCGCCAGTTGAGCCTGACCGAGGAAGGCCGTGCCTTTTATGAACGTGCGCGCACCATCCTTAATGAAATTGAAGAAGCCGAAGAAGTCGTTACCCAGCTTTATGCCGCGCCGCGCGGCACATTGCGCATCAACGCATCGGTGGCCTTTACCAAATACCAGGTGGTGCCGCTGATCCCGGAATTCCTTAATATGTATCCCGATGTGCGGATCGAGCTTACCCTGGATGATAAATTCACGGACCTGGTCAATGATGGTTACGATTTGGCCATTCGCCTGTCCGAACTCGAAGATTCCTCGCTGATTGCGCGTAAATATGCGGTGAACCGGCGCTTTATCGTCGCCTCGCCCGATTATCTGGAGAAAAACGGCATTCCGCGCAAACCCCAGGATCTGGTGAACCATAACTGTTTGCACCTATCCTCGCGCGAAAGCTTCAATGACTGGCATTTTGAAACACCGGAAGGCCATATGTCCTTTCGCGCCCAGGGCAGTTTTTCAGCCAATGATGGCGATGCCCTGCATGCTGCCGTTGTCGCCGGTCTGGGCATGGCCCGCCTGGCGGAATATCTGGTCCATGAAGACATCCGTGCGGGTCGCCTGACCCCGGTTCTGACCGATTTTATCCATGACCGTGCCTGGATTTCGGCGGTGTATCCGCATAAGCGGCACCTGTCACCCAAGGTCCGCGCCTTTGTGGACTTTTTGGCCGAAAAATTCACCCCGGTCCCGCCGTGGGAGCTGGGCATGCGAGATGCCCGTTCTGTCCGCCGCGAAGATGGCAGCCTGCCACAAACCAGCCAAAAGGCGCTGAACCCCGAAGCCGCCGCCAAAGGCCAAGCAAACTAGACCGGGACCTCCGACACAAAGACAATAAAAAACAGCCTGATCAATTTGGTCAGGCTGTTTGTGTATACGGGGTTAAAACCGTCCGATGGATGACTGGCCAAAGCCACACAATTAAAGCACGTCGCGTTTAATCTACGCCAACACCGTTGCCGGTTCGGCGCGAAAGGCTAATTCTGTCGATTTGCTCAGGTCATCAAGGAGGCGGGTCTGACCGGTTTCGATGAAACCGCATTTACGGTAAAAATGATGCCCGGCAGCAAAGCGGGTATCTGTCCAAAGCACCAGTTCCTGGCAGGCGGGGTAGTGCGCCAAAAGCCAGTCCCGCGCACGGGATAAAAGACGCTGAGCAAGGCCCTGCCCGCGGCTGGATTTATCCAGATAAACCTTGTGCAGTTCGGCGACGGTCTGATCATCGGAAAGCTTGATGCCAAGACAGCCGATAATTTGCCCCTCCGCGTTTTCGGCCACCCAGATCGCCCCCAATGGCGCGAAATCATCGGCGATGGCGTCCAGTTCGGGAAATTCAGCCGCCCGGTCAAAAACACAACCGGGATATTCGGCAAATATTCTGGCAATCAGATCGCTGATCTGGTCGCCATCGTCATTGGTGGCTAGACGAATGTCCGTCATGCGTCATTCCTGTGGGGCTGGTGGGGACAATTAGGGCTTTGCCTCCACGATAACGGCAAAATCAGGCGATGATAACGCCTTTTGCCAGCTTCTCGTACCCGCGCAAGACCATTTCGGTCTCCATTGCTGCCTTAGCCGCAATGTCCCACCGGCACCGCAAGCAATGGTCATTTGATCATCGATAATCTCGCCGGGCTAGCCGCTGGCATAGACAACGCCGTCCTCGGGCTGGATGGGGGCTGAAAGCTGCCCGGCGGGCAATTTTTCAGGGGTTTCGACAATGAACCACCCGTCCATGTCGGCCAAATCATCGCGACCCGGCTGTTTTATTTTGATCAAGCGCCAGGATGGCGCGCAGATCGCCGCGAAACTCCAATTCAACCGAATGGCTTAGATCATTGAGCTCGCGGCGCCGCCCCGTTTCGGCAAAGCCGCATTTGCGATAAAAATGCTGTGCCGCAACGGACCGGGTATCGGTCCATAATCTCAGTTCCTGGCAGGCCGGATAATGCGCCAACAGCCAATCACGAGCACCGGCTAACAGGCGCTGTGCAAGGCCCTGCCCGCGGCAGCTTTCATGCAAAAAGACCTTATGCAGCTCTGCCACCGAATGATCGGGTGATGGTTTCACCCCCAGACAGGCGATAATCCGCCCGTCGCTGTTTTCCACCACCCAAATCGCGCCTAACGGAGCAAAATCATCGGCAATGGCATCCAGTTCGGGGAATTCTGCCGCCCGGTCATAAGGACAACCGGGATATTCCGAAAAGACCACTTCGATCAAATCGCTGATCTGGTCGCCATCCTGATTGGTGGCACGGCGAATTTGCGTCATGAAAGATGCCTGTATTACGAACCGGAAGAACGGCAAAACGGGCTTTGCCGCGATTACCACACCAAAAATCAGGCGATGATAACGCCTTTTGCCAGTTTGTCGTACCCGCGCAAGACCACTTCGGTCTCCATGGCGGCCTTGCCGGGGCGTTGAATGCGGGTTGGCCGCAATGCCCCACCGGCACCACACGCAATGGTCAGTTGATCATCGATAATTTCGCCGGGCTGGCCACTGGTATTGATATTGGCATCGGCAATATGCATTGCGGCCTGTACCTTGATGCGTTCCTTGCCAAAATCAAAATAGGCGCCGGGCCAGGGCGTGAAAGCCCGGATTTTGCGTTCCAACAGGGCGGCATCATCGGTAAAATCCAGTTTGCCTTCGGTTTTTTCCAGCTTGGCGGCATAGGTCACCCCGTCCTCGGGCTGAACCGTGGCCGTAAGCTGCCCGGCAGGCAGTTTTTCAAGCGCGTCGACAATTAACCGCCCGCCCATTTCGGCCAAATCATCATGCAAGCCGCTGGCATAGGTTTCCGGGGTGATGGCGATTTCATCCATCAGCAGCATATCGCCCGTATCAAGGCCAACATCCATTTGCATAATGGTGACACCGGTTTTGGCATCGCCGGCCAAAATCGCCCGCTGGATCGGGGCGGCCCCGCGCCAGCGCGGCAACAGGGAGGCATGGATATTCAGGCAGCCCATTTTGGGCGCATCCAAAATCGCCTTTGGCAAAATAAGGCCATAGGCCGCGACCACGGCGATATCCAGGTTCAAATCGGCAAAGGCCTGTTTTTCGGCATCCGATTTTAATGAAACGGGGGTCCGCACCTCGATCCCGTGATCGGCAGCCCAGGCATGGACCGGGGTAGGTTTTTCCTTATGCCCGCGACCGGCCGGGCGCGGCGGCTGGGAATATACGCACACCACATCATGACCTGCCTTGACCAGTTCCTGAAGTGCTACCAGGGCAAAATCCGGCGTTCCCATAAAGGCAATTCGCAATTTCGTCATGACCAAACCATTTCATCGTAAAGGGCAAACTGATATGCGGGCAATTTGGCGTTATGATCGGCAAAATACAAGCCGCATGTCGGTTTACCCGCATCATCGCCCTGCCGCGCCAACAAAGACAGCCAGATATGCCCTATATGATCGATGACATTTACCATGCCGACTGGTCCATCGCGGCAAAGGGCCGCTGGAAGGCCCATGCCCGGCGCAATGATGATGGCTGGCTAATTGATGATGTGTCGCCGGTTGGCGATATCCCGGTCTTCCTCCAAACCCTGACAAAAAAGGCGCAAAACCGGACGATCTGGCTGGGGTTTGACTTCCCGGTGGGCTTGTGCCGGGCATGGTATGAAAAAACCGGGGTCAAAAACTTCGCTGCCGTGCTGGACTGGCTGGAAAGCGCGGGCGGTCATGGCTTTTTTGACATTTGCGATGACCGCACGCACATCAGCCCGATGCGGCCTTTTTACCCCGCCCGATCAGGCAGCAAAGGCACGGTAAAACGCAATCACCTTACCGAGGGACTAGGCGTTGCCGATTTTACCCTGTTGCAGCGCCAATGCGAAAAACCGTCGCGCCATCGTGGTGCTGCGGCCATTCCCTTTTGGACGCTGGGTGCAAATCAGGTGGGGAAAGCCATGCTGCATGGCTGGCGCGAATTGGTAATGCCCGGTCGTGATCGCGGCTTTCACCTGTGGCCGTTTGACGGCAACCTTGCGGCCCTGTCGCGCCAGCCCGGCGTCACATTGATTGAAACCTATCCTGCTGAAATTTACGGCTGGCTGGAAATACACAAGATGCACCTGGCATCGGGTCGTTTTGCCAAATCCCGGCAACTTTCCCGCCGGGATGTTCTTGCCCAGCTTATCCCGGATTTGGAAAAACAGGGCATTACCCTGACACCAACCGTCAATGCACATATCATAAATGGAATCGATACCGCACAAGGCAAAGACGATGCCTTTGATGCGCTGATCGGTGTGATCGGCCTTGCCATGATCGCGATGGGCCAAAGGGCTGAAAACCTGCCCGATACATCCTTAATATGTGATCAGGAAGGCTGGATCATGGGCTTGGATATGGCGGAGCAGGCAAAATAAAAGGGCCGGAAAACCAGCCCTTTTGCAACCTTCGATTTGAAACCTGCGATATTTTGCGCTGGCTATGCCAGGCGCATCAGGCCGATTTCTTTGCCTTTTGCAATTTCATGACCTTTTTCAGGATCATGTTGCGTTTTAGCGCGCTGAGATAATCGGTAAACAGCACCCCATCGAGATGGTCAATCTCGTGCTGGACACAGGTTGCCAGCAGGCCATCGGCCTCAATCTCGTGTTCCTGACCATTTTCATCAAGGTAGCGCACGCCAACCTCGACCGGGCGTTCCACATCGGCATATTGCTCCGGGATCGACAGGCAGCCTTCCTGATAAACCGACACATCCTCGGATTCCCAGATGATTTCCGGGTTCACCATTTTCATCGGTTGCGGCTTTTCCTTGTCGTCCGAAACATCCAGCACAATAACCCGTTTCATCACGCCAATCTGCGGGCCGGCAAGGCCAATGCCTGGCGCGTCATACATGGTTTCCAGCATATCATCCAGAATCTGGCGAATGTCATCATTCACCTCGGATACCGGTTCGCATTCCTGTTTCAGGCGGGGATCAGGAACGATAAGAATTTCACGCAAGGCCATGTCAGATTTTCCGGGTCAAAAGAAGAAACCGTTCCCAAGGAACAGCTGGAACAATTTCAATATAATATAAGTCGACCTTGGAGATAAGACCGCACGTTAGGGGAGTCAAGAAATCCGTCGCCTGCCCTGCCCCCGCACGCTTAGCCTTTATCTTCCAGCATATGGGCCGTTAGTTCCGGTTTGCTAAGCTGGCGCACATGGGTTTCAGACTGGGCAGGTTGGTCAATCTCGCGGTCCTCGGCAACAATCTGCTTTTCCTTCAAGCGCTTGGCCGAAACCAGCACCGAACTTTCAAGCGAGCCGAGGGTTTTATTGTAATGCTTGACCGTCCCCTCCAGCGACTTTCCCATTGCGGTAAAGTTTTTGGCAAGCGTGCCCAGCCGGTCAAACAATTGCTGACCAATTTCGCTAATCTCGCGGGCATTGTCGGCCAGGGCTTCCTGACGCCAGCCATAAGCCACCGCCTTCAGCAACCCCAACAATGTGGTGGGCGTTGCCAAAATCACCCCGTCGCGGAAGCTATCCTCGATCAGGCTGGGGTCACGCTCAAGTGCTGCTGAAAAAAAGCTTTCGCCTGGCAAAAACAAAACGACAAATTCTGGTGAATTAACCGATTTCCAGTAAGATTTCTTGGAAAGGCCGGTAATAACCTTACGCACATTGGTGACATAAGTGCCCATCAGGGCTTCGCGGCGGTCATCGTCATATTTTTCATCAATCGCCTCCAGATAGGCCGATGTCGGGGCCTTGGCATCGACGACAATGTTTTTACCACCGGGCAAATGAATGATCATGTCGGGCTTCTGGTCGCCCTCGTCGGTTTTGAAATGAACCTGTTCTTCAAAATCGCAATAATTCAGCATCCCGGCCAGCTCAACAATGCGTTTAAGCTGCAATTCCCCCCATTTCCCCGAGACCGACGAACTGGACCGCAGGGCGGAACTTAAGGTTTGTGTTTCGCGGGACAAACGCTGCTGCGAAACCACCAGCGAGCCCACCTGTTCCCGTAATTCGCCATAAGCCTGCTTGCGTGAATTTTCAAGTTCATTGACCTTCACATCAAAGGCCTCCAAGCGTTCTTTGATGGGTTTTACCAACCCATCAATCGCCTGCTGACGTTTTTCAAGGTCGCCCTTGGCCCCTTCCTGCAGGCGTGAAAAACTTTCACGCGCCATTTTCATGAATTCATCGTTATTCATCTTCAAGGCATCGGATGACAGCGCCTTGAAACTGTCGAGCAGTTTAACCCGCGCATCATCGAGCATCTGAAGCTTTTCCTGGGCGGCCTCGCGTTCTTTGTCCAGCGAGGTTTCCAGCTCCGCCCCTTTTTCGCGCCAATGTTCCAGCGATACGCGCAATTCACGAATTTCGGTTTCCAGCCCCGGCACCCGGTTGGCTGTGGTTTCGGCGATGGCACGTTTTTCGGAAACAATATCAAACCGGTCACGCAACTGGGCCAGTTCGCTTGCCAATTCGCGACGGGTGGCTTCGGCCTGTTCCAACTGGGCGGCGATCAGCGCATGGTGCGATTCCGCCTCGGCCCGGGCCGATTCCCGCGCACGTTTCACCAATTGCGCACTGAAAACCAGCGACACCACCAAAACCACAAGGCCACCAACGGCCAAAGAAACCGGATCCATATTTTCACCATCTGACTGCAGAACATGCTGGTTGTATCTGTTTTGTTCTTACAAATCCAGCAACGCAAACAAGATTGCCGATAAAGCCGTCAAAGGACGGCTTTATGAATGGGCAAATCCACCCCGATCTGGCGCAGCATCTTTTCAAATTCGGCAATTTCAAAACCGGGGGCTTCGGTTGCCACCCCATAGGTGATGCCATTTCCCATTGCGCCAATATCAAGGGCATTGACCACGTCATCCGCCGGGTCAAGGAAGGTGCAATTTGGGGCGGCGTCCTCGAAATAATGGCGCAGCCACGGCAAATGGGTGCTTGAAAGTGTCAGCACATCAATTTGCGGGTCGTGGTCCAGAATATCCGCCATCAGTTTTTGCACGGTGGCACGGGTCTGTTCGGGCTTAAAAAGAAAATCGCCATTCTCGACATGGTCAATCGCGCCCGAGGCATTAAAGCCCAAAACCGTTGCCTGCCCCCCATAAGGGGCGACAAATTGCGCGAACATCTCGCTATCAATCAAGGATGCCACCCCCATGATTGCCACATGGCCGCTCCGTGAGGTTTCTATCGCCGTCTTTAGCGGCGGCAAAACACCGCTTACCGGCGTGGAGGTCGTTTTTTGCACATCCCCTAGCACCATGATCGAGGGCGCATTGGAGGCAATGACGATGCCCGATGGATTAAAACCGTTCAGATAATCAATGGTGCGCTTCATCACCTCCAACAGGGAAGCCGCATTTTTACGGCCATAGGGGAAGCTGGCCCGGTCGGCAAAATAGACAATGTCTTTTTGCGGCCATGTCTTGCGAATCTTCTCGACAATCGAATAACTGCCGATTCCCGCATCAAAAACGGCAATCGGCGCAATCAGTTCAGGTGTCATCATAAAATCCTGTTTCGCGTACGATTTCCGGTTTAGCGCACTGCCGCGCCAAAAGGCGACCTCAAAATGGAAAAGATGATCATTTTCGCCTGCGCCACTGGCGAAACCGGAAAATTGTGACTATGCTTCAAGGATCTATTCAGGAAACGGCTTTTTTAAAAACAACAAGCGCCAGCGGATGCCAAAGGCACCAAACCGTCCATCCAAACGGCGTGACGACCACACATTCCAAAGTTAAGAGGCAGCACCCGCTGCCTTGCGGCACCCGTCTTAAGTTGTATTCCCTGAATATGTTCTGCGCACTAGCATAGGGCGCAAGCGAAAGGTCTCGTTTGACCGGTTTTTGTAATGGAAGGCCGTCAGGCACAGCCAGGCGGGAAACTGAACCGCACCGAATTTTCGCACCGGTGCACATACCTTGATCTTTGCGGGCGGGTATGCGGTGCGAACGCATAGACAACAGGAAACGAACAAGAGGCTTAACAATGTCTGCGAACGTTTATCCCGTCTCCGATGAAATCGCCAAAGGCGCCTTGATCGACAAGGCCAAATACGATGCCATGTACAAACAATCGGTCGAGGATCCGGAAGGTTTCTGGGGCGAACATGGCAAGCGCATTGACTGGATCAAGCCTTACACCACGGTCAAAAATGTCAGCTATGATCCGCACAATCTTTATATCAAATGGTATGAAGACGGCACGCTGAACGTATCGGCCAACTGCCTGGACCGGCACCTTGAAAAACGCGGCGACCAAACCGCCATCATTTTTGAAGGCGATGATCCGTCGGTTTCCGAAAACATCACCTACAAAGATTTGCATGAACGGGTATCGCGTTTTGCCAATGCCCTGAAATCAATGGGTGTGAACAAAGGCGACCGCGTTGTCATTTACCTGCCGATGATCCCGGCGGCCGCGGTCTCGATGCTGGCCTGTGCGCGCATTGGCGCGATCCATTCCATCGTTTTTGGCGGTTTTTCCCCCGAAGCCCTGGCCGGCCGCATTGAAGATTGCGGGGCAAAGGTTGTCATTACCGCCGATGAAGGCCTGCGCGGCGGCCGGGGTGTTGCCCTGAAACGCAATGCGGACGAGGCCCTGTCCCATGCCGGTGTGAAATCGGTTGAAAAGCTGGTGGTGGTGAAACATACCGGCAAGGACATTCCCTGGAATGACGCCCGCGATGTCTGGTACCAGGACATTTGCGATGCCGCATCGCCCGACTGCCCGCCGACCGAGGTTAATGCCGAAGACCCGCTTTTTGTGCTTTACACATCGGGTTCAACCGGCAAGCCCAAGGGCGTTTTGCATACGTCGGGCGGCTATCTGGTTTATGCGTCGATGACGCATCAATATGTGTTCGATTACCATGATGGCGATGTTTACTGGTGCACGGCCGATGTGGGCTGGGTGACCGGTCACAGCTATATCGTTTATGGTCCGCTCGCCAATGGGGCCACCACCCTGATGTTTGAAGGGGTGCCCAGCTATCCGGATGCCTCGCGTTTCTGGAAAGTATGCGAAAAGCACAAGGTCAATATTTTCTATACCGCACCGACCGCTATTCGCGCCCTGATGCGTGAAGGGGCCGAATGGGTGGAAAAAGCCGACCTGTCATCGCTGCGCATTCTGGGGTCGGTCGGCGAACCAATCAACCCGGAAGCCTGGGAATGGTATCACGAGCATGTCGGCAAGCGGAAATGCCCGATTGTTGATACCTGGTGGCAAACCGAAACCGGCGGCATCCTGATTACGCCGCTGCCCGGGGCGACCGACCTGAAGCCGGGTTCGGCAACCCTGCCCTTCTTTGGTGTGGAACCGGCCCTGCTGGACCATGAAGGCAATGAACTTGAAGGGGCGACCGAAGGCAGCCTGGTAATCAAATATAGCTGGCCGGGCCAGATGCGCACGGTTTATGGCGATCATGAACGCTTCATCCAGACGTATTTTTCAACCTTTGCCGGGGTTTACACCACCGGTGATGGCGCACGCCGCGATGAAGATGGCTATTACTGGATCACCGGCCGTGTTGATGACGTGATCAACGTTTCCGGCCACCGTATGGGCACCGCCGAAGTTGAAAGCGCGCTGGTTGCCCATCCGAAGGTGGCCGAGGCCGCCGTTGTCGGTGTGCCGCACGACATCAAGGGCCAGGGCATTTATGCCTATGTCACGCTAAATGCCGATGAAGAACCGACCGACGAGCTGCGGGCCGAACTGGTAAAATGGGTCCGCAAGGAAATTGGCCCGATTGCCAGCCCCGATTACCTGCAATGGTCGCCGGGTCTTCCGAAAACCCGTTCGGGCAAAATCATGCGCCGCATCCTGCGCAAAATTGCCGCAAACGAATATGACCAGCTTGGCGATACCTCGACCCTCGCGGATCCGGGTGTGGTCAATGACCTGATCGATAACCGTCAGAACCGATAACAACGGTTTCATCATCATGTCACAAAGGGCGGCATCGTTTGGCGATGCCGCCCTTTTTATGTCTGTGACACAGCCGGTTACATCCCGTTAAAGCCCCCATCTGCCATCAACCAGTAAGGCCCTGAAAACCGTTTAGAGGGGTCATTTGCATGTCTGTCCCTTGCAAGATAACCGCCGGCAAGGTTGTGTTTTAGGCGAAATTGCGGTACGTACAGGCCGTTGCGATGCAGCATATGATTTCAATAATTATGGATTTTGGTTCGATGTAGGGTGCTGCCTGATTAATCACTGCCCACCAAGTGCGACGGAAATTTCTGTCCGGCGCCTTTTTTGTTTTGGGCATCACGGCACCTGATTAACCGATCATCCCGGATTTTCGCACATTCCGTTACAAGACGACCCGCGCCCATCGACGCGGGACGGGGGACGACTGGAGATATTCCTGTGAACACCGATTTTCTTCCGAAATTGCGCGCCGAATGGCTGGGCAATATTCGCAATGACGTATTGTCGGCCATGGTAGTTGGCCTGGCCCTGATTCCCGAAGCCATCGCCTTTTCCATTATTGCCGGGGTCGACCCGAAGGTCGGCCTGTATGCGTCCTTTTCAATTGCCGTGATCACCGCCATTTTTGGCGGGCGGCCTGGCATGGTTTCAGCCGCAACCGCCGCAACCGCCGTGTTGATGGGCTCGCTTGTCCGCGAACACGGGCTGGATTATTTGCTCGCCGCAACGGTGCTGGCCGGTATTTTGCAAATGCTGGCCGGCTTGTTCCGGCTGGGGAATTTGATGCAGTTTGTCTCCAAATCGGTGATGACCGGCTTTGTGAATGCCCTGGCGATCCTGATTTTCATGGCCCAGTTGCCTGAACTGATCAATGTGCCCTGGGTCACATATGTGATGGTGGCAGGCGGCCTTGCCATTATTTATCTGTTCCCGCGCATTACCAAGGTCATTCCCTCGCCGCTGGTCTCCATTGTGGTGCTGACCACCGCGTCGCTGTTCATCGATGCTGATTTCCACACCGTTGGCGATATGGGGGCCTTGCCCGATGCCTTCCCGGCCTTTGGCATTCCCAATGTGCCGTTCAACCTCGATACCCTGCTGATCATTCTGCCCTATTCCGCCGGGGTGGCGGCTGTCGGCCTGTTGGAATCGCTGATGACGGCCTCCATCGTCGATGATTTGACCGATACATCGTCAAACCGTATTCGCGAATGTTACGGTCAGGGCATTGCCAACTTCTTCACCGGCTTTATTGGCGGGATGGCCGGTTGCGCCATGATCGGCCAGTCGGTGATCAACATCAAATCCGGTGGGGGCGTACCCGTCTTTCCACCATGCTGGCCGGTATTTTCTTGCTGATCCTGGTGGTGGTTCTGGGCGATCTGGTCCGCATCATTCCGATGGCCGCCCTGGTGGCGATCATGATCATGGTCTCGATCGGGACCTTTAGCTGGTCCTCGATTAAAAGCCTGAAAACCCATCCGCGCAGTTCATCAGTCGTGATGCTGGCAACGGTGGTGGTTGTGGTGGCAACCCATAACTTGGCGATTGGTGTGCTGGTTGGTGTGCTGCTCTCGGGCATTTTCTTTGCCTGGAAAATTTCCCAGATCTTCCGCGTGCGCAGCGAAATCTCCAGCGATGGTGCCACCCGGACCTATCACGTCGAAGGGCAAATCTTCTTTGCTTCGGTCGAGCGTTTTTCCAAGGCTTTTGACTTCCGCGAAGCCCTTGATAAAGTCGTGATTGACGTCACCCACGCCCATATCTGGGATATTTCCAGCGTTTCCGCGCTGGACATGGTGGTGATGAAATTCCGCCGTGAAGGGGCCGAGGTTGAATTGATCGGCCTCAATGAAGCAAGCGAAACAATCGTCGACAAGCTTGCAATCCATGACAAGCCGGGCGCGTTTGAACGCCTTGCAGGCCACTAGGGAAGGACGCAACCATCATGACCAAGCTTATCGCCCTGATTGACGGTTCAATATATTCCAACAGCGTTTGCGACCATGCCGCCTGGATTGCAGAACGCATTGATGCGTCGGTTTCGCTGTTGCATGTGCTCGGCCGTCGCCATGCCACCGGCGAACAGGCCGATTTTTCCGGTAACCTGAAACTGGGGGCCCGCACGGCCCTGTTACAGGAACTGGCCGACCTGGACGCGCAAAAAGGCAAACTGGCCCTGCAACATGGCCGTTTGCTTTTGGCCGAGGCCAGCGACCATATCCGCGAACAAAGTGCTGTCGAAGTCGATACCAAATTGCGCCATGGCGACCTGATCGAAACCATTGGCGAATTTGAACAGGATGCCGACCTGATCATCATTGGCAAACGCGGCGAAGCGGCCGATTTTGCCAAGAAACATCTGGGGTCCAACCTAGAACGGGTGGTACGCGGTGCGACCAAGCCCGTACTGGTGACATCACGCGCCTTTCAGCCGATTGAAAAATTCGTCATCGCCTTTGATGGCGGGCCCAGCATTATGAAGGCGGTTAATCACATCGCCCAAAGCAAGCTGTTTAAGGGCTTGTCCTGCCTGCTGCTGGCCGCGGGCGAACTTAACAAGGATGCCCGCCAGTCACTTGATGATGCGGTTGCCATTTTGAAAAGTGCGGGGATTAACGCCGAAAGTGCCACCGAAAAGGGCGATGCCGAAAGTGTTATCAAAACCCGCATCGAAAACGACAAATTCGATCTGTTAGTGATGGGGGCCTATGGGCATTCGCGCATTCGCAGCCTGATTATTGGCAGCACCACCACCGAAATGGTGCGGTCCTGCCATGTGCCGGTGATGCTGTTCCGCTAATCGGCACCTCGTGCTCAATCATGTAAAAGGCGCGCGACCGTTCTGGTTTGTGCGCCTTTTTATTTTAAAGATCAAAAAAGGACCTGGATCGCGATCAAGGTCGCGCCATCTTGCCCATATGCCGCACAAAAGAACAGTGATCCCCCATAACAGGTTCTTTTATGCAACGCTTTTACCTCATCCCCCTTACCGCCTTGCTGACCCTGGGCATGCTTGCCCTGTGCAACGGCACAGCACAGGCCGGCGCCCAGCCCCGCGAAACCGGCTTTCAAAATCTGCACATTCCGGCAAGCGGGCAGGGCCGGGCATTATCCGGTGCGATCTGGTATCCAACCGACAATAAAACCGGCATCTCCCCCCAATTGGTGGCGGATAATGCCGCCTTTGTCGGCCAGAAGGTCATTATCGATGCCAAACCCGATGATCAGCGCCATCCGCTTGTGGTGCTGTCACACGGTTTTGGGGGAAACTGGCGTAACCAGGCATGGCTGGCCACATCGCTGGTGCGGGCTGGGTATATTGTCGCGGCCATCAATCATCTCGGCACCACCAGCCGCGACCTTGAACCGGTTAAAGGCGCACGTCTTTGGCAGCGCCCGGCGGATATTTCCCATGTCATTACCGCGCTGGAACAAGATGCCCAATGGGCCGCGCATATCGATAGTTCCGACATTACCGCGATTGGGCATTCGCTGGGCGGCTGGACGGTTCTGGAACTGGCGGGTGCCCGCATGGATGCCGATAAAATGGTACAAGATTGCCAAATCCACCCCGATTTGGCCGCCTGCGATGTTATGCGCGACTTTGCCATTGGCAAAACGGCAACAGACCGCATCAAACTGGCACAGGATCGGCGCGACCCGCGCATTAAACGGGTGGTCTCGCTTGATCTTGGCCTTGCCCCGGGCTTTAGCAAGGAAAGCCTGGCCCATATCACCATACCGGTTTTGATCATCGCGGCAGGCAGCCCCAACCCCAAGGTCCCCGTTGCCCTTGAATCGCGCGATCTGTTTGATCATTTACCGGCCCAATATCGCCAACTCAGCGTGCTGGACCAGGCGGCGCATTTCAGCTTTTTGCAAACCTGCAAGCCAAACGCCATTACCCTGCTGGAAGAAGAAAAACCCGACGATGGCATTATTTGCAAGGATGGCCTCAAGGGCGACCGCCCCCGCCTGCACAAGGAAGTTACGCAACAGGTGCTGGCGTTTTTGGCCCGGCATTAAACGGGGTGGTCAATCTGGCGGGTGTATCGGCATTTTGGCTGCGATAATCCCGCGGGCTCATGCCTGTCACCCGGCGAAATTCGCGGTTAAAGTTGGATTTGCTTTGAAACCCGCAGGCAAATTGAATTTCGGTGACGGTTTTGGTCGGATCGGCCAATAATTGCGTCGCCTCGGCAATGCGATATTCATTGATGATGCAGGAAATATTGCGGCCATAATACCGATTAATCGCCAGGGAAATCGTGCGCGCCGGTATCACCGCCCGGCGCGCCAGCCGATCCAGTGTCAGGTCAGGATCGCGATACAACTTACGGGCCTGCATTAACTGATCAATGGCAGCGGCAATATCGCGGTCCTCACTTTCCTCGCGATCCTCATGGTTCTGATCGTCCTGATGGTCCTGACGGTCCTCATATTCCGGTGCGGCTTTTGCCACGCTCGGCTCTTTCACAAACGGGTCCGATGCGATGGGACCGGGTATAACGAAGGGAGATATAGGCATCGACGTGGCCGGGCCTGGCAGATCATCACCAGCCAACACACCGCTTGGGTCCTGTGGTGCCGTATAATGGCCAAGGCGCACCAGCAACCACACGCACACCGCCAGGATCACCGCATTGCCGCTGGCAACGATTTCGCGGGCATGCAGGCCGTGCTGCCAGGCAAAATCAAGTGCAATGGCGGCATCAATGATGGCAGAGAGGATCAGCATGCCGCCAACAACGGCAACAATACGCCGGGCCGAGCCAATATCGCCAATGCAGATATCGCCATAACAGGCATCCCCGGCAGCAGCCCGGCGCAGCAATAACCCGCCATAAACCAGAAACTGCCCACACAGCAAAAAATCGACCGGCGGGTGCCAGAAGGGCCATGTCAAGGAACACAGAAAAATCAGCCCGACAAAAATGCCATGCGGTGCCAGACGCCGTAGTGTTAGCCGCGGGCCTGTAAAACTGGCAAAACACAGCCAGGCTATAATGGGCAAAAGGGATGCCAAAACCGGCAGCAGGAAACGAAAAAAGGCACTGTTCACCTGCCAGCGCAGACCAACAGATACCAGCAAAACCGCACAGGAAAATGCAAATAGCGCCGGGCGGCGCACGCGCGGGTCAGTCCGCCAGCGCGTGGACAGCCGCAGGGCATAAATGCCCAAAATCAGGGCAACAACAAATGGCAGGGGAAGCGCAATCATTGCCCCCTTCCCGTCATGCCGACACAGGCAACAAGCTTACCCCTGCAATCGTTTGCCATCATCCACAACACAGCCGCACATCACAGGCCATGAGCCCCGTGATGGATTAATTCAAAACATACCGCCCCAGATTTTTGCGAATCTGCTTTTCCAGTTCGCGGTCCAGATCCATCAACAGGGCAGCGGTTTCGTCATAAATTGCTTTTTCGCGATCGGCAACCGACATCGATTCCGACAGGGTCCGGCTGCGTTCCACAACGGCGGAAACCTCGCCTTTCTGGGTGCCGTCCTGGGTTAACAGCTCCAGCTTCGCCCCGACTTTCAAATTCACCTTTTGGGACTGATCATCGGTGAACATCCCGGCGATACCGCCCTTGGTTTTCAAATCCTGGGTGGTAATCGACGCATCGGTAACGCTGTAGCGCAAAATATCGCTGGTCCCGGCCGTTTCCAGCCGGTCATCGGGCCAATTCATCGCCATGCGGCCCAGATTAAAAGGTAAATCCGGCTGCAAATCATTGGGGCCCGGCACGCCATAAGCGGCGACCTTTTCAATCGGCCCGGCGGAAAATTCAATCGGGGAAAGATGACGCCAAGTGACGTCCGGATATGTTTGCATCGGCGCACTGCTGCAAGCCGCCAGCAACATTGCCATGCCCCCTGCCACTGCCAGGCTGATGCCACGCAAAGACAACCCCATCATTACCCCGTTCTCCTGCACATTTTCATGACGAACGGAACCGGGGATTATCCCCGGTTCCAGCAAAATTAATTTTGAAAATGAACAGAAATTAAGGCAAGGCTGTGACGGCCTTAACCACATCAAAGGCTTATCTCGTTTCAGGCCTCGTTCGGTGCGGCATCACCGGCCGGGGCATCGCCCGCCTTTAAAATACGCAAATCGGCCTCGTTAAAACCGTAATGCGTATTACAGAACTGGCAGGTAACACCCACTTCGCCGGTATCGGCTTCGCGCATCGCCAGCAAGTCATCAAGCGGATAAGCCGCCAGTGCCCCTTCGATTTTCTGGCGCGAACAGCGGCATTTGAACTGCAACTGGTTTTGCTCAAACACACGCGGTTCTTCTTCATGGAACAACCGCCAGATCAGGTCATTCGCACTCAGCGAAATATCCACCAGTTCATTTTCCGTGGCACTGCCCATCAGGATTTTGGCGCGCCGCCAGTTATCCTGCCATTCGGCATCCTGTTCCGGGGTCAGGGCATCGCCCGAGGCACTGCCCGGCAAACGCTGGACAAACATGCCGCCAACCCACCAGTCCCGGTCGGTTTCACCGCGATGCACATCCATCTTGAACGCGGTCTCAAGCTGTTCAGACTGGCGGAAATAGGCCTCGGCACATTCCGAAAGGGTTTCCCCTTCCAGCGACACAATGCCCTGGTAACGTTCATGTTCATCGCCCTGATCAACCGTGAAGGCGATATGTCCATGCCCCATCAGTTTATGAACCTTGCCGCGCAGGGCGTCTTCGCCGCCTTCTTCCGCCGCAATCATGGTGTTCAGGCGGTCTTCATCAACACGCAGGCAGGCGCGGATATTGCCATCGCTATCCACATCGACCACAAGCATGCTGATCGGCCCGTCAGACGATGTCTGCAGGGTGAAAAGACCTTCATATTTCAAGGCCGAAGACAACAGAACCGCCAGCGCAATGATTTCGGCCAGCAGGTCATTTGCCAAGGGCGGATAATTATGCTGCCCGACAATGGTTTGCACTGTCGGCCCAAGGCGCGTAAAGCGGCCCCGGATATTGGAATGGTCCAGCGTAAAGGGCTGACAAAAATCGACAGCAACTTGCATGATCAGCTTCCGATGGTTGAAAGTTCGTTTCTAAGGTCCGCACCCTAATGCCGCACCCTAATGCCAAAGGGGCGAACATTGCTGTTCGCCCCGAATTCTACCTTCCTAATCTAGGCAGTATTTTTAGGCAGGCAAGCCATGAAAACAATATAGCAGAACGCCCTTCTGGGCATGCAGGCGATTTTCCGCCTCGTCAAACACAACCGATTGCGGCCCGTCAATCACATCATCGGTGACTTCTTCGTTCCGGTGCGCGGGCAGGCAATGCATGAACAGCGCATCCTTGTTGGCCTTGGCCATCGCATCCTTGTTCACCTGATAGGGGGCCAGCGCCTTCATGCGGGCATCATAATCCTTGTCGCCCATCGACACCCAGCAATCGGTCACCACCACATCGGCCCCGGCAAGGGCATCGTCAAATTCGGTCAGGCGGACCTTGCCACCGGCGGCATTGGCCGCCTCGATCAGGCCCTGCTGCGGGCGATACCCCACCGGGCAGGCCATATCAAGCGAGAAACCGAATTTCGACGTCGCATGGATCATGGATGTCGAAACATTGTTGCCATCACCGACCCAGGCAAATTTAAGCCCTTCAAGCGTGCCTTTATGTTCGCGCACCGTCATCAAATCCGCCATGATCTGGCAGGGGTGGCTTTGATCGGTCAAACCGTTAATCACGGGAACGGTGGCATATTCTGCCAGTTCCAGCAATTTGGATTCATCGGTGGTCCGGATCATGATGGCATCGACATAGCGCGAAAGAACACGCGCCGTATCGGCAATGGTTTCACCGCGGCCAAGCTGGCTGCTGGCGGCATCAAGCACAACAACATCACCACCCAATTGGCGCATGCCGACTTCAAAAGACACACGGGTTCGGGTCGAGGGTTTTTCAAAAATCAGCGCCAGGGTTTTACCAGCCAGCGGCTTGGCACCAAAGGGGGCCTTGCCCGCCTTCTCGTTATCTCCCAATGAAAGGATATCTTGCAATGCCTCGGCGGACATGCCCTCGATATCCAGAAAATGTCTGATATCCGTCATTTATCTATTCCTTACGAGGTAAAGGCAGCCGCAACGGCATCAATCGCCGCCAGCGCCTCATCCACCTGGGTGTTTGTGATGTTAAGGGGCGGCAAGATCCGCACGACATTATCGCCTGCCGGAACCGTCAGCAGGTTATGGTCACGCAATTTTGCCACCACTTCAGCATTGTTCGGGATCACCTTCATACCCAAAAGCAGCCCTTTGCCACGCACTTCGTCAATGAAGCCCGGATGTTTGGCGGAAATTTTTGCCAACCCATCTCGCAGCAGGGTGCTCATGGCCAGAACGTTATCAAAGAATCCCGGCTTTAAAACTTCGTCCAGCACCGCATTGGCCGCCGCCATTGCCAGCGGGTTGCCCCCAAAGGTGGAACCATGCATGCCCGGCGTTAAGGCCGCGGCTGCCTTTTCATTGGCCAGAAGCGCGCCAACGGGGAATCCCCCGCCAAGGCCCTTGGCCGACGAAATGATGTCGGGCACCATATCGGTCCATTCATAGGCAAACAGCTTGCCGGTCCGGCCCATGCCGGTTTGAATTTCATCAAACATCACCAGCAGGCCATATTCATCCGCCGCCTTGCGCAGACCTTCCAGATACCCTTCGGGGGCGGGCATAATGCCACCTTCACCCTGGACCGGTTCGACCAGAATACCCGCGGTTTGTTCGGTAATGGCATTGCGCAATTCGTTCAAATTGCCAAACGCCACCCGGTCAAAGCCTTCGGGCATCGGGCCAAAACCTTCGCGATATTTGTCGCTGGCCCCGGCGGTCAGGGTGCCGATGGTTCTGCCATGAAAGGCATTGCTGGCCACCAGAATGCGATTCTTTTCGGCATGACCACTGACATATTGATAACGGCGCAGCATCTTAAGGCCGGCTTCGTTGGCTTCGGCACCGGAATTGCAGAAAAACACGGTATCGGCAAAGGTGTTTTCAACCAGCCGTTTTGCCAGTTTTTCCTGGCCCGGCACCCGATACAGGTTCGATGTATGCCAAACCTTGCCCGCCTGTTCGGTCAGGGCCGCAACCAGATGCGGGTGGGCATGGCCCAGGCAATTCACGGCCACACCAGACCCGAAATCGAGGAATCGTCGCCCATCCTGCGCATAGAGATAAGGTCCTTCACCTTTCTCAAAGGCCAAATCGGCCCGCGCATAGGTCGGCATGACGGGTGTAATCACAGTTCAATTCCTCGACTAAGGGTAAAATTCCATTTCTGACCACCTGGTCAGCACCGGCAGAATACCGGAAAGCTGCGGAGTATCAAGAGATTCCCGCCCTCTGTCAATGCGTCAAAACACGGTTTTCAGTGCAGCGCAAAAATAATTCGGGCAGCATCCGATATGGAATACCGCCCGAAAACCGAATTTAATACTGAAAATGGTCCAGTGCGACCGGGCTCAGGCCTTCAGTTTATAGCCGGTTTTGATCATGCGATAACACAGGATTGCCAAAAAGACATTCACCCCGAGCAGCACAAAAACACCGGTCGTCACCGAGCCATCCGAAATACCGATAAAGCCATAACGGAACCCGTCAATCATATAGAAAAACGGATTGAAGTGCGCCAGTACCCGGCCCGCTTCGGGCAGATGTTCGGCACTGTAAAAGGTGCCCGAAAGAAACGATAACGGCGTAATGACAAAGTTGGTCACAACGGCGATATGATCAAATTTTTCCGACCAAACACCGCCGGCAATGCCCAACAGCGACAACATCAGCGATGCTGAAATGCCAAAATACAGCACGGCCCAGATATTGTGGATTTGCACATCAACAAAAAAGGCCATGGCAATGATGGTGGCACAGCCCACCATGATCCCGCGTGTGACAGCCCCCAGGGCAAAACCGGCCACCAGTTCCAGGGCGGAAAGCGGCGGCATCAAAACATCGACAATATTTCCCTGTACCTTGGAAATCAGAATCGAGCTGGAGGTATTGGCAAAGGAGTTTTGCGCCATCGTCATCATCACCAGACCCGGTGCCAAAAACGTGGCAAAAGCAACACCATTGACAGTTTCAACAGCCCGTCCCAGGGCCAGAAGGAATACCGCCAGGAACAGAAGACTGGTCACGACCGGCGCGCCAACAGTTTGCAAATGCACGTTCAGGAAACGTCGCACTTCCTTGGCATAAAGCGTCCACAGGCCGAGCCAGTTGATCGCACCCATCGGACGCGGAGCAAGCTCTTGCATTGGTTTTCCTCGAAATTTACAGACAATTGCCGGTAAAATAGGGATAGTTACCCCTTAAACGCAAGCCCGGCCGGCAAAGAGATTATGTCAGACCCCAAAAATCCCGCTCAGACCCCGCCACCACCACCGGCCAAAAATGCCGACAATGCCGACGACGCTGACAGCGCGGCCCGGAATTTTGCCGTGACCCCGGCCAAACAGCGCAAGGCAAAAGGCCGTGGCACAAAAGAGGTGGCACAACAGGGGCCGAAAAAACCGCGCCGGGTGACGCGGGACTATTTGATGAATTACGCCACCTGGTATCTGGAACGCTTTACAGCCTCGCGCGCCCGGCTGGAAAAACTGATGCGCGGTAAAATCCGCCTGTCGATTGCCGAATATGACACCGACCCGCACGAAGCCGAAGACTGGATGAAAAGCGTTTTGAACGCGTGCGAAAAGGCGGGCTTCCTGAATGACGAGGCCTATGCCCTGGGAAGGGCACGATCCATGATGCGCAAGGGAAAAGCCATTCGGGTGATCGGGGCCGATTTGAATGCGCGGGGCATTTCATCGCAATTGGTCGATGATACCATCACCAGCCTGCGCGACGAGGCCAATGACGCCGCCCCGCTGGACCTGCAAGGAACCGACCCCAACCGCGCCGCTGCTGCCGCCTATGCCCGGCGCCGGCGCCTGGGGCCGTTTCGCCGCCCCGACCTGCGCGAAGAAAAACGCGACAAGGATTTGGCCGCCCTGGCCCGGCAGGGTTTTTCCTATGACATTGCCCTGCGCATTATCGATGCCGATAGCGACGCGCTTGAAGACCTTTTGCAAATCATTGATGGCCTGTAACCTGCCATATTCACCTGCAAAATGATTTTACATTACCGCCCCCCACGAACACAGGATTCATCGCATGAGCGTCACCATTTATCACAACCCGCGCTGTTCCAAATCACGCCAGACCCTGGCCCTGATCGAGGAAAAGGGCATTACACCCACCATTGTCGATTACCTGAACAACCCGCCCAGTGTGGACGAGCTTGGCGACATTTTGACCAAGCTGGGCAAAAGCCCGGAACAGATTGTACGCAAAAAAGAAGCCCGCGAGGAAGGCATTGCCGATTTAACCGGCGATGCCCTGATAAGCGCCCTGTGCGCCCATCCCCGTGCCATTGAACGCCCCATCGTGGTGAAGGGCGACAAGGCCGCCCTTGGCCGCCCGCCCGAGGATGTTTTAGCCATTCTGTAAGCGATCATTCGGGTTACCGCCCAATCCTGCACCTGGCAAAAAAGCGCCTGTGCATAAACTGCACGGGCGTTTTTCGTAATTAATAAAAGTTAGCGGCAGCAAAGCAGGGTATGTCAAAGTAAGTCATTGAACGACGAAACCGCGATCACAAAAAAACACCTGCCGGGAGGCTAAAATGATTGCCGCATTCGCCCTGATCCTTGTGTGCCAGCTGTTTGGCGAAGTCTTGTCCGAACTTTTCAATTTGCCTGTCCCCGGCCCGGTGATTGGCCTGGGTTTGCTGTTTATCGGCCTTCTGGTCAAACGCAGGCCACCCAAAGAACTGACCAATGCCGCCGATAACCTGCTGATGCACTTTTCGCTGTTATTCGTGCCCGCCGGTGTCGGCGTGATCACACAAATTGACCGGGTCAAAAGTGACTGGCTGCCGATTGTGGCATCGCTGGTGATTTCAACCCTGCTGACCATCGCCGCAACCGCATTTTTAATGTCCAAGCTGCTGCCAAAGCCACCTGCCAACGCAAAAACCGCCAGCGATGAAGGGGTGAACTGATGCAACCGGCTGATCTGACACAATTATGGGTCTATCTTTCCACCAAACCCTTAACCGGGCTGACCATCACACTGGTGGCCTATGCCATCGGCTTTTGGCTGTATCAAAAAAGCAACCAAAACCCGGTTTGCAACCCGGTGGTGATTGCGATTGCCATCATCGCGGCCATCCTGCATTTCACCGGCACGCCCTATTCGGTTTATTTCGACGGAGCACAATTTGTCCACTTCCTGCTGGGTCCGGCAACCGTCGCGCTGGCCGTGCCGCTGTTTCGGCAAATCGAAACCCTTAAACGCGCCTTGCCGGTCATTATTTTTGGCGTGCTGTTTGGCTCGCTCACCGCGACGGTCAGCACCGTTGCCATTGCCCATGCCCTGGGCGCAAGCACCGAAACGCTGGCATCATTGGCCCCCAAATCGGTCACAACCCCGGTCGCAATGGGCATTGCCAAGGAAATTGGCGGTGTGCCCGCTCTAACCGCTGTTTGTGTGATTGTAACCGGCATTGTCGGTGCCACCCTTGGGCCGTCTGTGATGAATATTATTGGCCTAACGGACTGGCGCGCCCGTGGCTTTGCCATGGGGGTTGGCGCGCATGGCATTGGCACCGCACGCGCCTTTCAGGTTAACCACACTGCCGGGGCCTTTTCCGGCCTGTCGATGGGGTTAAACACCATTGCCACCGCCTTGACGGTTCCGTTTTTGTGGCACTGGCTGTTTGGCTAAATCTCACACCGGCAGGGCGGCCTGATCGCCATCTATGTCGGAAGGAGAAGGGAGTAGGGAGCAGCAAGGAGGAGGAAGGCGTTGTGCGGTCAATCCGCCACCGCCTCGCCCTGTAAAACCGTGCCCTTAATCGCGGTAATGCGCACTTTTTGCCCGGCCAAAAACGGCTGATCAACATATAGCCGCCAGGTTGTACCATCCAGCATCACACGGGTTTCCCCGGCAGAAACATCATGGGGCAGGGTAATAACCCGGCCCCGTAATTGGGCTTCGCGCTGGTTTAGGGCCGGGGCTTCGCTGTTGTCATCATCGCCGGCCTGACCGGTCCTTCGCACCAGCCAGCGCCGCCCGGCAAAGGTTGCCACCACGCCGCACAGGGCAAAAACCAGCAACTGGACTTCGATGCTCATTCCGGTGAAAAACAGTTTGGCAAAACCGGTAAGGGCGGCGGCAAAGGCCAGCCACAAAAAGAATACCCCCGGTGCAGTCATTTCCAGCACCAGCAAAACCGCTGCCAGGCTCCACCAGTGCCAATAGGTCATGCCTGCTGAAAACAGAAAATCCACTTAAATCCGGCCTTTCACACTTCACAGACGTGCATCAAACGGCATTGCCATTTCGCTATGTGCCCAATCTGGCACACAAAACTTATCCGTTACTCCACGGCCCTTTACGGGCAGACGAACCATTCCCGACTTCTTTGCCATCACCACTAATATTGCGGATCAGTTCGGCAACGCCGCCAATCGAACCGACAACACCGGACGCATCAAGCGGCATGAAAACAAGTTTGCTGTTGGAGCTGCTGGCAATATCCCCCAGGGATTCGACATATTTCTGCGCGACAAAATAGTTAATCGCATTAATGTCGCCATCCGCAATCGCCTTGGACACCACCATCGTCGCCTCGGCTTCGGCCTGGGCGGCACGTTCGCGGGCTTCGGCATCGCGAAAGGCAGCTTCACGGCGTCCTTCGGCTTCCAGAATTTTGGACTGTTTTTCGCCCTCGGCCCGCAAAATCGCTGCTTCGCGGGCACCCTGAGCCTCCAGAATTTGCGCACGTTTTTCACGCTCTGCCTTCATCTGGCGGCCCATCGACTCCACAAGGTCGTTGGGGGGCGAAATATCCTTGATCTCGACACGGGTAATTTTAAGGCCCCAGGGGTCGGTTGCGCTGTCAACCACCGATAACAGCCGTTCGTTAATCTGGTCACGCTGCGACAATAACTGATCCAGATCCATCGACCCGACCACGGTCCGCACATTGGTCATCGACAGGTTCAATATCGCCACTTCCAGCCGGTTCACTTCATAGGCGGCACGGGCCGGATCAATCACCTGATAAAAAACCACGCCATCCACCGTCACCATCGCATTGTCCGACGTGATCACTTCTTGCGAGGGCACATCGAGAACACTTTCCATCATGTTCATTTTACGCCCGATCCGGTCAATCACGGGCACGATAATATTCAGGCCGGGTTTCAGGCTGCGGGTAAAACGGCCAAACCGTTCCAATGTGTATTGATAACCCTGCGGCACGATTTTCACCGCCTGCAGCACAATGAAAACCGCCAATATCGCAACGACACCGGCAAAAATCGGAAAATCAAACGGCATCTGGATATATCCCTGCATTGGTTATGTGCTTTAAACAGGAATAGAACCGTGTCCCCCCATCCACAACTGTTATTTACCCCCCGCCCCGGCGGCACGGTTTTTCACAAAGCAGTAAAACGGCCCCCAAAAGAAAAGGTCGGCAGCAAAATGCTGCCGACCCCTGATAAACACGCCCCAAGATGACGTCTCTATCCCCTATTCTTTGCGCAAACGCACCAGGAAGTCGGAAATCTTGCTTTGCAGTGTTTCGATGCGGCCCGAAAGCTCCGTCATCGATTGTTCCAGTTCGCCTGCCGCGGCACCGCCATCGCTTACGGCATGAAGCACATCGTCAATCGTATTAACGACTTCGGTAGAACCGCTGGAGGCATTTTGCGCGCTTGAGGCAATTTCATTAACGGCGGCATTTTGTTCGGCAACCGCCGATGAAATACCGTCGGTAATGCCACTGATCGAGGATATCGTCCGTGTCACCTTTTCAATCGCCTCGACCGTCAAATGTGTTTCACTCTGAATCGAGCCTATTTGCTGGGCGATTTCATCGGTTGCCTTGGCCGTTTGATTGGCCAGATTTTTCACTTCCTGGGCGACAACGGCAAAGCCTTTGCCCGCCTCGCCCGCACGGGCAGCCTCGATGGTAGCATTCAGGGCCAGAAGGTTGGTTTGCGCGGCAATTTCGTTAATCAGATTTACCACTTCGCCAATGCGTTCGGCGGCAACGGCAAGGCCGCTCACCATTTCATTGGCGCGCGAGGCTTCCTCGACAGCGGTTGTTGAAATCGCGGTCGATTCGGCCACCTGCCCGCCAATATTATTGATGGATGCCGAAAGTTCCTCGGTCGCAGAGGCGACATTCTGCACATTTTCGGCGGCATTATTGGCCGCATTGCTGACATGGCGGCTTTGGGTAATCGAATGATCGGCCGATTCGCTCATTTTCCGGGCCGATTTGACCATATCCTGGTTGGCCTTGCGGACCGATGCAATGATTTCACCAACCGAAGCATCCAGCTCGGATGCCAGGGCTTCGCGTTGATCCTGCCGGGCCTGATTTGCCTGGCGTTCCGCCTCCAATTTGGCGTCTTCGGCGATATTGATCTGTTGGGCGGTTTCGCGCCAGCGCATCAACCCCTTGGCAATAATGCCCACTTCGTCGCCACGGCTGCTATGCGGGACTTCGCCAGAGAAATCACGGTCCACAAACTGTTCAATCGTAT
Source organism: Thalassospira sp. (assembly GCA_050299455.1). GTDB lineage: Bacteria > Pseudomonadota > Alphaproteobacteria > Rhodospirillales > Thalassospiraceae > Thalassospira. The sequence continues at coordinate 60,198 of JBNKVZ010000004.1, forward strand.
CGCCCAAATCATGAAACGGACCCAGCTGACGGCGCAAAAACACAGCCAGCAAAATGGCCGCCAACACCGCCACAATCAGCCCGGCAATCGCAATACGCATTTCAATGGCACCGGCAACGGCGGCCACCTTGGCCTTTTCAATGCCAACATATAAAATGCCCTGCACATTCCCGGCGGGGTCAAAAATTGGCGTGTATTGCGTCACATATTCCTTGCCCAGAATAACCGCTTCACCACGAAAGGTTTTACCCGATGTCACCGGCGCATAAGCCGCACTGCCATTGCCCAGGAATGTGCCCACCGCGCGCTTGCCATCGCCCTTGATGATATTGGTGGAAACGCGGATGAAATCCTTTTTTTCCGGCACCCACTGAAACACCGTGGCGGTTTCACCGGTTGCCAGGCCGATTTTATCAATCATTTGATGAGACGACAGATCGGGAATGGCGGGAATGACCAGTTTGGTGGTTTCCCCCGATTTATCAATGGTGACTTTCAGATCAGGATAGGCGTTCTGAAAAAGAATAGACGCGATGCGTAAATTCAGCTTCTGGGATTGCAAACTGGTATCATGCACTTGTTGTTCAACGCGCTGCATAATAACGCCACCCAGAATCAGGATACCCACGACTAAAATTACAACCGACGCCGTTGTAACTTTAAAAACAATGCTGTTTTTCATTTCGGCTGTCCCCTGTTCGCACCCCGTTCAAACTGTCCTGCAAATATTCCTGCAGAAAACTCCCCGGTTTTTTACCAATTACGATCGGGTGCAAAATTTATAGTACAGAAGAAAATGAAACTTTCCACAGGCAAAGCCTGGCAGAGCGGGAAACTCCCCCACCATTTCAGCCGTTTACCAAGTAAAGATTGAAAGATACCAAATCACAGTCGAAAAAGGATCAGCTTAGGCCTTCCTTACGACTTCAGGCTTTAATGAGATCCCATCGCGTTTAATAGTCCACCCGCACAAAATAAAGCCCGTCGGCAGGCGCGGTTGGCCCACCGGCACTGCGGTTACAGGCCTCAAGCGCGGTTTTCACATCAATCGGTTGCCAGCTGCCTTTGCCCACCAGCACCAGTGTCCCCACCATGTTACGCACCTGATGATGCAGGAAGGATCGGCTTTCGGCATAAATGCGTATTTCCTGGCCTTCGGCGGCGACTACTTCCAACCGTTCCAGCGTTTTGACCGGGCTTTTGGCCTGGCATTCACTGGCGCGAAAGGTGGTAAAATCATGCGTGCCCAGCAAATATTGCGCGGCTTCATTCATCGCCGGAATATCGAGCGGCTTATACACCCCCCAGGCCAACCCAGCCTCGAATGTCAGGGGCGGGCGCCGGTTGATAATGCGATACATATAGTACCGCTTTTTCGAGCCAAAACGGGCGTGAAAATCCTGATCAACCAGTTCGACATTAACCAGAGCAACCGGATCAGGCTTCAGGTAATGGTTTAGCGCATTCATCACCGCATCGGCGGGATAGGGCTTTTCCAGGTCAAAATGCACGACCTGGCCCAGGGCATGTACCCCGGCGTCAGTGCGCCCCGAGACGTAAACGCGGACAAAGGTCTTCACCAGCTTTTCCAGTGCCGTTTCAAACACCTGCTGAACCGAAATCACTTCATCCTGATACTGCCAGCCATGATAAGGGCGACCATCATATTCGACAGTACATTTGTATCTTTGCATCGCCTGTCTTGTATCTCGGGGGTTAAAACAGAACGAGGGGTGCCAAACACCCCTCGTCCTTAATCGCTATCTGATATCGCAAGCAGCGTTTGTTTTATTTAACGCTGCTGCGATCAAAACCAAGGCGCAGACGCAGGGCGTTCAATTTAATGAAGCCTTCGGCATCGCGCTGGTCATAAACGGTGTCGGCTTCAAAGGTCACATGGGCTTCCGAATAAATCGAATTCGGCGATTTGCGGCCCGTTACCGTGACATTGCCTTTGTAAAGATCCAGGCGAACCGTACCATTCACGGTTTTCTGGGTATCATCGATCAGGCGCTGCAGGGCCTGACGTTCCGGCGACCACCAGTAACCGTTATAGATCATTTCGGCGTAACGCGGCATCAGCTCGTCTTTAAGATGGCCCGCATTACGGTCCAACGTGATCGATTCCATCGCCCGATGGGCGGTTGCCAAAATGGTGCCGCCCGGGGTTTCGTAAATGCCGCGCGACTTCATGCCGACATAACGGTTTTCCACCAGATCCAGGCGACCAATGCCGTTTTTACCGGCAAGGTCATTCAGCTTGGTCAACAGGGTTGCCGGGCTCATGCGTTCGCCATTGATGGCAACCGGATCACCCTGCTCGAATTCGATTTCGATGGTGGTGATTTCGTCAGGCGCATTTTGCGGCGAAACGGTACGGATGAACATGTTTTCATCCGGTTTGACCCACGGGTCTTCCAGTGCCTTGCCTTCATAGGAAATGTGCAGAAGGTTGGCATCGGTTGAATAAGGGGGTTCATCGCCACCCAGCTTGTCCGCCGAGATCGGAATCTGGTGCTTTTTGGCGAAATCCAGCAACATGGTACGGGAATTCAGGTCCCATTCACGCCACGGGGCAATCACCTTCACGTCCGGTTTCAGGCCATAATAGCCCAATTCGAAACGAACCTGGTCGTTCCCCTTACCGGTTGCGCCGTGCGAAACCGCATCGGCCCCCACCATTTCGGCAATTTCGATCTGGCGCTTGGCGATCAGCGGGCGCGCAATCGAGGTACCCAGCAGGTAAACACCTTCATAATGGGCATTGGCGCGGAACATCGGGAACACATAATCGCGCACGAATTCTTCGCGCAGATCCTCGATGAAAATTTCTTTGACGCCAAACATCTCGGCTTTCTTGCGGGCAGGTTCCAGTTCCTCGCCCTGGCCGAGATCGGCGGTAAATGTAACGACTTCGCAATTATATTCTTCGCGCAGCCATTTCAGGATAATGGAGGTATCCAGCCCGCCTGAATAGGCAAGCACCACCTTTTTGACCGGATCGCTCATGCTGTGACGCCTTTCTTCTTCCGATGTTATGCCGGGGCAGCGTGGTTTCGCCGTCATCCCGTGACATCACGGGGGCCAAAGCGAAACATTCATCAAGCAGGCCCCAGTGTAGCCATTTAACAGGTCTGGACCCTGGACCTTGCGCGCGGAGTATAGGAAAACCCATGAGGCGGGCAAGGGCCAAGATGCAAAAGCCGGTAAAAACGCGTAAATTCTTGCTGCTTTTTTAACAGATTCGGCGATTATTCACCGCAATATGACAAAACACATCGAAGAAACCGAAATCGACCTGCCCCGCCTGGGCCCTGTACCGGTGCGCCTGCGCAGCAGTGCGCGCGCATCCCGGCTGAAATTGCGCATCGATCCCGGCTTTGACGGCGTCGAAGTGGTCATCCCCGATGGCATATCGCGCAGGGCCGCCCTTTCCATGTTGCGCCAGCATATTGACTGGATCGAAGCCCACCTGTCGCGCCTGCCTGACCGGGTGTTGTTTGTGCCCGGGGCGTGGGTGCCGCTTTTGGGCCAGGAACATGCCATTCGCGCCGTGCCCGATGCCAAACGCGGCGTCTGGGCCGAAGCGGGCGTGATCTGGGTTTCTGGCTCGCCCGAACATAGCAACCGGCGAGTCGCCGACTGGCTGAAAAAGCAGGCCAAACTGGAAATCGCCCCACGCGCCCATGCCTATGCCGAAGAAATCGGCAAAAAGATCAATCGCATCTCGATCAAGGATACCCGCACGCGCTGGGGCAGTTGTTCGTCAGGCGGGAATTTATCCTTTAGCTGGCGGTTAATCCTCGCCCCTGAAGATGTGCTTGATTATGTCGTCGCCCACGAAGTCGCGCATTTGCAGGAACTGAACCATAGTGCGCGTTTCTGGAAAGTCGTCGAAGACCTTTACGGCCCCTCCTCACGCCAGCAACACTGGCTAAAGCGCAACGGGTCTGGCCTGCACCGGTTTGGCGCGGATGGCTGAACTACGCCAAAAGACAGGTTGGCAAAATCCCCGACGAAGTTATGTTATCGCCCTCAATATGCCCTTTACCCCAACGCTTTAAAGGCAGGCCAAAGTGATCATCCCCTATGAAACATTGCTGATTTTTGTGCCCACGGCACTGGCACTGAACATGACACCGGGCAATGACATGTTGTTTTGCCTGGGGCAGGGCATAAAGTCCGGGCCACGGGCGGGGCTGGCGGCCAGTTTTGGCATTTCCACCGGCGGATTGATCCACACATTGCTGGCGGGTCTTGGGCTGGCGGCCTTGCTGGCATCCCATCCGGTTGCTTTTCAAATCGTGCGCTGGGCGGGCATATCCTATCTGGTCTGGCTGGCAATCCAGGCCTTTCGCAGCAAGAACGAAAAACTCGCCGCCACCGAAACCCGGCGCGGAACCGCCTTTCGGGCCTGGCGCGACGGGATTGTGGTAAACTTGCTCAACCCCAAGATCATTGTTTTTGTACTGGCGTTTTTACCGCAATTTGTCGATCCGTCACGCGGATCGGTCCTGCTGCAATTTTTCATTCTCGGGCTGATCCTGAATATCGGCGGGACCATCATTAATTGTCTGGTTGGGGCCTTTGCCGGTCATTTGGGGCAGTTCCTTGCCCGCTCCGCCCGGATCGCGCGGGCCTTTCAAATTTTTACCGGCTGTGTGTTTTTAACCCTGGCGGCCAAGCTGGCCTTTGACCGCAAGGCATAGGTCAAAACCGGCCACCCGTTACAAAACGCAGCCTTCACAAAACGCAGCCTTCAGCCCGCAAATGGGGAATTTCGGCCTGCAAAAAGCCCAAAAAGCTCCGCTGCACATTGGATAATTCCTGATTGGCGTGAAACAGCGCGACATCCCAGGCAATTTCCGGGGTCAGGGGCCGGGCCACAACCTTGTCCTGATCAACCAGCAGGGCGGCAAACGGATCGCTGATCGCGATGCCGACACCGCGTTCCACCAGTCGCGAAATGGTGCGCACCGTACGCGCCTCGACCGCGATGTGGCGCAGTCGCCCGGCGATCTGGAAAATATAGTCCACCTTGGTGCGCAGCGGACTGCCAATGGTCAGCTCCACGAACTTTTCACCGCGCAGCAGGTCGATATCGATGGTTTCAAACCCGGCCAGCCGATGATCCCGCGGGACCAGACACACCGCCTGGCATTTGGCAAGGCGCGTCATGGCGACATCGCGGTCCATCAAATCCAGCGTAATGCCAATGCCCAGGTCGCAATCGCGCCGTGTTACCATTTCCAACACCCCTTCCATGCCGGAATCGGTAATACTGACCGAAACATTGGGGTGCTGTGCCTTGAATTTTGCAATAACATCCAGAAGATAGGTATCAACATAAATAGGTTGGGCCGCGATGCGAATGCTGCCCAGTTGCTGATTGGCAATCGCACGCGCACTGCTTTCAAGGTCGCGAAAACCGTTTAACGTGCGCAAAACCGTGTAATGGAACTGTGTGGCTTCCTCGGTCGCGGTCAACTGGTTGCGCTTGCGGATAAACAACGCAAAACCCACTGATTTTTCAAGGTTTGCCAGCATACGGCTCACCATCGGCTGGCTGATATTCATCGCTTCGGCCGCCTTGCTGACCGTGCCATAAGTCATAAAAGCATTGAAACTTTCCAGTTCGCGCAGATTCACGGCAACATCCCCCTTCTTTCGTACAGTATTTATATAAGTAATACTGAAATTAATTTTTTGCTTCTATGGTTATAGTTTGCCATCTTTCAGACACAAAACAAGAAGTATCGACCCGGCAATAACGCCACCATCAACAGGGAGACATGAAAATGTTTCGTCATCTGAAGAAAGCTGCATTGGGTGTTGCAGCCCTTGCAGCTGCAACGGCCTTTGCATCATCCGCACAGGCAGACTCGTACCCCGATAAAGCCATTACCCTGGTTGTTCCTTATGGTGCCGGCGGCGCATCCGACCTGGCAGGTCGTGCGCTGGCAGAAACCGCGCGCAACTATACCGATGATCAGCCGATCGTCGTGGTCAACAAAACCGGCAATGGCGGCATGAACGGTGCCCGCTTTGTCACCGAATCCGACCCTGATGGTTACACCCTGCTGCTGTCGCGCGTGGGTATGGCCCTGTACCCGGCTGTGTATTCCGACAGCCCGGTTGGTTGGGACGATTACACCTTCCTCGGTATTCTCGAAGCCACCCCGATGATCCTGGCGGTTAATGCCGAATCCGACATCAAAACGGTTGATGACCTGATCGCCAAGATCAAGGAAAGCAACGGTCGCACCACCTATGCCGCATCCGGCCCGACCGCCATTGACGGTTTCTCGGTTCAGGCACTGCTTTCTGATGCCGGCCTTGACCCGCTGAGCGCATCGACCCTGGTCCCTTACAAAGGCGGCGGGGCGCTGGCAGCTGCCCTTTTGGGTAACCATGTTGACTTCCTTGCCATTTCGGCCGGTTCGCTGATGCCCCATATCCAGGCTGGCAAAATGCGCGCCCTGATGGTTTATGCACCGAAACGTATGGCTGACCTGCCCGACGTTCCGACCGCAAAGGAACTGGGTTATGCCACCGCCGCACAGGTTGGCGGCTGGAGCGGCCTTTACGCCCCCAAAGGCCTGCCGGAAAATGTCGTTGCCAAATGGAAAGACATTCTGGGCAAGGTTGCGACCAACAAACAGTGGCTTGATCTGGCAGCAAAACGCGGCTCCATCTCGGTTATCGGTGATGAAGACCCGGCTGCTTTTGTGAAGTCGCAATACGACCTGTATCACGGTCTGGCCAAGAAATTTGGCTACATCCAATAAGATTTTACCCCGTTTTTAGGATGCGAGGCGGAACCATGACCCCGAACCGCGATTTTTACACCGGACTGGTGGCGACGGCATTTTTTGCCCTTGTTCTGTTTGTTCTGATCCCGGTTTACGTACGGGTTCCGTCTTTTATTCCGGGGTTTGCCCCACCCCCTGACATGTGGCCCCGCGTTATTGGCTGGGTCGGCCTTGTCATGGGGGTGTTGGCCCTGGTTCTGGCGGTGCCGAAAATGCGCCGCCAATCCGGCGAAAAAGTCACATCCATTGGTGCCTATTTGTGTGCCAACCGCATTTTCATTTACCGCTTTATCTGGATGAGCCTCGGTTTTGCGATTTTTGTCTATCTGATGTCAAAAATCGGCTTTTTGACCGCAACAATGGCTTTGTTGGCCTTCCTGTTCATCATGACCGGCGATTTTTCGCGCAAGGCATGGATGGTCGGCCTGACGATTATTTTCCCGATTTTTCTTTATGTGATTTTCACCGAAATCACCCACACCCCCTTCCCGCACGGCAAATGGTTTTCCCTTGCCCGTCTGCTGCACCTGATCTGACGAGAAAATTACCATGTGGAATGAATTGCTAGGCGCCTTTGCCGCCGTCGCGACACTGCCAAATTTCATCGCCATGGCTGCCGGGATCTGGGGTGGGGTCATTATCGGCGCCATTCCCGGCATGACCGGGACAATGGCCGTGACCCTGGCACTGCCCTTTACCTTTTACCTGCCGCCGGTCACAAGCCTTCTGCTGCTGGTTGCCCTTTATAAGGGGTCAACCTATGGCGGCTCGATTTCGGCCATTCTGATCAAAACGCCGGGCACCGCATCGGCCGCCTGTACCGTGCTGGACGGCTACCCGCTGGCCCGCGAAGGCAAGGGTGGCAAGGCGCTGAATATGGCGCTGGTTTCAAGCTGCATTGGCGACTTTATTTCCAACGTCTCGCTGATCTTTCTGGCAGCCCCGCTGGCAATGTTTGCCCTGCGTGTCGGCCCGCCGGAATATTTCATGCTGATGGCCTTTTCCCTGACCATCGTTGCCAGTATTTCCGGGCGATCGCTGTTGCTGGGCATTATTTCGGCCTGCCTGGGCCTGTTGCTCGCCACCGTTGGCGAGGACATGTATGGCTCTTTCCGCTTTGCCATGACCGAAGATATGAAAAGCGGCCTTGGCGTTGTGCCGGTCCTGATTGGCCTGTTTGCCCTGCCGGAAATGCTGAAACTCGCCGTTTTCCGGCCCGAAGAAAACACCCAGGCCATGAAACTGGGCGATAACCGCCTGAGCATGACAGAATTTCGCGGTAGCCTGAAATCCATCATCCGGGGCAGCTTTATCGGCGTGATCCTGGGGGCGATTCCCGGTATTGGTCCGTCTACAGCGGCGTTCTTTTCCTATAGCGAAGCGCGCCGTACCTCGAAAAACGGGGACCGGTTTGGTGAAGGCGAACTTGAAGGCATTGCCGCATCTGAATCGGCCAATAATGGCTGCTGTGGCGCCACGATGATCCCGCTTCTGGCCCTTGGGGTGCCAGGCGACGTGATTACCGGTGTGATGCTGGGGGCCTTCATGATCCACGGCCTGACCCCTGGCCCGCTTTTATTCCAGAACAATATCGGTGAAGTTTATTCGCTGTTTATTGGCATGCTGTTTAGTTCCTTCTTCCTGTTTATTGCAGGAAAACTGACCGCCAATGGCTTTGCCAAAATCTCGCGCATTCCGCAGCAATTGCTGCTGCCCTGCATCGTGATCCTGTGCGTATTTGGCATTTATTCGGTGGCATCCAGCCCGTTTGACGTGGCCGTGCTGCTGGTCATGGGGATTGTCGGCTTTGTGATGATGGTGCTGAACATCCCTGCCGCCCCGTTCCTGATTGCCTTTATCCTTGGCCCGATGTTTGAAGACAATATGCGCCGCTCGCTGGCGATTTCGCGCGGTGATCTTGGCGTGTTCTTCCAATCCTGGATTTCATGGGCCTTCTTTGCCCTGACCATTCTGTTCGTGGCCTTAACCATTCGCCGCGAATGGCAAAAGTGGCGCAGCAATGTGCGCGCCGCCAATTAATTCGAGACACGAGAAGCTGAAAAAGAAATGACACAGACAAATATGTCCCGCCTGCACCTTGCCATTGATATTCTTGGCAAACTGGTGGCTTTCGACACGACCAGCAAGAACTCGAATCTCGGGCTGATCAAATATGTGCAGGATTACCTGGCACAATACGATATCGAAACGACCCTGTTTTATGATGAAACCGGTGAAAAGGCCAATCTGCTGGCCACCATCGGCCCCAAAGACGTGCCCGGCATTGTGCTTTCCGGTCATACCGACGTAGTGCCAGCCCTGGAAAAGGGCTGGGTCAGCCCCGCCTTTGACATGACGGAACGCGACGGCAAACTGTTTGGCCGCGGGACGGCCGACATGAAAGGCTTTGCGGCCTGTGTGCTGGCAACGGTGCCCGATCTGGTCAAACAGGATTTGACCATTCCGTTTCATATTTGCCTGTCTTATGACGAAGAAGTCGGCTGCCTTGGTGTGGGCAGTATGGTGGATCATCTGGCAAAAATCGATCATCCGCCGCGCCTGGCCGTGATTGGCGAACCGACCGAAATGAAGGTGATTAACGGCCAGAAGGGCAAATATTCAATGCGGGTGACGGTGACAGGCACCGCCGGGCATTCGTCCTTTGCGCCCCATCACGTCAACGCCATTGAATATGCCTCGCGCGCCATTGCCCTTATTTCCGATGTCGCCCGCGAATTTGAAACCAAGGGCCCGTTTGACCATGATTTCACCGTGCCGCACAGCACGATGCTGACCACCACCATTTCTGGCGGTACAGCCACCAATGTGACGCCTGATTGCTGCGAATTCACCTTTGAAATTCGCCACCTGCCCGACCACGATGCCGCCAGCGTGATTGAACAGATCAAGGCGCGTGTCACCGAAACGCTGGAAACCGAAATGAAAGCCCGCGAAGCCGAAACCGGCTTTGAATGGGAAGAAATCTTTCACTATCCGGGCATGGGCGATTGCACCGATGCTGAAAGCTTTGCCTTTGTGCGCAACATCACCGACGAGGTTTCGGGCAAGGTTTCATATGGTTCCGAAGGCGGGATCTTTGAAAAGCAGGGCAATATTCCCTCGATCATCTGTGGTCCCGGCTCGATCGCGCAGGCCCACAAACGCAACGAATTTGTCGAGATCTCCCAACTCGATGAATGCCTGGCTTTCCTGGAAAAGCTGGGTCATCAGGCGGTTGCATAACCGCCTGACCGGGCTTTGACAATGTGACACCCCATTAATCTGATTTCACGCAAATCTCCCCGCGTGCCCCCCGGATTAATGCACCGTCAAGGCCTTCCTACCGGTTTCGGACAACTCCCTTCCGAAACCTTCAATGCCTTCCCTTGGCCGGATTGCCTCCCATTGGCATCCGGCCCTTTTTTTTATTCAAAGAATGCAAGATACTCGGGGAATTCGGGGCACCAGCCCCTTAGAGTACGTCGCGATTAACGTTTACCGGTAAAACCGGAATTAAACTGTTTCCAGCTGTCATCCTCGCCCATGCGAATAGCGCGCATCGATGCCCCCTTTCCCAGGGAGCGTACCGGTAAATCCTGATGGGCATGCAGCATAAAGGATTTCCACATTTCAGCAGGCAGGCCGCCACCGGTGACATTATCCATCGGCGCGCCGTTATCATTGCCCAGCCAAACGCCCGCCACCAGATTTGCGGTATAACCAACAAACCAGGCATCCCGATAATCCGATGTTGTGCCGGTTTTGCCGGCAGATGGCCGGTCCAGAAGGGCGTTTTTGCCGGTTCCCTTTGCCATGACGGCAGCCAGCATATTGTTCATTTCCCCGGCCGTAACCGGGTTGAGAACACGGGACATATAACCGCCCTCGCGCTCATACAATATCTCGCCATTCTGGCCGACAATCTTGGTAATCGCGTGCGGGATAATGTTAAATCCACCGTTTGACACGATGGCATAGGCGGTTGTCATTTCCAGCAATGAAACTTCGCTGGTTCCCAGCGCCAGGCTGGGTTCGGCGGGCAGGTCAGACGACACGCCCAATTTATGGGCCATATTGATAACGTGGTTGAGCCCGGTTTTCATCGCCACTTCAACCGCGATCACGTTATTCGAGGTCGCCACCGCGTCGCGCAGCGACATGGTGCCATGATGCTTGCGATCAAAATTGCGCGGGCTCCAGCCATTCACGCTATAGGGTTCATCGCGCATCCAGTCATCGGCGCGCATGCCATCTTGCAGGGCGGCCAGATAAACAAACAGCTTAAACACCGATCCCGGCTGTCTTTTGGCCTGGGTAACGCGGTTATACTGGCTTTGGAAAAAGTCCTTTCCGCCCACCATCGCACGGACCGATCCATCGGGGGTCATGGCGACCAATGCCCCTTGCGAAACCTTGCGCTTGTTAGCTTGCCGACTATCAAGCACACGGTTCACCGCATCCTCGGCCGAGTCCTGAAGGCTCGCATCAAGGGTCGTATACACCACCATATCCTGGTCATGATAGCCGACATAATCGGTCACACGGTCCAAAACCCAGTCGGTGAAATAACGCACATTTGGCCCACCACGCCCGGCGGCCGACGATGTTGTAACACTATTAAAATGATTGGCCTGTGCCTGCTGGGCTGTGATGGCACCGGTAGCGCGCATCGCAGCGATCACCTGATTGGCCCGCTTTGCTGCCTTTTTGGGCGCAATCAACGGATTATAGCGGCTTGGTGCCTTGGGCAAACCGGCCAGCACCGCCGCCTGATACAGCGACAAACGGCGTGGATCGACGCCAAAATACTGCCGGGACGCCGCATCAATACCATAGACCCCGGATCCAAAATAAATTCGATTAAGATAAAGCGACAGGATTTGCCGTTTGCTGAATTTAATCTCCAGCCACAAGGAAAGCAGCACTTCCTCGATCTTGCGGCCATAACTGCGTTCGGGCGACAAAAACAGGTTCTTGGCAAGCTGCTGGGTAATCGTGCTGCCCCCTTCGGCAATCCGCCCCCGCCAGATATTTTTTGCAAAGGCCCGGGCAATACCGATCACATCGATGCCAAAATGCTGGTAAAACCGGCGATCTTCGATTGAAACGAAGGCCTGGCCGACATAATCGGGCAAGTCGCCGACTTCTACCGGGCGGCCATAGCGGTCGCCGTAATTAGCCAGATTAACCCCGTCCACACTCATGATGCGCACCAGCGGTTTGCGTTGGGTGGCAACATTAAAATCAATCTTGCTGGTCAGGTCATAGCCGTAATAGGCGATCAACCCGCCACACAACACCGCCGACCAGATCGCCAGCACCATCATGACTTGGGCAATCATCATCGGACGCGGCATCAAAAGACGCAAAAAACCGCCAAAGGACATTTTCTGGCCGCTGCGCCTGCGCACCCGCCCGCGCGAAGAGGAACCTCCACCATTTTTACGCGATGCCCGTCGACGGGGCGGCGTGGAAGTTTTACGGGTTGGTCGCTTCGCCACAATCGTCCTCAAAACCTGAATTCAGTGCCAACAGGCAGCAAAGCCCGAGATTACAGGCCCTCAAAAAGAAATACATGCATATGCAATACCCGGCCGGGCACACCATCGCCAAAAGGCCCGGTTTCAAACAAAACCAGACAGCCTGTCTCGTACATCATACGGGGGCCAGCATCAAAAATTTACATACCGATCCCAAAGCCGATGCCGAAAAACCGGATGACCTTCATCGCATAATCACCCGTCAATGTCTTGAAGATATTCACGGTCCGAAAAGGCCTGCCCCATCCATCAGAAGCACGCGCCATCTGCAGTCCCCTTCCCCCAAAACCAGGGTAATTTAGCACAAGCATCGCCAGGATGAGCAAAAATTTGAATAATTAAACCGCCCGATGTGCTGCCCGGTATACAGCCCAATATATTGCTTTTTTACCAACAAAACCATCTGGTTCCGGCGCATATCACCGAAACCAGATGAAAACAGGCAAAATACCCGGTTAATCGCTGTCGTGGCGTTACTGGCGGGGTTGCAGCGGTAAATTAGGGTCAACCCAATGGCGTTTCCACATATCAGTCTCGCCATCCTGTTCGATCAGGCGCTGGCTGGTGCCACGCGCGACCGAGCGGATCGAAAAGCCCTGCGATGCATCCAGCATGAATAACCGCCACAGGGATGCCACCTCGATATCGGGGCGAATGGCCGGGGCCGGGCGCCGGTCATCATTTCCCACCCAAACAACGGTATAAAGATCGGCGGTAAAACCGGCAAACCACGCATCACTGCCGCGCCCGGCACTGGCACCAAACCCGACAAAGGGCCGGTCCAGGCGCACCTGCGGGTCGGTCACACCGGCAAGCATACTGTTAACCGCCAGCATCGCTTCATCGGTCAACATCTTCTCATGCCCGCGCATCACCCGCTTATAGAGCAACGGTTTCCCTTCTGCGGTCGAGCGGATCTCGTTGATCAGGGTAATATCGGGTGAAATACCGCCATTGAGTGACAGGCTATGCAAGCGGGCAATATCGGGCAAGGTGACCGGATCAAGCCCGACAACAGTGCGAATATCATTGGAAAGCGGGCTTTCAATGCCAACCTTAACGGCAAAGTCACGCATATTTTGCAGGCCAAATTTATGTGTGAGCTGCACCGGCACGGTATTAACGTCACGGGCAAAGGCATCGCGCAGGGAAACCTGACCACGATATTGCCGGTCCGGGTTAACCGGTTTCCAACCTTCGACTTCCTGGCGGCTATCGGGCACCCATTGGGCCGGGTCCGGGTCTTCGTTCAGCGCATAATAATAGGGCAAAATCTTAATCATCCGCCCCGGAAAATGCTGCACATTCCAGGCATGATTGCGCGATCTGGGGTCATAATGCGTGCCCCCCACCATCGCCCGCACCCTTCCATCCGGGCTGATTGCCAACAGGGCGGCATCGTCGGCCCCGCGGGGCTGAAGGCGCACCCGGCTCACCTCATTGACCGCACTTTGCGCCATGTCCTGCAGGTCATGATCAATGCTGGTGACAACATGCAAATCCTTGTTGGTATAGCCCACACGCCGGGCCACTTCGTCCATCACCAGGTCAACCACATATTGCGTTTGCCCCTTGTCGCCCGTGCGCGGTGCCAATTGGGGAACGTCGCGCATCAAGGCCGTGACTTGCCCGGGTTCCAGCAAATCCAGGGTCGCCATTTTCTGCAAAACCATATTGGCAGCCAGGGCCGATGCCTTGGGATACTGCAGGGGCGCAAGATGGGCAGGATCATTCATCGCCGCAGCCAGCACGGCCGTCTGATGCAACGACATTTCATGGGCTGGAATGCCATATAAAATGCGCGATGCCGCCGTGATGCCAAAAATACCGGAGCCAACATAACTACGTTCCAAATAGGATCGCAGGATCGTGTCCTTGTCAAAACGCGCCTCCAGCCACAAGGCAAGCAGCACTTCTTCCAAATTGCGGATCGACCCGGAAGCCGGCATCTGAAAGAAACTGCGTGCCACCTTCATGGTTATGGTGGAACCCGGCGCCGCATCACCCGACAAAATACGCGTCACATCGCTTAAACCAGCGCCGATATGGTGATAAAAACCGGGGTCAGCAGCGGCGACAAAGACCCGCTGCAAGCGTTTGGGAAAGGTCAGTAACGAGACATCCTGACTATAATGCCCCTGAACCGTTGTCATGATCGTACCGTTGAAATCGGCAATCTGGACATTGGGGCTTCGATCAACCATCCGGCTGAAATCAAGCTGACTGCGGATCGATAATGTCAGCAATGTCGCAATGCCCACCAAGATCAGCAAAATAAAAGCAATGATCGCCAGCCAAATGCGTCTTTTTCGGCGGCGAATTTTACGTCGCTCCCGATCTTCAATTGCTTTCACTGCCGCTTGTGCGGCTGCGGCGCCACTTTTTTTCGTCTGGTTATTTTCGTCCACGACCCAACCCCACGTCCCAATCCGCTTATATCTTTGGTTTATTTTTCTTTTTTAACTAAACGCTCAATGATTTAACACATCGTAGCAAACCTGCTTCATTCTCACCATGCTTCAGGTCAAGCCTACATATTGGCCCATATCCTGGCGTTTCAATGCACCCGCCCCGCCGTGCGCCTCATTGCCATTCAACACGGATGGCCAGACTGGCAACATATCCACACAACATATCCGCCAGGGCATCGGCATAGGCCGTGATTTCATCTAAGTTTCGCGGTGTTTCCGAAAATCTTTTTCCCACGGAACTTAATGTCGTTGAAATCAGCTCGCTTGCCAGTTCGCGTGTTGGGGCCGGGCAATCGGGCAGGGTTTCAACCAGAAATTCCATCATCGCATGGTGCCCGCGCGCGCGGGCCTCGTGGGCTTCGGGGGCATCACGGTAAAGCGGAGCGGCATCGCTTAAGGCCACGCGCATATCGGCCTCTTCACATTCGGAACGGACAAAGGCATGCACCAGTGCCCGTAATCGTGCCAAGGGCGGCTGGCTGTCATCCTTTAAAATATCAAGCAACAAACCATTGGTTTGGCGCCATTCATCGCTTTGCAAACGAAACAGAATCGCCGCCTTGTTGGGAAAATACTGATACAGCGACCCAATGCTTACGCCAGCCCGTTCCGCAACGCGGGCGGTGGTAAATCGCTGTGCGCCTTCCTCTGCCAAAACCTGAATAGCCGCCTCAAGAATGGTGGCAACCAGGTCTGCTGATCGGGCCTGTTGGGGGACTTTACGCACGGAAATCTGCGCTTTTTCAGGTTTGCTCATGGGGCCTCTGCCAATGCGAATATGAAATGTGAATAATTCATCGTATTTTCAGATCTAACGCAAAACAGCCTCCACACAAACCGGAGAAACAAAGAACAATGATCACCACCCACAACACCCGCAGCACCCTCAACACCCTAGCCAGCACCCCCGTCGCACCCTTGTTAGACCGGCTGTTTAACGAGGCGGACGAAATTCCCCCCTCCG
>JBNKVZ010000005.1:0-60645 GCA_050299455.1 Thalassospira sp.
CTTCTGGGGCGTTTGCCCGGCGGGTTGTTGCATGTCAATATTGGTGCATCTGCTGTTTTTGCCGCGATTTCCGGGTCCTCTGCGGCAACCGTTGCGACCGTTGGTAAAATGGCCATCCCGGAGCTGCGCAAACGCAAATACCCGGAGAAAATGATCATTGGGACGCTGTCGGGGGCAGGGACACTTGGCCTGCTGATACCGCCATCCATTTCCATGATCGTTTACGGTGTTACCGTGAATGAAAGTATTTCCCGGCTGTTTATGGCGGCGATGATTCCGGGGCTTTTGCTGGCAGGGTGTTTCAGCCTGTATGTGATTATCTGGTCCAAACTGAATGCGAAACAGGTTGCCGGGGTCGAAAGTGAACAGGCGACGGGCCGTTTTTTCAAAAACCTGGCGGATCTTTTGCCCGTACTTTGCCTGATTGGCGGCGTGATCGGGTCGATCTATTCCGGTTTCGCGACAGCAACCGAGGCGGCAGCACTGGGCGTTCTGGGGGCTTTGGTTTTGTCCTTTGTGCAAAAAAGCCTGACCTGGGAAAGTTTTTCTGAAAGCGTCATGCAATCGGTACAAACGACCTGCATGATCATGCTGATCCTGATGGGCGCGGGCTTTTTGTCTTTGACGATGGGCTTTACAGGCATCCCGGCAGCACTGGCAAAGCATATTTCCGCACTTGATCTGTCACCCTTTACGCTGATCATTTTATTGACGGTGTTTTATATCTTTCTGGGCTGTTTCCTCGACGGGTTGTCATCGATTGTTCTTACGATGGCGGTGATCGAACCGATGGTTCGCGCAGCAGGGTTCGACATGCTGTGGTTTGGTGTTTATTTGATGATCGTTGTTGAAATGGCGCAGATTACACCGCCGATCGGTTTTAACCTGTTCATGCTGCAGGCAATGACCGGCAAGGGAATTGGCTTTATTGCCCGGGCATCCGTGCCGATGTTTCTTGTCATGTGTGGTTTCGTTTTGGTGCTTGCGGCGTTCCCGGAAGTTGCGACCTGGCTTCCGAACGCCTTAAAGAACTAACGTGTTGATACCCCCGGTCGCATCCGGGGGTTATCGCAAATGTTTGGTCACTTGCAGCAACCAGTCGCGAAATTGTTTGACGGCAATGGAGTGCGCCTTGCGCTCCGGATAGACAACGAAATAGCTCTCGCCCGAAGGAACCGGCGCACCAAAAGGTGTATGAAGTGTGCCGTCAGAAAGTTCTTTTTCGATCAGGCAGACGGGGATGACGGCCAGGCCATATCCCGCAACCGCCGAATTGATCAGCATTCCGGTATTGTCAAACCGCGGCCCCTGCAGGGTGCCGCGGTAATTGATGTCTGCAGCGCGCAGCCATTTTAACCACAGGCTTGATCGGCTGGCATTTTGCAACAACCTGTATTGCGCAAAGTCGGTTTTATGAAGCGTGTCACCCACCGGGATCAGGTTTGGGGATGCGACAACGGCAAGCCTTTCGGCAAACAGGGGATAGGATTTGGCCGCCGGCCAACTACCGTCGCCCCGCAAGATCTGCGATATCCATGCTCGTGCTATTGAAATCGGCATCATTATAGGTGCGCATAAATTCCAGATGTTCGTCCGGGCTGTGACGGCTGAATGCATCAATGTGGCGGGTCAGCCAGCGGGACCCGAATGTTGGCAGCGTTCCGATTTTTAAGGCTTCTTCCGCACGTCGGCCCCGGACAATATCGATCGAGGCAATTTCAAGTTTGTCGATGGCGGCATGAATGGTCTCGGCATAGGCCTGTCCGGCATCGGTCAGCACAACGCGGGAACCATATCGCTCAAAAAGCTGTATTCCCAAAAATTCTTCCAGGTTCTTGATTTGGCGGCTTATCGCACTTTGTGTGATGCCAAGATCATCCGCCGCCTTGGTGAAACTCAGCTGTCTGGCTGCCGCTTCGAAGGCCTGAAGCGTTGATAATGTCGGAAGAAATCTACGCATAAGGAACCTAGCTTTAATGTGCCATCATGACTTTTAGTCATGATGAAATCATTTTTACACATTTTTCAGAGCCCGCGCGATGTGCAAAAATTTTTCAAAATAAAAAATCATCACGATAAACGCATATGAGGGGCTTCGCTGGAATTATGTACAGGTCTTTGGATAATGTTGACCGGCAACTGGTTGCGCTTTTGGAAACAAACGCACGGATGCCTGCCACCGAACTTGCAAAACGCGCCGGGCTTGCCCGGTCGACAATTCACGAACGGATTTCCCGTCTTGAACGTAAAGGCATTATTCTCGGCTATTCGGCGATTGTGCGGAAAACCGATGATACGGAAAATACCCGTGCTCTTATCTATCTCAACACAACGCAGAAACGTTCTTCTTACCTTTTGAAGGTATTGGAAAGTTTTCCGGAAATACGAAGCTGCTTTTCGACAAGCGGGACGAGCGATCTGGTGTGCTGGGCTGAATTTAGCCATCTGGAGGACCTCGATGCGCTGCTTGACGAAATTGCGCTTTTGCCTTCTGTTGAACGGGTGGAATCCAGTGTGATGCTGGCCAGCAAGTTTGAAAAGGACAGCATCGGTGCAACAGTCCGTAGCACCAGTCCGCTAGCGGTTGTCGGAGGATAGAATTGACGGGCGGATCTTTGCCCCAGGGGCGGGCGGTCTATGGTGAAAGCATTGGCGTTCTGGTGCTCAATACGACATTTCCGCGTGTTCACGGGGATATCGCAAATGCCAGAACATTTGACTTTCCGGTACGCTATAAGATTGTCACCCAGGCAACCTCGGGCACGATTGTCACAGGGGCGGATAAAGCGCGTGTATTGTTGCCTCATTTTATCGAGGCGGCACAGGAACTGGAACGGGAAGGCGTTTGCGCGATTGCAACGAGTTGCGGATTTCTTTCAGTGGTTCAGGAAGAACTTTCGGCTGCCGTATCCATCCCTGTAGCGACCTCAAGCCTGCTTTTGCTGCCGATGATTTTAAACATGATCGGGACGCGCAAGGTTGGCGTGGTTACAGCCAATGCCAGTGTTTTATCCAGGCGCCATCTGATGATTGACGAAAATGTTGCCCATGATCGCATTGTTTTATGCGGATTGGAGGACTGCGCAAACTTCCGCGCGGCAATTTTGGGATTTCCGACAAGCGGCGTGTCTGAGTTCGACATCAACCTGATCGAACAGGAAGTCGTTATGCAGTGCAAAACGCTTAAACAGGATCATCCGGAACTAGGTGCTTTCCTGTTTGAATGCACCAATCTGCCGCCTTATGCCCGTGCTGTGCAAAAGGCGACTGGCTTGCCTGTGTTTGGCATTGGCCACCTTATCGAACTGCTGCACCAATCCGTGCGCGTGCATACCTTTGATCGTGAATGCTAAGCAAAGTTTTGACACAACGAGAGAATTGACAGTTTTTCTGGTAATCAGAAATATGAGGTATTTGAAATCACTAAAAACCGGGTGATGCCTTTTATGGCACCTGATATCCCTTATGCCCCGTGTCACAAAAGCTGACATTTTCGCCAGAGAAGATGAAGCCCCCGCGGGATCGTGCTGTAGATAGACAGCTATCTTGAGTTGCGTTATCGTTGCCGCATCTATAGGGCCGTATCGCCTGTGTTTAGTGGCAGAGGTTGGCAGTGAATTTACGACAACTTCGTTATTTCGTCACATTGGCTGAAGAACTGCATTTCAGCCGCGCTGCTGAACGCATGAATATGACTCAGCCGCCCTTCAGTCAGGCGATCATTGCGCTTGAGCAGGAGCTGGGCGTTACCCTTTTTAATCGCACAAAAAGACATGTCGAACTCACCCCTGTTGGGGAGCATTGGCTTGAATGCGTGCGCAAGGTTCTGGACAATGCCGAGCAATTGCCGCTTTTGGCCCGGCAGATTGCGGATGGTGAAATCGGTGTTTTGAAGTTCGGGTTCGTCTCGACGGCAGCTTATAGTCTTTTGCCCAGCTTGGTTGCCGATTTTCGGCTGAATTTTCCCGATGTGAAACTCGAACTCGCGGAAATGACCAGTGATGTGCAGGCCGAGGCCCTCCTGCAAGGCGAAATCGATGCCGGCCTGATCATTCCGCATGGAACGTTTGACCATTCTTTGGGCTATCTGCCGATGTTGCGGGAGCAACTGGTGGCAACGGTGCCCAAGGCCTGGCTTGAGAACGGAAACATTACCTGTGTGAATGGAAAACTCCCTTTGGCGGAAATTGCGAAACATCCGCTCATTATCTTTCCGCGTCGGATCGCCCCGGCCTTTTATGATACCATCACACAATATTTTGCGCAGTCCGGCTATCCGCTCGCGATCGGTCAGGAAGCAATCCAGATGCAAACCATCGTCAGTCTGGTTTCAAGCGGATTGGGGATTGCCCTTGTCCCTGAAGCGCTGCGCAATCTGGATCGTAGCGGCACATGTTATATCCCGCTGGAAGGAAAGCCTCCGATCATTGAAACGGGCCTTGTCTGGCGGCGGGAAGATGCGTCCCCCGCTGTTGAACGCCTGATCGATCTGGCGAAACCGTTGGCGATTGCCGGTAATGAGGTTCAGGAAACGGTCTGATTGTCAGCCATGGCAGATACAGGCCATCGGGAATGCCGATCTGGCGTGTTGAGGAATGACTGACAATCAGGACCGAAGACAATTTGGCGACTGCGCTTAATGCTTATGTTTGAACGCCGGAAAGGCATTGTGTGCGCCTCGGATGTTCCGACGATTGAGCTGTGCTTTGGTTTAAAACGTGCCAAGCGTGCGGTGTTAACCGGTTCCGGCCCCCTTGCTGGCAGGGCGGGCGAGACGGGCGAATTTTGACAGGACGCCGCGCGTGTAGCGCGGGGCGGGCTGACGCCACTTTTCGCGTCGCCGTTCTATCTCGTCATGGTCGACTTTGAGGTCAAGAAGACCGGCAGGGGCATCAATGGTAATGATGTCGCCTTCCTGAACCAGAGCAATAGTGCCGCCCTCGAAAGCTTCGGGCGTTACATGCCCGACCAGCAATCCCCACGAACCACCGGAAAACCGTCCATCGGTGATCAGGCCGACCTTGTCGCTTAAACCTTGGCCAACAATTGCCGATGTTGGCGCGAGCATTTCCGGCATTCCCGGGCCGCCCTTCGGGCCGAGATAACGCAATACCAGAACGTCGCCTGCTTTTATCCCGCCTGACAGAATGGCGTTTAATGCCGATTGTTCGTCATTAAAAACGCGCGCCGGGCCGGTGATGGCCGTGGATTTCAGGCCGGTGATTTTCGCAACCGCCCCGTCTTCGGCAAGATTGCCTCGCAAGATGGCAAGATGTCCCTCCGTGTAAAGGGGATCGGAAACCGTTCGTATCACGTCCTGCCCGGCTGGGGGGAGGTCTGGTACTTTGGCGAGTTCGTCTCCGATTGTTTGGCCGGTGATGGTCAGGCAGTCAGGGTTGAGCAGCCCGGCATTGAGCAATTGTTTAAGCACCTGTGGCACGCCGCCCTGGCGGTGCAGGTCCACTGCCATATATTTTCCCGATGGTTTAAGATCGCAGAATACGGGTACCTTTCGTCTGATCCGTTCAAAATCATCCAGCGTCCATTCGATACCGGCCGCATCGCAGATCGCCAGATAATGTAGAACGGCATTGGTCGAACCGCCGGTCGCCATGATCAGCGAAATGGCGTTTTCCACACTTTCGCGGGTGATAATGTCAGACAGGCGGATATTTTGCTTAACGGCTTCCACCAAAACGTGCGCGGAGTCTGCTGCTGAAACTGTTTTTTCCGCATCCGGGTTCGCCATTGTCGAAGAACCAAGCAACGACATGCCCAGTGCCTCAAAGGATGAACTCATCGTATTGGCGGTATACATTCCCCCGCAGGACCCTGTTGTCGGGCAGGCATTTTTCTCAATTCCTGTGAAATCTTCCTGGCTCATATGTCCGGCGCGAAAGGCGCCGACGGCCTCGAACGCGGAAGTGATTGACAGGTCCTGCCCCTTCCAACGGCCCGGTTTGATGGTGCCACCATAAACGTAAATGGCCGGAATATTCGCCCTTGCGATGCCGATCATGCCGCCAGGCTTGTTTTTGTCGCAACCGCCAATGACCAGGACCCCGTCCATCCACTGACCCTGGACGGTCGTTTCGATGCAATCGGCAATCACCTCGCGCGAGACAAGGGAATATTTCATGCCTTCGGTGCCCATCGACATGCCATCTGAAATCGTTGGAACACCGAATGTCTGCGCATTGGCCCCTGCGGTCTTTATGGCGGCAATGGCGGCATCGGCAAGCGGTTGAAGCCCGGCATTGCACGGCGTGATGGTCGATTGGCCGTTGGCGACCCCGATCATCGGCTTGCCGAAATCCTCTTCCTTGTATCCCAGGGCATAGAACATGGCGCGGTTCGGGGACCGCTCTATTCCGTCGGTTATCGTCTTTGATCTGCGATTGTAAGGCATGGCGGTTTCCCTTGCTCATTCCGATCCGAAGGGCAGGATATGATGGGCAGGGACACCACCGGAAATATAATTATCCCGATATATTCAGTCTTTCAGGATATTAAACGGCACACGTCCCGGTGGGCATGTCAGGCCATCGCGCGATTCGGTTAAGATGTTCAAGATGTTGATATGCGTCCGGGATTTTATTGGCGTGTCCTGCGCGAACGAGCGCGGTCAATTCATTTGGCAATCATCCGCACCCACACCCCCTGATTGATGTTGATATAAATCGAATATTGCCTTTAGTGGCATCGTTTTGTTCGTCGAATTTGAGTTCGATGACGTGCCGAATGTTTCGTTTATGTATTCTCAGGTTGTTTTTATTAAGAATAACTGCATCAAATAACTAAAATTATTCGCTTATATGAAGCATGTTTCGTCCTGTAGGCTTTCATGACATTAAAAAGGTAACTGAGCAAGCCACAGGTTAAGCCGGTTGCGGGAGGAAACATAAAGATGTGTTTGGATACACGCGCAGAGTTCTCCAAGGCGGGGAATGTCATGCTTAAGGTTCTTCATTCAAGCGTCGAGAATGGAAGGTCGGCCTGATGAAAGGGCCGCATGCACCCATTCGCGAGGATTGGCTTGCGCGCCATGTGGAACCGATCCTTGATCCCGAACAACCCATTCTCGATGCCCATCATCATTTGTGGGATCGTCCTGGCAATCGATATCGTTGCGAAGAATTTCTCGCTGATTTGGCGAAAGGGCACAATGTCCGTGCCAGCATCTATGTCCAATGTCGCACAGGTTATCGGGAGGACGGGCCAGAGGCGCTTCGTCCGGTTGGCGAGGTCGAAACCATTCGTCACTGGGCAGGCAAAGCCGGGACAGATGTTTTTCCCGCCAAGCTTGTTGCCCATGCTGATTTGTTGTTGGGGTCCGCAGCCGAGGCCGTGATTGAGGCCCTTATGGAAGCCGGCGAGGGGATGGTTTGTGGTATTCGCAACACCACGGCCCACCATCCTGACCCCGCTTTGACCTCAAACCCGAAACCCGCACCGGCAGGATTATTGAAGGCCGATACATTCTTGCAAGGCGCTGGTGCCGTTGCCCGGGCGGGGCTGGTTCTTGATGTCTGGGCCTATCAAACCCAGCTTGATGACGTTTTTGATCTGGCGGCAGCGCATCCTGAACTGACAATTGTGATTGACCATCTGGGTGGTCCGTTGGGGGCCGGGCCTTATCGCGAAAATCGCGCTGCCCATTTTGCAAGCTGGCGGACCGGGATAGAGCGGTTGGCCCAATTGCCCAATACCCGGATCAAGATTGGCGGGTTTGGTTTGATGGTGATGGGGAAGGATTATCATCTGGCCGAGACCCCACCCTCGTCAGAGCAACTTGCATCTGACTGGCAGCATCATGTGGATGTTTGCCTGAATGCGTTTGGGGCCAAGCGTACCATGTTTGAAAGCAATTTTCCGGTCGATAAGGGCATGTTTGCCTATCCGGTGCTGTGGAATGCCTTCAAACGGCTTGCCAGCCCCCTTTCTGCCGATGAGCGTGCCGCCCTGTTCTATGGAACGGCTGCGGCAACCTATGGCATTGATTTTCCAAACTTAAAATAAACACTTCAGGGAGAAAACAATCATGAAACCAATTCTAAGACATTTGCTTTCCGGGTTCGCCGTTTTGGGCGTTTCCATTACACCGGCCCTGGCCGATCAATATCCCGAAAAACCGGTCGAGATTATTGTTGGATATTCTGCCGGGGGTGGCACGGATGTGATGGCCCGCACCGTGGGAAATTACCTTGATAAGGCCCTTGGCGGGGATGAAAGCGTGGTCATTAAAAACATGCCGGGCGCTGGTGGGCAGATCGGCTTTACCGCCGTTGCCAAGGCAAAACCCGATGGATATACGCTTGGCACCTTCAATTTGCCGGCGGCATTGGCACTGACCATTGACCGCAAGGCGGATTACACGGCGGGCAGCTTTACCTATCTGGCAAATTTTGTGAAAGATCCCAACACCATCGTGGTGTCCAAGGATTCCGGGATCAAAAGCCTGAAAGAATTGCTCGACCAGGCCGCGAAGGAACCCGAAAGCGTCACCATGGGATTGGCATCGCTGGGCGGGAACGATCATTTCGCCGCGATTTTGATGGAAAAGGCCGCGAATGTTGATTTTTCCTTTGTGCCGTTCAAGGGCGCAGCCAATGCCCGCACGGCAATCATGGGCGGGCATGTAACAGCGGGCACCATGACCCTGGGTCAGACCATTGGTTATGCCGACAATCTGCGTGTTCTTGCAGTACTTGATGATAAACGATCCCCATTCGCGCCAGACGTTCCGACGGCGCGGGAACTGGGATATGACGTTCAGATGGGGTCTTATCGCGGTATTGTCGCACCTGCAGGTTTGCCCGACAAAATCCGTGACAAGCTGATTGCGGCACTTCGCGCGGTTAATGATAACCCGGAATTCCAGAAAACAGCCGCAAAACAGGGCAGCCCGATTTCGTTTGTTGCCGGGGATGATTTTGCCGCCCTGGCCAAACGGCAGATTGCCGTTGCCAAAGACATTTGGGAAACAAGCCCTTGGAAATAAGGCCGGAATCAGAAACTGGCCGGTTGAATTTGATGCCGCAAAGGCGGCTATCTTAGCGAGAAAAGGAGGAAACGATGAAGCTTTTGACAGTTACGACCGTTGCCGCAACCATGCTTTTGGGGACAACGGCGGCCTGGGCCACGGACTGGACGGCATATACCTATTCGTCGGTGTCAACCACGGCCGCGGTGAAGGGGATGAACCGGATCACCGAAGAGGTTGCCAAGGAAACCGATGGTGATTTGAACATCACCCTGCATTTGGGCAAAACCCTGCAGATCGCCTCGGCGGATATTACGCAGGCAACGGGTGACGGGATTGTCGATTTTGCTGCCGATTATTTCTTTTCCGGCAGCGTGCCGATCGCGCGTGTTCTTAACCTGCCATTGCTGATTGAAAACGACGCGGAATGGAAAAAGGCCTATACGGCCATGACGCCGATTTTGAAAGACGCGTTCGCCAAGCAGGGCGTTGTTTATCTGGGCGGCTATCGTTATCCGTCGCAGGTTTTCTTTACCACCTTCGAGATGAAATCGCTGAATGACCTGAAGGGGCACAAAATCCGCGTGACCTCGCCCGAGCAGGGGCACTTTGTCGAGGCATTCGGTGGTTCGGCAATTACCCTGTCCGGCAGTGAAGTGCCGACCTCGCTTGAACGCGGCGTGATTGATGGCGTCTTGACCGCCAGTGCCGGTGGCGCCAAAAACTGGCATGAATTTCTGCCTTATAACTATCGTTTCCCGGTCAATTACGGAAACTCGGTCATTATTGCCAATGCGGACTCCTTTGATGATCTGTCGGAAAAAGACCGCACAGTGCTGAGCAATGTCGTCAGCAAAGAAGGCCCGGCAATTACCGAGGCCTTTAACAAGGACGAAATTGTTCAGATGAACAAGCAGCGCGATGGTGGCATGACTATCGTTGATGTGGATGAATCTGAACTGCCCGCCGCCCGCAAGAAAATGTCGACCTATTGGGAACAATGGGCGCAAGACAAAGGGCCGGAATATGTCAAGGCACTGGAAATCGTGCGTAAGGCAGTTGGCAAATAATCATGTCGACGCGCAATGGAAAATCGGGGCCGGCTTATGTCGGCCCCCTCTTTAACGGGTTGGCGCGGGGTGTCTCGGTTGTGGCCGGGGTAACACTGGTCGTGCTGGTCGCACTTGTGGTCGCCGAAATCATCGCCCGGTCGGTATTTGATACCTCTTTGGCTGTGGTCGAGGAAATTGTCGGCTATTTCATGGTTCTGCTGATGGTATTGGGGGCCGCGCTGGCGTTGCGCGAAAACGATCTGTTCAGAGTTTCCTTTGTCGCCGACTTGCTTCCCCCGACCGTCGAGCGTGTGATCCGCGTTCTTTTCATTCTGATCGCTTTGGTCGTGTGTTGCGTTCTGGTCTGGCGAACAGGTGATCTTGTTGCCAGTTCATTTTCGCGGGGCAAGATTTCACAAACGGTTCTGGAAACCCCGCTGTGGATTCCGCAACTCGCCCTGCCGATTGGCTTTGGTGTCTTGGCCCTGTTTCTGGTCGAGCATCTGTTGTCGGCATTTAGCACGACCGGAAAGGGAGAGAATTAATGGAAGCGATTCTGGCTTTCGGGCTTCTGATCGGTCTGATCCTGGGCGGGTTCTGGGTTCAATTTTCGGTATCTACCGCCGGGTTGATTTATATTTGGTTGTTACATGGCTTTTCCGGGTGGAAGGCATTGGGCCTGGTCAGTTGGGGGGCGTCAAACAGCTTTACCCTGGCGGCCATTCCCCTGTTTGTCTTTATGGCGGAAATCCTTTTGGGAAGTGGGCTCAGTGCCCGTCTTTATAACGGGGTCGCCCCGTTTATTCGCTGGCTTCCGGGTGGATTGCTTCATACCAATATTGCTGGTTGCGGCATTTTTGCCGCGATTTCAGGGGGCAGTGCCCCAACGGCAGCGGCAATGTCGACGGTTGCTTTGCCGGAATTATCCGCACGGGGGTATAATTCCCGGATCGTTGCGGGGTCTTTGGCCGCAGGCGGAACATTGGGCATTTTGATCCCGCCATCGATCACCATGATCATTTATGCCACCTTTACCGAAACATCGATTGCCCATCTGTTCGCGGCGGGCCTGGTGCCGGGGATATTGCTGGCGCTGGCCTATATGGGCTTCATCATGCTTCGGGTCTGGCGCAATCCGTCATTGGTCCCGGCAGAGCGGTCCTGGCCCAGCGTTCGCGAATTGGTCCATGCGGCGGGGGATGTTTTACCATTTCTGATGTTGATCGCGATTGTCCTGGGTAGCATTTATGGCGGCCTGGCGACCCCGACGGAAGCCGGTGCAGTTGGTGTTGTGGGGGCGCTGATGATTGCCGGGGGGTATCGTCGCCTTTCCGTGGGCATGATGCGCGACGCCATATCGCGGACCTTGCGGATGAGCGGCAATATTCTGTTCATCGTGTTTACCTCGATGATTTTCGCTTATGCCACGGCGTTGTCCGGTGTCGGCGATCATCTGGCCCATTGGCTTGAGACCGCAGGATTTTCCAAATTCGTGTTCCTGCTGATGATCATGGTGACATTTGCCATTCTCGGCTGCTTCATGGAAGGGCTGGGCATGATTGCGATTATCGTCCCGGTGATCTTTCCGGCCTTGATGGCGCTGGGTGTTGATCCGGTATGGTTTGGTGTTTTCGTCGTCATCCTTGTGGAACTGGGGCAATTGACACCACCTTTGGGGGTGATCCTGTTTGTCGTTGCCAGTTCATCGGACAAGATATCGGTCGAGGATGTCGCGATGGGGGTGGCACCCTTCTTCATCATCATTCTTCTTTTCATCTTATTGCTCATCGCCGTTCCCGACATCGCACTCTGGTTTCCGGCGTGGAGCCTAGGAGGGTAAATTATGAGCTATCCGTTTCCAGAACCTGTCGTCATCGATGCGACGGTTTTTACCGAATTGCCGGAATCCTTGCGGCGGCGTAATACCAGCTCTTATTGGGCGGAGCGCAACCGTCGCGGTGCGGTGGTCGATTGCTTTTTGGAAGGGCCGTCTTTTGACCGCGAAGGGAATTTGTATTTTGTCGATATTCCCTTTGGCCGCATCTTCAGGGCGTCACCCGATGGCGCGGTCACCCAGATTGCCGAATATGATGGTCAGCCCAATGGTTTGAAAATCCATCAGGATGGCCGGATTTATATCGCCGATTTTCAAAATGGTATCATGCTGCTGGATCCGGCCTCCGGTAAGGTGACACCGGCGTTGCGCGATGCCGATTCTGAAGGCTTCAAGGGCTGCAATGACCTTCATTTTGACCAAAACGGTGTGCTTTATTTTACCGATCAGGGCCAAACCGGTTTGCAGGATCCGACAGGGCGCGTTTATCGCTGGAACCCCGAGACGGGCGATTTAACATGCCTGATCAATACGGTTCCCAGCCCGAATGGTCTGGTTCTGGATCTGGCAGAGCATGTGCTTTATCTGGCGGTTACGCGTGCCAATGCGGTTTGGCGTCTTCCGTTGTCGCCCAGCGGACGTGTGGTTAAGGCCGGGTTGTTCCTGCAATTTAGTGGCGGGCGTGCCGGGCCTGACGGGCTGGCTTTGACCGATAAGGGCGGCGTTGTCGTGTGTCAGACGGGAATGGGGCTGGTTTGGATTCATGATGTTCTTGGCCGACCGATTGCCGTTGTGCGGTCGCCGCGTGGATTGGGCACCACCAATTGCGCGTTTGGCGGGCCGGGAAACCGAACGCTTTATATCACGGAATCGGACAGCGGAACCATTTTGCAGGCGGAATTCGCACCGGAACTTGGCATTGCGGGGCACCCGATGTATTCCGGCCACGGCACGCACGGTTAGGCCGATCTTTTAAACCCGATTGCGCCAGACGTACCAAATTTTAAGCCACCCGGCAGATGTCGGGTGGCTTTGTTCTTTTAAAGGCAAAGCCCTTTAGGCTCACATTGCGCGGGAATGCTATAACGACAGCAGGATATCATCTGAAAGCTCGGTGATTGCGCGTTTCCCCAAAAGGCCAAGATCGCGGTGTAATTCGGTTTTCATGATGTCGATGGCGTTGTTAACACCGTTTTGTCCACCGGCAACCGCGGCATAAAGAAACGGCCGACCAATAAAGACAAAGGACGCCCCCAGGGCCAGCGCCTTGATAACATCCGTGCCACGGCGAAACCCGCCATCAATCATGACCGGAATGTTTCCTGCCGCTGCCACGGCTTGTGGCAGAACGCGCAGGGGGGAAACGGTGCCGTCAAGCTGACGCCCGCCATGATTGGACAGAATGATGCCGTCACAGCCCAGTTCGGCGATCTTTTGCACGTTTTGTGCTGCCAGCACCCCCTTGACGACAAGTTTTCCTGGCCAGTTTTCGCGGATCAGGCGCAGATGATCCCAGTTCAAATGATCTTTGCGACCAAAATCACGGGCGACATTGCGCGACATAATGGGCGCACCACGCGTGGCATAGGAGTTTTCAAAATGCGGCATGCTTTTGCGCAGCAATGTGCGGACAAAGGTGCCAAATACCCACCCGGGATGTGTGCCAAACTGCCATAGAATATTGGGGGTGAAGCGCAGCGGGGTGGAAAAGCCGGCCCGCACATTGTTTTCGCGATTGGCGAGAACGGCGGTATCGACGGTGATGACCAGTGTTTCAAAGCCAGTACGCAAAACGCGGGCGATCAGGGCCAGAATTTTGTCCTCTTCGCCGGGCAAATACGCCTGAAACCAGCATTTCGGATTGGTTTGATAAACCTCTTCCATCCGGGTCAGGGAGGAGCCACTCATGATCATGGGGATGTTGTGCTGCTGGGCGGCACTGGCCAGGGCATTGTCCCCGTCATAGGCCATCAGGGCCGAGATCCCCATCGGCGCGATGCCAATGGGGGCGTCATATGTTTCCGACAGTAATTTTGTTGATATATGACGGTCCGAAACACCACGCAAAATACGCGGTACAAAACCCCATTCGCCAAAAGCGGTTTTGTTGTCGCGAAAGGACGCGGATGTTTCGGCAGCACTGGAAATATAGGTAAAGAGAGGACGGGGGAGACGGTTGCGTGCAACCGTCTCGTAATCGTCCAGACACAGAAACCGGGTCACTGTTTTGGCGACGCGTTTTCAGATTTGCGCGACCGGACCACGCGCAGAATGAGCGGGCCGACAACCACGGCAACCGTAATGGCAATGATGATCTGGCTGGTGGTGTTCTGCCAAAGTGTTGACCAGTCGTTCCGGCCAATTCTAAGGGCAAGGCGCAAGTTTTCCTCGGCAAAGCTGCCCAGAATAAGGCCAAGAACCACAGGCGGTAGCGGGAAGCGCAACTTATCCATGAAATATCCGATCAGGCCAAACCCGAGGGTCAGGTAGACATCGAACATCCGTCCGTTAATGGAATAAACGCCGATAAAGACAAGTGCGATAATGATTGCACCCAGCATCGGGCGCGGCAGACGAAGCACCTGGGCAAAGCTGTTGGTTGCCAGCGAACCGCCGAGGAAAATCAGCAGGATGGCACCAAACAGGAACTGCCACATGAAGCCAAAAACAAGGTCGGGATTATCGCGAAACAGCATCGGGCCGGGTTGCAGGCCGTGGATCAGAAGACCGCCCAGCATGGCAGCAGCGACCGATGTGCCCGGAACACCCAATGTCAGGGCAGGGATCATGGCTGATGCGGTATCGGCGTTATTGGCCGTTTCGGATGCGGCAACCCCTTCGGGTTCGCCCTTGCCCCAGTTGGACGGGTTTTTCGAAGCGCGCCGGGCTTCATTGTAACTTAGAAAGGCAGCCATTGAACCACCGGCACCGGGCAAAATCCCGATCAGAACACCGATGACGCTGGAGCGCATCCAGGTTTTCCAGAAACCGCGCATCTCGGGAAGGGCTTTCCACATACTGCCGGTTCCCAAATTGAATTTGTCGGTCGCGGCTTCAAGATGGGCATTTTCCAGAAGGTCAATGGCGGGCGGGATGGCATAAAGCCCGACCAGCAGCACAACGATATTGATACCGTCGAGAAGTTCGAGATGACCAAAGGTAAGGCGTTCATAGCCGGTGATGGTATCCAGACCGACAACCGATACGGCGACGCCGAATGCCGCACTGATCAGCCCCTTGATCGGATCGCCACCCAGCAGGAAAACAATCGAGGACAGACCAAATACCGCCACCCAGAAAATTTCGGCCGGACCAAACAGCAGGGTTACCTTTGCCAGCGGCGGGGCCAGCAACATCAGGACGATGGCCGATGCAATACCGCCGATGGCCGATGAAACAACCGCAACCTGAAGGGCAAAGCCCCCACGGCCCGACTGTGCCATGGGATAGCCGTCAAAGGTGGTTGCGACAGCCGCCGGGGTGCCGGGAATGCGCAACAGGACGGCTGGAATGGCACCGCCATACATGGCACCGTTATAGATGCCGGCCATCATGCCCAGCGCAACCAGCGGATGGAGGCCAAAGGTGAACGGGATCAGAACCGATATTGCCATTGTCGCGCTCAGGCCCGGCAGGGCACCAACGCAAATACCGGCAGTAACGCCGACCACAACGGCTAACAGATTGCTCCAGCCAAGAACGAGCGGCAGAGCATCAAGAAGATTTGAATACATGGTGGATGCTCCGGCGTCAGGACTGGAAGAATTCAGGCGGGAGGCTCTGATTCATCAGAACCAGGAAGATCAGGGCAATTCCGCCAACGAAAATCAGGGTGGCAAGTGCAATGCCTTTGGGTTTGCGATAGCCAAACAACCAAGCAACCACCGGCAGCATCACAAGGGTGGAGGTGTAAAAGCCCAGAGTACCAACCGCGAGCACATAGCCCCCTACACATGCCACAACAAGAAGAAAGCGTGGCAGTGACGTAAAGACCGGTTTGACGGGAACGGCCCCGGATTTGATCAGGTTGCGCACGATCATAAGCACTGAAAGTACGATGATTGCGCCAAGCATCGTGACGGGCAGAAGCGCGCTCATATACGGCATGTCGGTTACTTTGGTCAGCAACCATGCGCAAACAGCAATAAGGACAACGCCCGCAATGTTGTCCGGATGCAATAAGCGTGAACCGGTCTGGTTCGTCATCATGCAGGTCTCTCGTTTGATTGGGGGATGGGTGCCGTGGCGTCCGGTCAGAAGATCGGATAAGGGATCAGGGGGATAGATGATCCCGCTGATCCTTGTCGTCAGGCACGTAGATTTCGGTGGCATTCAGGAGAGATTTTGCCAAAGAGGTCGTTTTGACCCCTTTGGCAGATATCTGACCGGAAATGTTGCCACCTGGTCCGTTATTTTTTCCAGGGAGTGCTATCCCAAACCTTTTTGGCAAAGTCATATTGTTCCTGGGTCAGAGCCTGGAAATCTTTGCCAAGGGTCAGGTGTACCGGGTTGCCAGATGCGAGCATCGCTTTTGCGAAATCCTTATCTTCATAAGCGCTCTTGAAGGCATCCAGCAATTTCTGACGAACATCTTCGGGAAGATTTTTTGGTGCGACAAAACCGCGCAGCGAGCCATTGACGACTTTATAGCCCTGCTCGGTGAAGGTCGGAATGTCTTCTGCAAGGTTGGAACGTTCCTTGGTTGCGATGCCAAGGATGTTCAGGCTGTCGCGAAAGCCCAGAACCTCGGACAGGTTGAAAATGCCCATCGAGACATGATTGCCCATAACCGCGGTACGTGCCGGGGCCGACCCCTTGAACGGCGCGATGGTGAATTTCGCACCAGTATTTTGCTGAAGACGCATCAGGAAGAAATGATCGTCGCCACCCAGGCTTGACATGCCGACAGTGACAGCACCCGGATCAGCCTTGGCTGCTTCGATCAGCTTGTCCATTGTGTCGATTTTGCTGTCTTTCGCGGTTACGATCACGTTCGGATCATCAACCACATTGGCAAGATAGGTAAAGCTGTCGGCGGAATAGTTGGCCTTACGGTCAAGCGTACGTGCCATCATGCCGGGCAGGTTAAATGTGCCAAGCGTGTATCCGTCGGGCTTTGCCCGTGCAACTTCGGTAACGCCAATCTGGCCGCTGGCACCGGGCACATTTTTGACAACCACGGTGGCACCATTGCCGAGATAGCGTTCAAGGAACGGCGCAACGGTACGTGCCATGACGTCCGTGCCACCCCCGGCAGAATAGCCGACGATGATTTCGATTTTCTTTTCGGGATATTGCGCAAATGCGCTTGAGGTAAAGGCCGTCACGAGGCACGCGGCGGCAAGAAGTGCTTTGAATTTCATTTTGGTTTCCTCCCTATTTTTCATATTCAACCCTACATCACAAAATTTTATCAGTGAAAGTGAATAAAAATTCATTCTTTCAACAGCTTTTCTTACTAAGTGATGTCCGGTTGGCTCTGCGAAATACTTGGTGATCGATAAGTCCTGTGACAATAGTTAAGAAAATATGTTCATATTTTCAGGTCGTTATGTGCGGATTTCTCCGCTTTTATGGCACCGGGCTATCGTTGTTTCCTGTGGCTCAGACCTTATCTGTTTTGCCGCAGGGCGATATATCGGTGCTTACCGTCCCTGTCTGGGGCATTTGACCGGGTGGGGTGGCCAAATGCCCACCGAAATTAAAGGTCTCCGACAGGGACCGTATTTTTACCGGTCAGCCTTCGACAAATTCGACGCCGGCGGCTGCCAGGGCCTTGTCGACCCAGGAACGGTCATTGGTGCGTTCTTTAATCTGCTGCATCTGACGGTCTTCGGCGGCCTGTTTTGCCAGCGTTCCTTCAAGAACCGTCGGGGCATCCGCAATCGGCACCGCCAGAACGCCGTCGGAATCGCCCAGTATCAGGTCGCCTGAGGAAATGGTCATGCCATCGATGGAAATCGTCGAATTGATTTCACCCGGACCAAACTTGTACGGGCCGCGATGGGTGACACCGACCGCATAAGTCGGCAGGTTCAGACTGCGGAAGCCATCAAGATCGCGCAGGCTGCCATAAAGGACAAAGCCGGCGATGCCACGGTTTATGGCATGGGAAAGCATCAGTTCGCCCATCAGGGCATTGTTAAGGTCCCCGCCACCATCAACGACAATCACGTCGCCGGGTTCAGCAATGTCGATGGCCTTATGCAGCATAAGGTTGTCGCCCGGGCGACATTTGACGGTCAGTGCCGGTCCTGCAAGCACGCCATCGGTGTGCATCGGGCGCAGGCTGGTGCCACCCGCGTAAAGGCGGCTCATGCAGTCACTGACATTTGCGACAGGCAGGACGCGAAACTTTTCGACCAGATCAGCCGAGATTTTCTGTTTGCGGGGGAAAATCCGATTTCCAACAGTCATTGTTCTTCCCTTTGTCGGATGATTATGCGCTAAGCGCTGTTTTTGACAGTCGTGCTTTTCCCGTGCGGAATATCTCGGGATTGACGATACGGTCCTGTGCGATTTCCTCGCCCGCCAGCAGCTTGATGATCCCTTCCACGGCGAGAATACCAACCCGGCGCCCCGCAGCCGCTGTGACACCACCAACATGGGGTGTGACAACAACGCTGCGCTCACGCATCAGCGGATTGTTGTCCGCCGGGGGTTCCTGTTCAAAGGTATCCAGGCCGGCACCGGCGATATGACCGCTTTGAAGGGCGGGCAACAGGGCCGCTTCGTCGATCAATCCACCGCGTGCGGTATTCACAAGGTAGCTTTGCGGCTTCATCGCCTGCAGGCTGTCGGCATTGATCAGGTGCTTGGTATCGGGCAATAGCGGGCAATGCAGGCTGACAATATCCGAAACGGCCAAAAGTTCCTCGACCGTGGCCATCCGGGTGACGTCGTATTGGGTAAACAGGGCTGCCTCTGCCATCGGGTCATAGGCAACAACTTTTAAGCCAAGACCTGTTGCCAGGCGGGCCGTGTGACGGGCAATTGCCCCGAAACCGACCAGGCCCAATGTCTTGCCCGCAATTTCGACGCCCAGAAAACCGGCCTTTTCCCAGCGGCCTTCACGCAGGCTGGCATCCAGCGGGACAATCTGTTTTACCGTCGCCAGCAACAGGGCAATGGTGTGTTCTGCAACCGATAGCGCATTGGCGCCTGGCGCACGGACAACGGCAATGCCGCGTTCGCTGGCGGCATCGACATCGATATTGTCAACACCGGCACCATGCTTGGAGATCACTTTAAGGTCGGGGGCAGCATCCATTGCAAGCGCGCCGATTTTCCCCATGCGCGACACAACACCCTGCGGGCGATAGCGCATCAGATGATCAATCAGAACATCGTCAGACGGATAGGGAGGGGTATGAATTTTGGTGATCCCGGCTTTCTCAATCCGCGCAGAGGCTTCTGCGTCCAGACTGGGGCCAGTGACAAGGATATTCACAGGATCGGTCATTTTCCCACTCCGTGAAACGGCAGTGGATTAAGGTAACCCGGCATGCTTCTTCCCTAATTCAATTCTTG
The DNA here is from genome assembly GCA_050299455.1 of Thalassospira sp. GTDB lineage: Bacteria > Pseudomonadota > Alphaproteobacteria > Rhodospirillales > Thalassospiraceae > Thalassospira. The sequence goes on from JBNKVZ010000005.1 coordinate 19,400, forward strand.
TTTAGTTTGCTTTTTCAGCTGCCGCAATGATTAACGATAGATTATTTTTAGAAAAGCGAATATTATTTCCGTATAGATGAAGTTTTTCTGGATTTGTCGGATGGATACTCGCCAGCTCAAGACATTGGTCGCCGTTTCCGAGCACGGAACCTTCGCGCGCGCCGCCGAATTTGTGCATCTGACCCCCTCAGCGGTCAGTCAGCAAATGCAGGCCCTGGAACAGGAAATGGGCGTTAGCCTGTTTAACCGCGAAACACGGCCACCGACCTTGAATGTGCATGGATTGCAGCTTTTAGAAACGGCGCGTTCTGTCTTGCGGGTGGTCGAGGAAACACGAAGCGCCCTGCATGGAGAGCGCAAAACCGGCACCCTGAATATCGGATCCGTGCGGACAAGCACGATCGGGTTGCTGCCAAAAGCGATTGTTTCGCTTCGTGCAGCTTATCCTGATTTGCGCATTAGTTTACGAGTCGGTTTATCAAGCTCCATGATTAGCGATGTGCATGCCGGGCGTCTGGATATGGCGATTGTTGCCGAACATCTTGGTATTCCACAAGGGATGGTCTGGCGGCCCTTCATTCGCGAACCGCTTGTTGTTATTGCCCCGCCCGGCACACCGGATATGTCGGCACGAGAAATTCTGGAAACACTGCCTTTCGTGCGATTTCGCAGCAATGTGCCCCTTGCACATCTGATTGATCTGGAATTGTCGCAAATGGGAATCGTAACCGCCGACACCGCCGAAATCGATACGATTTCTGCCATTGCCGAATGTGTTGCGGCAGGCCTGGGCGCAACGGTGGTGCCCCATATCGCCATTCGCGAGGATATGCACGATCTGGTGATCAAACCCTTTGGCGATCCACAGGTCTATCGTCAGATCGGCGTTGTTCAGCGCATGACATCAGCCAAGATGGATCTTCTTGACCTGTTTCACGACAAACTGGCAACCCTTGCCGGTGAATTTGGCGTCCCCCGCTAAGTGAATGGCAGCGTTGACGCATCTGTCAAAGGCAGGGCTGGGGACGTGTTTCTCGCCAGATTGCACCTGACGAGAAACACTTGAATGTTGCCCGATATCGCGGTTTTAGCTCTCGTATGTGCTCTGGCTATTAGACATGTCTTCCCATTCACAATGACCGAGATAGCGCTTTGCGAGTTTGCCTTGGGGGGTGAAGGCAAGAAGGTGCAGCCAGCCATTGTCAAACAAGGCGCGGACTGCGGGATGTTTTTCCAGCACATTGTTGATGGCGTTGATGGGGGCATCAAGGCAAACGGTCAGTTTTGCCGGATCATGAACGAATGTGTTGCCATCATGAACCGACTGGATCGGCAGGCCGGTTCTAAGCTGGCCGCCATTGCCCTCGTAAACGCCAATCCCGCCAACCACGTTATGCAGCAGTTTGTTGCCCGCGCCATAAAGGCCCGGTGCCACTGTTGAGGCGTAATATTGCAGGCTGATCCAGCTTGCCACGATCACGGGGGCGGTCAGGATCAGTTCCAGAACGGCAAAGCCATTTTGGGCATCGGCCCTGTAATCATAATCATGCAGGAAGCTTTCGCCTTTCAGGTTGGCCTTGGCACTAATGGCCCGGGGGGCGGCGATGAAATATTTACATCCTGCCAGTCCCCATTCCGGCCGTGTTTCCGACCAGTTGCTGGCACGGGCCATAATATCGCGTGCATTATCGGCACCGGGTAAACGTGCGGTCCGTTCGCTCCGCGCCAGAGACCCGGCCTGGGCAAGTAAATCCCGCAGTTTTGCAAGGGCTGCCTTATCTATGGGCCGGTCAAGATCCTGATCAAACAGGGTCATGGCATCGGTGGTTGTATCATGCAGGCCGGCGATAAAAACGGTATCGTTTGGAATGGCAATACCGCGTTTTTCAAGCCCGTCGCGCACCGCCGGTTCATTTAGCAAACCTGCCAGCAAACGGGCATTAACATCGCCCGCATGCCCGCCGCATGCCCCGCAATGCAGGGCACTTTTATGCGGGTTGTTGGTCACATTCGCCCCATGCCCGACCAGCAGAACAATTTGCGCAAAACCCTTGGTAAAGGACATGGCCCGCAGAACTTTTTCGGCAATGTCACATTTACTGGCATCATCCAGCGATGTTTTGAAAGCCGGTTTTTCTTGGCTGGCTTTTGCTTTTTTACTGCTGCCAAACCCCAATGTTTGTTTTGCCAGTTTCCATAAATAGGCCGGACCAATGGCATCGACATAGGCAAAGGAGGTGAGCGCCGCGGTCTTAAGCTGGTGCCGGGGCCGGAGGGTTTTGTCTGTCAGGTCATGAACCAGGGCGTCGGTAGTGTGTGCCGTATGTGTCGCCGCCTCAAGCCCTGGTGCCAGCAAGACCGGCAAGCGATGCTCGCATAGGGCGGAATGCGTTGCCTGATGGGCGATGGGCAGCCCGAAAAAGCCGGCAAAGCCCAGTGTTTCAATGCCAGGCGAGAGGGATTCAAAGGCGCGCCGGAACACTTCGGACCGCACATCAATACAAAATGCCGCCTGAATAGAGGGCGTGCCGCTTGTTTTTGGCGGTTCCGTATGTGTTGTGATTTGGGCCGCAAGCTGGTGCTGAAGTGTGCCTTCATAGGCCGTTTGCGCAATTTCCCGAACAATCGTGTCATGCGACGGCGGGGCAGGCTGTGCCAGATCGGCGAGGTCGGCGAGTGTTTCCTGCCAAAGCGGATCAAGGCGGGATGAAAATGCCTGATAAAGGGCCAAATCCCAGCTTAACCGCATGGCGAGAAGATCCAGGATCGTATCGTCGGTAGCGCCCTCAAGTTCCGCGGTCCAGCGCAGATAGCGGGCATGCTGCGCCCAGCCATTGATCGACAATAGGGCCTGATGGAACTGGTGTGCCAGCCCCAAATGCGAGGGATTGAGAAGGCTGACAATCTGGTCGATGGCCGCCCGCCCCTCATGGGGCAGGGTGCTGATGGTTTTGCGAAAGTCCTTTAAGCCCAGAATTTCGGCTGTTTTGTCAGTGCTGGCCCAGGCCTGCCATGATTTCCAGGCGGATTGCGTGGTGAAGTCCGCCTTCCAGAGCGCGCCGCCCTGATCAAAATGGCAGGCTGCCCAGCGGCCAATACAATCATTGATGATGGTTGGCCAGTCCGTTCCGGTTGCCTTTTCGGCATGTTCGGCCAGTGTTTTGATTTTGCCTTTTGCGGGTTTTGTGTTGGCAAGGTGATCGATAAGCGCAGCGACGGAGGTGGGCTTTTCCGGGTATGGTGCGGTGTTCAGGGCCTGTTGCAGGGCATCGCGCGTGATGTCGCCACTGTCGATTTTGGTCTGATACCAGTTGGCCTGCATGAGAATGTCGGTCCCGGCAAGCCGTTGATGCAGGGTTGCAACCTGTGCCAGCCGCATCTCGGCCTGGCCGACAAATGGATTGACGGCAACGGTGTTTTCAAGCGGCCAGGCCGGTGCGATTTGCGAAACGGCGTGATCAATCGCTTTCTGGATATTGGTATGCAGGTTTGCATCCGATGCGAAGGCAAGGGGGGGGATTGTCATATTCATGCTTGTTCTCCGCTATTCGGGGTGCTGGTGGCCCGGCTGCGCCAGGTGCCGGCCATCCGGTCGATGAGGGCGTTAATGTAGAAACCGTTACTGAGATGGACATATAAGCGCGCGGATCGACCTGCTGAATAACGAGACGATGCCGAGAGCAGCCAGCTTTGTGCGAAACCAAGCAGGGCAAAGCAGATAATGACCGTGATGCTTAGTGCCCAGATCGCAGCCGCGCTGCCTTGCCAGACCGGGAATATTGCCGCCGTGCCGTCTGTTGCGAGTGCATGAAAGCCAAAATAGGCAATACACACGCCAAGCGCACTGAGGGCCGCGACCAAGAATTTGCGCGACATGCCGGTTTCCCCCAAGACCGACAGGGCAAATTGGCAGGTTGCAAAAACAATGACCGTGCTAAGTGCAATGACAGCCGGATCATCGGCCGCACCAAAAGCGAGGCTGGCAATGGCGCAGATCAGCAGGCTGAGGGTAAAGGCGACACTGAATTGCCCTTTGCTGGCCGATTGTTGCGGCCCGCATTGGCGAATTTTATGGAGCTTTTCGATCATACCGCCCGATGACAGAAAGGCATTGGCCTTATAAAGCGAGTGCGCCACGATATGCAGCAATGCCAGGGCAAACAGGCCCAACCCGCATTGCAAAATCATGAAACCCATTTGCGAGATGGTGGACCAGGCCAGTCTGGTTTTGACGGCAGGTTGCGTGATCATAACCACACTGCCCAGAAGGACGGTGAACAATCCCAGCAGGGCAATGAACACCATTACCGAGGGGGCCATTACCACCACGTTCGACAGGCGGATTAAAAGAAAACCACCCGCATTGACAATGCCGGCATGAAGCAGGGCGGATACCGGTGTTGGGGTTTCCATGACCTCGATAATCCAGCCGTGGGTGGGAAATTGGGCCGATTTCATCATCGCGGCAATTGCCAGAAGGCCAACGATCCAGCTTGCTTCGCTGCGATGGGCAAGGCTTGGCGCGTTTGCCGCAATCGTTGAAATATCCAGGGTGCCAAAATGCTGATAGATCAGCCAGAAGGCACCCAGCAGGGCCGCGTCACCCAGCCGTGCGATGACAAATTTTTTGCGTTGTGCACGTTTTGCTGCCGGCCGATGCCCATAAAACAGCAGCAATCTGTGCAGCATCAGGCTGGTGAAAATCCAGAAAACGGCAAACTGGGCCAAATTGGCGGACTGGACCAAGGCCGCCACACTGGCAAGCGTGAACCCCATAAAGCCGATAAAAGTTCCCTGACGGGCTTCCTGGCGTAAATAGGACAGGGCATAGGTCAGGATCACCCATGCCAGAAACGCAACCAGGCACAACATGGTGATGCTGACCGTATCGATCATGCTATCAAATCCGAGCACGCCGTAAATTGGGATGCGCAGATGTGTCTGCCCGTGCAAGGCCAGAAATACGGCGCTGCAAACCGCAAAAATCAGGGCGACCACGGCCAAAGATTTGACCAGCCGTTCATGACGCTTTGTCAAATGAGAACCCCCAAGGAAACCAACCAGCCCTGCAAGTGCTAGGCTGATGACGGTCAAGATGGGCAGGAATGATAGTGCAACCACGGAATGAACCCTCTCTGCTCGAATTGCGCAGACAATAGGGGCAAAGGCGTGCTAACTTAAAATATATAGTTCTGATCTTTTTGTTCTGTTTAAGTGAACGATATGGCTGATTTCAATTACCATCATTTGCGCTATTTCCATGTGGTGGCCCATGAAGGGCATTTAACGCGCGCAGCGGAAAAGCTTCATGTGTCGCAATCGGCACTCTCCAGCCAGATCAAACAGTTGGAAGAAAGACTGGGGCAGAAACTGTTCGAGCGTCGGGGGCGCTCTCTTTTTCTGACGGAGGCAGGTCGGATCGCGCTGGATCATGCCGATGCGATTTTTGCCACCGGGCGGGAACTGGTAAATACGCTCAAGCAGGCCGGGGTGGCGCGGCGCGCCTTGCGCATTGGGGCGATTGCCACCTTATCGCGCAACTTTCAGCTTTCGTTTTTGCGGCCTGTTACGGGCAACACGGATGTGGAATTAATCCTGCGTTCTGGCAGTTCGGCTGAATTGCTTAATGCGTTAAAGGCGTTGCAGCTTGATGTGGTTTTAACCAACCAGCCGCCCGATGCCGATGCGCTATCGGGCTTTGTGGTGAAAACGGTTGATACACAACCCGTCGGGCTGATCGGCGTGCCTGAACTTTGTGCCGAAGGGGATGACCTGCAACAATTGCTGAAAGGCACACCTTTGATCCTGCCCTCCTTTTCCAGCGGGATGAGGATGGGGTTTGATGCCCTGTGTGACCGGCTGGATGTTGTGCCGCAAATTGCCGCAGAGGTCGATGATATGGCAATGATGCGCCTTTTGGCCCGCGAAGGGGCGGGAATTGCCGTTATTCCGCCCATTGTTGTGAAAGACGAAATTGAAACCGGCGATTTGGTAGAGGCGCTGGTTCTACCCGATATCGTTGAAACATTTTATGCCGTCACAATGCGCCGTCGCTTTCCCAATCCGTTCATGTCCCAGTTATTTGCATAGGGCTTTTACGGACCGACGGGATGGATTTACCGGGCGGATGCGACGCATTGACGGAACGCTTCCTGAGGGGGCCAGCCTTTTAAAAGCGGAACGGGAAGGACTGTTGCCCCAACAGGAAACCTTCGTTTATGGCTGTGTTTTCCAGCGGTTGATATGAAGGGTGATGATGTCGCCCAGGCGCTGGCCGTCGCGCTCTCGCAGCGCCTCGATCATTTCAAGATGTTGTCGAGATGATGCCTTAAGGCCGCTCGCCCCGGCCCAGCCCGTCCAGGTGCCGGGCAGATCGCGTTCGCGAAGATCATTGAGCAGATTTGCCATGATGGTATTGGGAAGCGGTTTGTTAAGCGCGCGGTGAAAATGATGGTTGAGTTGACGCAAGCTGGCATAGGAGCCCCCCTCGATAGCTTGGTCGAATGCCTCGGCGGCGTTGGCAATCGGTGTGATATCGGCATCCTTGATGTTTTCAACCAGCTGCAGGGCGGCTTCGCGTTCAAGAATAACCCTGACTTCCGTCATTTGATGACGTTCTTCTGTGCTGGGGGTCACAAGCCGGATGCCGCGATTGGGAACATGTTCGGCCAACCCCATCAGCACCAGATCATCTAACGCGCGCCGAATTTGAAACCGTGTTGTCTGATAGGTTTCCTGAAGGTCCATTTGACGCAGCCATTCTCCGGGCCGATACGCTCCGGTCAGAATGTCGGCGCGGATGCGTTCGGTCAGGTTTTGGGGTGAACAGGTATGCTGTTCGGGCTGGGCAAGTTCAGGCAGTGTTATCTCGGTCATGTTGGTAATATCGGTCATCTGCATCACGTTTTGGCACCCGCATGGGCATCTTCCGCAAAGACAAGCACATCATCAGGGGAAACCCACAGCGCGCCCGGGCCTGCTTCGGCTTTTTGGGCGGCTTGAATGCGTAATCTTTCCTTGCCGATGAAGGCTTCCTGTTCGAAACGGTCGCCAAGGTAGCTGGCGGCACCAAAATGGACGGAAAGGCGGCACGCGCCGGGCCGTTCATCGAGATGGAGGTTTTGGGGGCGAATGGCCAGCAAAATGTTGCTGCCTGCCGGTATCGGATGCGGTGCCACCCCTGTGAGACTATCGCCATTGGCGGTGGTGACGACGGGGCGCTCGGCTGTGCCGCCCGCCAGTTTCGCACGGGAAAGCAGGTTGGCACTGCCGATAAAGCTGGCGGCAAAGGGATGTATGGGGCGTTCGTAAATGTCCTCTGGCGAGCCCATTTGAATGACATGTCCGCCGCGCATAACCACGATACGGTCGCTCATTGCCAGGGCTTCTTCCTGGTCGTGGGTGACGTAAATGGCGGTCAGGCCCAGTTCACGCTGAATTTCCTTAAGCCAGACACGGGCTTCCTGACGCAGTTGGGCATCAAGATTGGAAAGTGGTTCATCAAGCAATAAAAGCGGCGGGCGAAACACGATGGCACGGGCCAGGGCCACGCGCTGTTGCTGCCCCCCGGACAATTCCCCTGGATAGCGTTTTGCATAAGGCGCAAGTCCAACAAGATCAAGGGCTTCGGCCACCCGGCGTTTGCGTTCGGTTTTTTCAACTTTGCGCAATGTAAGCGACAGGGCCACATTTCGTTCCACCGTCATATGCGGCCACAGGGCATATGACTGGAACACAACGCCAAAGCCGCGTTGCTCTGGCGAGAGATAAACACCTGACGCCTTGTCAAAAAGCTGTTTGTTGCCAAAGCGGATATTGCCTTCGGTGGGCTGATCGAGCCCGGCGATCGTCGCAAGCGTGGTTGATTTTCCGCACCCGGAAGGCCCCAGTAATGTCAGGAATTCTCCGGCGGCAACCGTGAGGTTAATGCGGTCAATGGCATTGACTTCGCCATAGCGGCGGGTGACGTCGGTCAGAACAAGATCAGTCATAGAGTTTTACCCGAAAAAGCAGCCGTGTGGCGATAAGGAAAAAAGCGATGAGAACCATCTGGAGTGTCGCGAAGGCAGCTGTCATGCCGACATCGCCGTTGGTCCACAGGCCAAGCATGGAAACGCCCATCACCTCCAGCCCCGGTGCAATCAGAAAAATGGCAATGATGTAGGATTTCAGATGGAAGATGAATAACAGGGTAAAGGCCCCGATCATCGACGAGCGCAGCAAGGGCAGGATAATGATTCGCATCGAGGTAAACCAGTTCGCCCCGACCGTGCGGGCTGCCTTGTCAAGGTCGGCGCTGATTTGCACCACGGCGGGCTGAATGGCGCCCAGTGCCAGCGGAAGTGTTGCCATGACATAGGCCACAACAATGATCCAGATATTGCCGCGCAACAATGCCATCGGTGGAAAGACGATGGCAGCATAAAATATGCCAAGGCCGGTGATCATGCCGGGGATGACGCGCGGCAGGTAAGCAAAGACTTCCAGTGTTTTTGCAAACCGGAATTTGGACCGCTGAACCGTCAGCGCGACCAAGGCGGCAAGAAGGGTGCCGATGGTGGCTGAAAAGAACGAAATGACAAAGGTGTTCTCAATCGCACGCAGGTAAACGTCTGATGAAAACAGCGACATGAAATTCTTGAGCGTGAGCATTTTCCAAGGTGCGACAAGCGGCGAAAGGAAAGTTGTGAAAGCCCGCAAGATCACGCCAAGAATGGGCACCACGATCAGGAAAAACAGGGCAAGACCAATAAGGATGGTCAAGGGCCAGCGCAAGGAGCCAAGGCGCAATTGTGATGTACGCGCCCCTTTGCCTTTGACGGTTTCGTAGCGATGCCCCTTTTTGAGCAGCAATCGCTGGATCATCAGCGTTGAACCGACCAGCACGATCAGCAGCAATGATGAGGCCGCAATCAGCCCGTGGTCAGGGCTGCTGGCCGCAATACCCTGATGATACAGATAGGTGGAGAGTGTTTCGATCCGCGATGGTCCGCCAAGGAAAAGCGGAATGGAGAGCGTTTCAACCGCGATCACGAGATTAAGGGCTGTTGACGCGATAATGGATGGGATCATTAAAGGCAGGGTAATGCGCCACAAAACGCTGAGCGGTTTTGCGCCCACTGTGCGTGCCGCATTTTCCAGCGCCGGATCAACCGAGCGAACGGCACCATAAAGGCAATATAAATAGGCCAGCGGAATTTGCGAGATACCGGCAACGATGCTCATGCCCAGCACGGAATAAAGGTTCCAGGGCATACCGCCAAATTGCTGGGCCATCCATTGGGTGACGAAACCCGATGGACCATAAATGATGACAAAGCCCATCGCGAAGATCAAATGTGACAGATAAAGCGGCCACATCAATACGCCGCCAATGGCCTGGCGCCCCGGAAGATCGGTTCGCCCGATCAGCAAAGCCGCCGCAATCCCGCCGATTTGGGCAATGACAACCGTTAGCAGCGCGAAAATGGCGGTGGTTTTGAGCACCGAATAGGTTTCGGGGGCGCCAAAAAGTTTGACCAGATTGGCCAGGGTCAGATGCCAGCCATCAGCATAAAGCGGACGATCGACAAAAACCTGCAAGGCAATCGGCAGCGTTGGCGCCAGCATCAGCACCGCTGTTATGGTAAAGATCAGATATTGAATAAGACGCGAATGGTCTTTGGAAATGGCCGTGCTTTCTGGCGGTGAGGCCTGAAGTGTCTGGCTGTTGTTCATGGCTGTTCACCGTATGATGATGGGGTGCCCTGTTTTTAACGAAGGCTGCTTTTGGACCGGGGCAGCCTTGCTGGTTTCCGGGCAGCGCTTGCTTTGCTGCCCGGATCGCCTGCTTTACATGTTAAAGGCTTTGCTCCAGCGTGCGGTGAAGGCGGCGTTGTCATCAATCATTTTGGGGTCGTAATTGATGATGATCAGGTTTTTCATGCCGCCCACGGCCTTGGCAACTTCATCCAGAGAATAGGAAAGTTCGCGATTGACCTCGAGGCCCGGGCGATAGGGCGTCAGGTTGCCATCGCCAACGGCTTCCTGCCCTTTTTGCGACAGAACAAAATCAAGAAAGACTTTGGCCGCTGCCGGATGGTTGGCCTTGCCCGTGATGCCAATGCCACGCGGGAAAACAACGGTGCCGTCTTTGGGGAAGGACCAGTCAATGATCGCATCAAGTCCGTCGCCCATTTTGCTCCAGACCACGGGGGCAGAAACAAAGTAGGAGGCGGAAAGTTCACCGCTAAGGGTTCGTTCGATCATGGCGCCCGCACCGCCGCCCGGTTTGATCGACGGGCCGGCCTGGTCAAACCATTTCCACGCCTGATCGCCGTGCCGTTGAATAAAGGCATAGTTCAACGCACCGCCAAAGGCATAGCGCCCGTCATAGGTGCCGACTTTGCCGGCAAAAACATCGGGATGGGTGGTGATGTTGGTTAGCAGGCCTTCCATTGTGTCCGCCCGCAGGTCTTCTGGAACGGTCATTTTATTATAAATGGTGACCATCGGGTCCGTCGAAAATGTGTACAGACCGGGGAAGGGGTGGCTCCAATCGGGCAAGTTTGCTGTTTCGGGCGACTGATAATCCATGACCAGGCCCTGTTTTAGGGCGCTTGTCCAATCCACAATCGTGTTGGCAATCAAAATGTCGGCTGACGAAACATTGGTGCCTTCTTCAGCGCGATAGCGGGTGAAGGCCTCGGACGGGCCCATTTCCAGACTTTCAACCTTGATGTCCGGATAGGTTTTGTTAAAGGCCTTAATGACGGGACGAATATTGTCTTCGCTAAGATTGGTATAGATCAGCAGGCTTCCTTCGGCATTTGCCTTGGACACAAGCGATGAATAGTCTTTGGGGTAGCCCGCAGGCAGGTCTTGTGCGCTGGCCGCCCCCGCGGCGACGATCAGGCCGACAGTCAGAAGAGTTTGAAGTTTCATAGTGCCATTCCCCGTTTGTTGGTACTTGTTGTTACTGTGTTTTGCGCATCGTTTTGAGCATCGATCCATTGTGCGATCTGGTCGGCGGCGTTAAGCGTCATGGGATGAAGGTCATGTGCAATATCGGCAATTTCCCGAAGCGAGCTTGAAATGCCGGCGTTTTGAAAACTGCGATGCAGGGTCCGTGCCCGCGCCAGGCGGCTGTTGCCTGCAACGGCCTCGAAGGCGGAGCCATGCGGCGTACCCACGGGGCGGGCCACCAGCCCCGAATTGCAATCTTGTGCGCCAACCATGATGGCAACAGGAATTTGCCGGAGTGCTTGAAGGTCGGGGGCACGCCTGGTTTCGGCTTTGACCCCGGCAAGGCCGGGCCACCATTCCAGGGTTTCGTCTATCAGGGTGACATTGCCCGGTGCGGCGATGATCAGGCCTGAAAGGTTTGCGGCACAAAACAGGCCATATCGTTCGGCAAACTGTGCCCCACCGGAAAAACCATACAGATAGGTTGTGTCAAAATCGCCGTGAAGGCCTTGGCATTCCGCGATCATGCTTTCAAGGATGGCGGCATAATCGATCCCGGCCGAAACCAGAAATTTATAGCCGTCGGCATGATCGGTATTGTCTATCTGGTACGGAAAGAACGGTGCCAGAATGGCAATATCCCGGTCGCCAAACCCGTCGCGTAAAGCAGCGATCATACCGTCTACATCACGGTCGGACCCGTGGATTGCGATGACCAGCGTCGTGCAGGCTGTTTTGCCCGCGGCGTTTGAAAAGACAAAGCCAAAGCGCGGGTCAGCCTGTAGCGATTGGTAGTTTGACGGAGGCAAGGTTGGTGACACGGTCGATGTGCTCCTGCAATTTTCGGGCAACTGAATTTGGTTAAAATGCTGATGACAAAATTGGCGCCAATTTTGACGGGTAAAAATACAGCGGATGGCTGTTGGTGTTTTTGATCATGGAAAGGCTGGGCCTGGCGTGATGGGTCTTTTACCGCCCTTCGACCATCGCACGGGCGCCGGAAATATCGGCCAATTGCTCGCCGGCTTGAAGCCGTTCCAGAACCGAGGCTTCGTTTTCCTGCATCGCGATGGCCTGTTGGCACAGGGTTTTAATTGTATCGGGCTTAAGAACGACAACACCATTTTCATCGGCAATGATGCCATCACCGGCATGAACCGCGACCCCGCCAATGCTGACAGGAACATTTATGGCGCCGCCCAAACCAACAAACTTGGTTGTTTTTGCGGATGTTCCCCGGCACCAGACGGGCATTTCGTGTTTGCGAATTTCGGCAAAATCGGTGGCGCGACCATCAATAATGGCACCACGCACACCGGCCCGTTTTGCCGCAAAAGTTACAACACCGCCCCAGCAGGCATGGCTGTCATCGCCTGCGCGATCAATGACCAGCACATCACCGGGCCTCACCATCGCAAGCGCATAATGAAGGGTGGCAGAATCCGCCCCGGGAATACGGATGGTAAAGGCCGTACCGGCAATGTGACGGCCTGGTATCACAGGGGAAATGGCCGGATCACAAAATCCGTCATGCAGGATATGACCAATGGTGGCGGTTTCCGTCTGGCCCATCAAGTCGATTAAGGCAGGGTCAAGTTGCGGGCACGGCGGATGAATATCGTAACGGGATTGGGACATATCAGTTACTTTCCGTGCTGTGTTTCAGGGTGGTGACAGGGCCAATTTTCCGGTCTTGCATCAGGCAGGGCAGGCGACTGCGTGTTGTTGTGACGAGGGCCGGGTCAATATCGGCCAAAATAAAGCCGGGTTCATCCCCCAGCGCGGCGATGACATCGCCAAACGGCGATATGATCATGGTGTGCCCATAGGTGGTGACACCGTCGCGTGTGCCACATTGCGCCGCGGCAATAACATAGCTGCCGGTTTCAATTGCGCGGGCCTTAAGCAAGGTTTCCCAATGTAGCGGGCCGGTTACGGGCGAAAAGGATGCCGGGATCATTAAAATATTGGCATTTGCCTGTGCCAATGCGCGAAACAGATAGGCAAAGCGCAGGTCGTAACAAATACTGAAACCAAGGGTCAGGTTATTCTCGCCAAGTTCGGCGACAACAGGCCCCGTTTCGCCGGGGCGCACCGCAAGGGATTCCTGAAAATCGCCCGCGCCGCCCAGTTTGACATCAAAGGTGTGCAGCTTGTCATAGCGGGCAACAATTTCGCCCAAGGGGGAAATCAGATGAGTACGGTTCCAGACGCGTTTGCCTTCGTCACAAAGGACCAGCATTGACCCGTCATGCAGCCATATGCCCAGCTCGCGCGCCAGTTTCTGGCACAAGGCAAGGGTTGTATCCCGGGCTTCGGGAACGCATGTTGCCGGATATTGCATATTGTCACGCAGCAAAATATTGGCCGCTTCCGGCAGGCTTACGACCGACGCCCCCTGCGCGGCCGCCTTGCGCACCAGATCGTCGATCTGGAGGTTGTTGTCGAGAATGCTGGCCGTACTGCAAAGCTGAATGGCGGCAAAGCGGGTTGTTGTCATGGGTTTGCCCTTAATCCTGTTCACCAAGGAACATTTCAACAGCAGCCATTGTTTCTTGCCGTTCCTCGACATGGCACATATGTGCCGAATTCTCCATAACCACCTGCCTTGAATGCGGGATCCGCCGGACAAATGGTTCGACGCAGGCTTCTGTTGCCTCGTCATACCGGCCTGAAATAACAAGGGTTGGCACATTGATCAGATGCAGGCGGTCCACGATGCTCCAGTCTTTTAGGGACCCTATGACATGGAATTCGGTGGGGCCGTTCATGGTGTGATAGACGGTCGGATCGGCATCAAGGGCAGCAAAGGTTCGGTTCACTTCGTCGGGCCAAACCGGCAAGCGGCACACATGATGACGATAAAATACGTCGCAGGCGGCTTTATAATCGGGATGATCATAATCGCCCGTGGCTTCGTGGCGGGCGAGGGCATCTTGCACATCTTGCGGCAGGGCGGATCGCAGCCGAAGGGCCTCTGCGACCCAAACCGGCATGGATGACGGCGACGAGGCCAGCACCAGGGCGTTCAAGCCGGCGGGCCGTCTGACCGCATGTTCAGACCCCATCATGCCGCCCCAGGATTGCCCCAGCAGATTATAATGCTGATCAATGCCCAGATATTGGGTCAGGTTTTTCAACTCATCCAGGAACAGGTCGATGGTCCAAAAATCTTTTGCGGCATCGGGCAAATGCGTTGATTTGCCATTGCCGATTTGGTCGTAATGAATGACAGCGCGGTCATTTAAGGCCAGGTCTTTGAATGAATCGACATAGTCATGGGTGCATCCCGGGCCACCATGGGCAATGACGACGGGAACTTTGGCAGAAGACAGGTTACCTGTGATGCGAAACCATGTTTGGTACTCGCCAAACGGCGCATAGCCTTCCCTGATGACGGGCTGATCAGACATTAAATTCTTTCAACGCTTTTGTTAATTGTTCTAAAATTATGGGTGATCGTTTTGCCTTCGCCTACCTGTAAGAAATGACAGGTTGCTTCAGGATGCTGCCGATGATGCTTTTCAAGCAGATCATTTCGGGAGACATCATGAAAAACGCCATCCCCTCGTCAAATAGTCTGCGTCAACGGTTGCTGGCGCACCAACAGGTGCAAGGTGCCTTTTTATTCCTGGCATCGCCCGATGTGGACGAGATCATGGCTCTGGCAGGTTTTGGTGCGCTGATTGTGGACCGTGAACATGCCGCGTCTGACCTTTCCGGGGCACTGGCGGAACTTCGGGCCATTCGCGCGGTTAGTGATGTGCCGGTTCTTGTGCGGGTGGGGGATGGCGCGCCAGGCTTGATCAAGCCTTTGCTGGATGCCGGTTTTGACGGGATTGTGGCGGCCGATATCCGTAGTGTTCAACAGGCCCGGCAAATTGTCGAGGCTGCGCATTATCCGCCCATTGGGCGACGCGGGGCGCAGTTTACCGTGTCGCGCGCGGCAGATTATGGGCATCAGCGTGATACTTATGTGGAAAAAGCCCGCCGCGAGACGCTGGTGGTTGCCATGATAGAATCCCGTGAAGGTGTCGAGGCGATAGCCGAGATTGCAGGCATTGACGGGATCGATATGCTTTTTATAGGGCCGCTGGATTTGACATCCGGGTATGGGCGCTATGGTGATCTTGGCACGACCGAGCTAAAGGACGCCATTGCCCTGGCAGAAAAGCGGATTATGGCATCGGGCTGTCTTTTGGGCGGGGCGGCGATTTTGCCTGATGATATGCCTGCCATGTTCGAACGCGGTTATGCCTTTGTTACGGCAGCCAGTGACACCGGGCTTTTGGTACAGGCGGCAAAGGCCGCGGTGCGACCTTAAAGATAGCCATAATGTGCGGCGCGGGCGATGGCCTGGGCCCGGTTACGTGCCCCCAGTTTGCGGGTGGCGGAACTCAGGTGCATGACCACGGTTGATTCCGAACGTTTCAGCCGCCAGGCAATTTGTTTGCTGGCAAGGCCCTCGGCGGCCAGCACAATACATTCCTCTTCGCGCGGGGTTAGTTTTGCCCCCTGGGGCAGCATGTCTTTGCGGCCAAATCGCGGGAACAGGTGATGATGAAGCACCTGGGCCAGCAGGGTTAATCCGCTGATATTGGTGCTGCGGTCCGGCCCGGTTATTTTGAATCCGTCATCGTCCCAAAAGCCGGTAAGTGTGGCAAAACGGTTGCCGGGCAAATGCAGGGGGACCGTCACCCCCCGGGTCAAATGCCAGTCATTGAGCGCCCCGGTTACCCGTTTGGCTTCGCCATCAAGCTTATCAATGATGAAAGATGGTTCTTGACGATGATAGGACCAGAAAAACGGTCTTGAAACTTTCAGGGCAAGGTTTTGTACCGGATCATCGCGATAATAGCCCTGATTGCACCACAGGTCGGGCATTTCGTCGGGAATATTGCGCATCTGAACCACGTTGGGGATCAGCATTTCGCCTTCCGGTGTGGCCGGGACAGGCGAAAAATCATAGGCGATGGCGTCAAAGCCCAGATCACGGGCAAAGTCAAAGCAGCTATCAATGCTATCGGAAATTCCGGTTGCATTGTGAAAAGCGTGCTCCCATGCCTCGATCTGAAACTGCATTCCCGCCCTGTTCCTTTGCGCATCATCAAATATTGCACATCCTGCGCAAATGATAAGGCCGCTTGTGGCTTAATGGCAAGACATGAGCAAAAGGGCCGAAGATACCCAACCTTGTTTCGGGTATCTTCGGCCCAAAAGAGCAAACGTTGCGCTGATCGTTACGAGGCGAAATCCAGTTGGACTTTCATGGATTTGCTGCGGTCAGAGGCAAGGTCAAAGGCGGTTTTGGCATCGCCAAACGGCAAAACAGAACTGATCAGCGGCGAAACATCAATCACCCCGCGATCAATCAATTCCGCTGCCTGGGTGAATTCGGCATCAAAGCGGAAACTGCCGATCATTCGGACTTCTTTGGTAACGCCAAGGCTTAACGGCAGTTCGCCATTGCCCCCCAGGCCAACCGTGATGATGGTGCCGCCCGGTTTGACAATTTCAAGCGCCCCGGCAAGGGCCTGCGGGTTGCCGGAACATTCAAAGACCACATCCTGGCTGCCTTTGTTGGCGGCCAGTTGTTTGAATGTTTCGCCATCAGTGGCAACATTGATGCAGCTATTGGCACCGGCACGCGCAGCAACATCCAGGGCCGGGCCGGAAAGGTCGGTCGCGGTGATCCAGTGTGCGCCGGAATGTGCGGCCGCCATGATCGTCAAGCAGCCAATGGGGCCACAGCCCGACACCAGCACCCTTTTGCCAGACAGGGATCCCGCCTGGCGTACGGCATGCAGGCAAACCGCCAAAGGTTCCGAGCAGGCGGCGTGTTCCAGGCTGGTCTTGGGTGCAAGTTTGACAAGCTGTTCCGTCGGCAGATTGATTTTCTGGCGAAACAGGCCCTGTTGATGCGGAAAGCGCATGGCACTGCCAAAGAACCGCATATCAAGGCACTGGTTGCGCATATTCGCCCGGCAATAGATGCATTCATTGCACGGCATCGACGGGTTGACGGCAACCTTGTCGTTCACGGCAAAGTCTTTGACGTTTTTGCCCGTGGCAATAATGGTGCCCGCAACCTCGTGACCAAGGATCATGGGTTCCTGAATCTTGACCGTGCCAAACCCGCCATTGTGATAATAATGCAGGTCGGATCCGCAAATGCCGCCCTTGTCGATTTGCACGGTGACAGCATTGTCCTCGGGGCTGGCCGGGTCATCGATTTGACCCAGCCTGAGATCATGCGGGGCATGTATGACAACAGAATGCACTTTTTTCCCCTTACAAAACCGAGATCATGCCGCCATCGGCATAGATGATCTGGCCATTGACGTAATTTGACGCATCGGAACACAGGTAAATGGCCGTACCGATCAGTTCTTCGGGTTTGCCCCAGCGGCGTGCCGGTGTGCGCCCCTTGACCCAGGCATCAAATTTGGGGTCAGCCGTCAGGGCTTCGTTCATATCGGTTAGCATGTAGCCCGGGCCAATCGCATTGGCCTGCAGGCCTTGTTCGGCCCATTCGGCGGCCATTGCCTTGGTCAGCATTTTAATGCCGCCTTTGGCAACGGTATAGGGGGCGACAGTGGCGCGGGCCAACTCGCTGGTCAGCGAGCCGATATTGACGATTTTGCCATGACCGCGTTTGACCATGCGCTTGGCCGCTTCACGGCCAATCATGAAAGCCGAGGTCAGGTTCGTATCGATCACGCGTTGCCAATCGGCTGTGTCGAGTTCCAGCATCGGTTTGCGAAACTGGATACCGGCATTGTTGATCAGGATGTCAATTTCGATACCGGCTTCATCAAAGGCATTAAAGGCGGCTTTGATGGCGGTTTCGTCGGTGACATCAAATTGCGATGTGCTGACCTTCATGCCGGCAGCGGACATTTCATCGCTGGCGGTTTTAAGGCGGTCTGCATTGGTGCCGTTAAGAATGACGGATGCACCAGCCGCGGCCAGCCCTTCGGCAAAGGCGCGACCAAGGCCGCGCGATGACCCGGTGATCAGGGCTGTTTTGCCGGTCAGTGAGAACAGTTCAAGAGACATGGTTCCTCCTGCGATATTCGGGTTTTCAGGCTTTGCTTTCGCGAACCGTCAGGTCGCGGCGATCAAAGAAGGATTTTTGCAATTCAAGGCCAAGGCCCGGTCCTTCCATCGGATAAACATAGCCATTTTCGATTTTGGGAACTTCGGTAACAAGTTCGGTGTACCAGCCTTTGTAAAAGGCCCGAACACTTTCCTGGATCAGGGTGTTGGGCTGGCTGAACGACATGTGAATGGCGGCGGCAAAGCCGACAGGGCCGATACAGTCATGCGGGGCAAAGGGCCGGTGCCAGGTTTCGGCAAGGGCGGCAATTTTTTTGCCTTCGGTCAGCCCGCCGGTCCAGCACAGATCAACCATGACCACATGGGTCGCATCGCGGTCAAGCATGTCCTTATACGGCCAGCGCGACCCCAGCGTTTCGCTGGCACAGGTCCAGACATCGGTCGAAGCGGCAAATTCCGCCAGCGCCTGGGGCGAATTCATGCGGATCGGGTCTTCATACCAGGTCGGGCTGAATTGTTCGAGGGTGCGGGCAATTTTCTTGGCGGTCGGCAGGTTCCATTGCGAATGGAATTCCACCATGATTTCCATTTTATCGCCAACCGCCTTGCGGATTTCCTCAAACGGGCGAACCGCCTTTTTCATTTGTTCGGCGGTAATATACTGACCACGCGTTTCGGCGGCCATCGGGTCGAATGGCCAGATCTTCATGGCCGTAATGCCGGATTCCAGCAGGTTTTCGGCCAGTTCCGCCGGGCGGTTCATAAAGCCGTCAAGGTCCTCATAGGGGCCTTCGGCATCACCCAAATTCCAGTTCGATACCGGTTTGATATTGTTGGTACGCACATAACGATAGCCCGCACAGGTATTGTAAATCCGGATTTTGTCCCAGCACTGGCCACCCAGCATTTGATGGACCGGCATGTTACATACCTTGCCAAAGATATCCCACAGGGCAATGTCGATTGCCGATGCCGCGCGATATTCCGCCCCGGTAGAGGACTGCGCCATGGGCAGATTGACCATTTCCTTGTGCAGGGCTTCGATATGTAACGGGTTTTGTCCAATCAGGCGGCCTGCCAGGGTTTCGTGAATATGGGCTTCAACTGCACCGGCCCCATAAAATGTTTCGCCCAGCCCTGTAATTCCGGCATCGGTTTCGACATGGACCCAAAGAACGTTGGCAAATTCGGCCACGCGGTAGGTTTTGATGGATGTAATCTTCATTATTTGATCCGAATTCAGGTTATTTAAGAAGTGCAGGCAGCCAGAGTGCGACGTTCGGGAAGGCCAGCATCACCATCAAAAAGGCGATCTGGATCAGCATGAACGGCCACAGCGAGGCAAAAATCGTTTGCAGGGTGATTTCGGGGGGCGCGACACTTTTGAGATAAAAGGCGGCAGGCCCGAAAGGCGGTGACAGGAAGGCAACCTGCATCGTGAGCGAGAATAAAACCCCGAACCAGATCGGGTCGTAGCCAAGCTGCACAACGATCGGGACAAAGATAGGAATGGTCAGCAGCAAAATGCCGATCCAGTCCATGAACAGGCCCAGGACAATAAAGATCGCCATCATCAGCATGATGGTTAAAACCGGGGCCACATCGAGGCCGGTAATCATGCCGGTGACATAACGCTGCCCGCCTGACAGGTTGTAAACTGCAATCAGGGTTGCCGCGCCAAAGGTCACCCACAGAATGATCCCGCAGGATTGCAAGGTGCGGGTCAGCGATTCCCACAGCATTTTAATATCAAGCTCGCCGCGCAGCGTAATGATGACCAGGGTCATGCCCACAGCGATGCCCGCTGCCTCGGTGATCGAGGTAACGCCCCCGTAAATGCAGCCAAAGACGATCATGATCAGCGCAAAGAGCGGCAGAATGCCGCGCAGGAAATCCCGGCGCGAAAAAGGGGCGGCTTTTTCGGGCGGCTTGGGTGTCAGATTGGGATTAAGCGTGCAACGGATATAGATATAGGCGAAATAGGCACTTGCCAGCACAAAGCCGGGGATGAACGATGCCAGAAACAGTTTCTGGACCGAGACATCGGCGGTCAGGCCATAGATGATCAGAACAATCGAGGGCGGCACCATTGTCCCAAGCGAGCCGCCGGCACAAATAATGCCGATGGACAGCTTGCGGTCATATTTCAGGCGCATCATTTGCGGCAGGGCAATCAGACCCAGTAGGACGATTTCACCACCAATAATGCCGCTGATCGCTGCCATGAACACGGAAATGATCAGGGTAACGGTAGCAACACCGCCCTTAAGGTGCCCAAATATTTTGAACAGCGCGTCATACAGGTCCTGGGCCAGGCTTGAGCGTTCCAGCAGGGTGGCCATCAAAATGAAAAGCGGCACCGACAGCAGGGAATATTCGGTGGCCAGCCCGTAAATTGTTTTATGTGCCAGCGCGATGACATTGGGGCCGAATTTAAGATAGCTGACAAGAACAGCCAATGACCCGGCCGCGAATGACAACGGGACGCCGATTGCCATAAGCAGAAAGACGCCGCCGACAAGAATGATGGAGACAAGTTCAATCGACACGGTTGTCCTCCGCGACGGTCTCGGCATTTGCCGAGCGGGCACCAAGGAATTTTTTGACGCAATGAATGACGGCATAAACGGCCATCAGGGCCGCCGTAACCACAATGGCCGGCTTGACGGTGGCCGGAATGGGCGGATTCCAGGCGGAACCATAGGGTTCCCAGTTGACCAGGGCATTCCAGGAGCTTGGCGCACCAAACCAGGCAACGCCCAGACAAAAGGTCAGGGTGCAGATCAGCGTGATGACATCGAATATTCTTTGTAACCAGGCAGGCGAGATATCATAGAGCACGGTGATTCTAAGATGCTGTTCGCGTTGCATGGCATAAAGACCGGCTGCCAGAAACACGATTGCCGAAAGCCAAAGGGCCAGTTCGTTTGCCCAGATAGTGGGGGATTTGAATATATATCGGGCGACGACTTCGTAAAACGTGACGCCGACAATGACCAAGAGAAGAATTGAAAACAGTGCGACAATAAATTGGAAGCTGTACACACTTTTGGGGGTTGCTTGCATTTTGACCTCCAGCTTGTCTCCCCGGGAGGACGATCCTCCCGGGGGTGTTTTTCCAACTGAAGGTTAGTCGAGGATGCCGATTTTCTTCATGTAAGCGACATGAGAATCATAGGCTGCTTTGGCTTCCGGGCTTCTGGTTGCCCATTCCGCCCAAACTTTTTGGGCGGCTTCACGGAATTTCTGCCGGTCTTCGGTGCTCCAGTTTTCCAGCGTAACACCTTGTTTGGTCAGTTCTTTGGCAGCTTTTTCGTCGGCTGCGGTTGAATCGCGGATGACTTCGGGGTCAATGGTTGCCACGGCCTTTTCCAATGCCGCATGCTGTGCATCGCTCATGGCTTTCCATTTATCGAGATTGACCGTGATATGTTCGATCGGCATCGAATGGAAGCCAGGATAGGTTGCGTATTTGGCAATGTCATACAGGCCCAGCCCCATATTGACCGCAAGGGTCGAGGCATCCGCCCCCGAAACCGTCCCGGCCGACATGGCGGTGAAGACTTCACCAAACGGCATCACGACGGGACCGGCACCCAGTTTTTCAAAAATTTCCGATTCCATGCCGGGGGGCGAACGGAATTTCCACCCCTTGAGATCCGCGATCCCCCTAAGCGGTGTGGTCGAGCTTAGGGCTTCCGGTGTTGCAACAAACACACCGATCAGGTGCATGTTGTATTTTTCGTAAAGTTTATTTGCCAGGTCCAGCCCGCCATCGGCATACCAGCCCAAAAGCTGTTCGGGCTTGTTGTAGCCGCCCATGACGTCGCCGTAAAACTGGAAGGCCGGGTTTTTGCCTGTGATATAGCCAGCACCGGTTGCATCGCCATCAATGATGCCCATGCTGGCGGCTTCAAATGATTCGCTGGCATTCACAACCGATGAACTGGTGTGCATTTCAATTTGGATGGTATTGTTGGAATATTCCTTTGCCAGTTCGGCAAAACGCAACAGGGCCTTGCCCTGCAGGGATGTGGCCGCGTGATGGGTCTGGAATTGCAACTGCATGGTTTCATCGGCAAAGGCATGGGTTGCCGACAAAGCCAGGAAACTTGTTGTGGTCAGTGTGGCCAGGATTTTTGTTAGTTTTTTCATATCTGAGGTTCCTCCCTATTTTTGATATTTTGTGATATTTCACGGAAGATCATTACCATGATTTGTCAAAAGGCTTCAACAGGTTTTGCTTTCCCAATTGCGCGGAAATGTATATACCTTATTGAATAACAACAAAAATATTGTGAATTTTTTGAAGCTGCAGAGAGAAATAATGGCGCTGAAACAGGAAGATAGGGTGTTTTCAGGCGGTGGGTCCGATCATGGGAAAACCGGTTCGTCAGGGGGTAAAAACCTGAACGAAGTCGCCTATAACACGCTTGAAGAACTCATTGTCACCTGTGAGTTGCAGCCAGGCAGTTTTTTGCGCATTCAGGATTTGCAAACCGCCACCGGCATTAGCCGAACGCCCGTACATCAGGCCGTTACGCGCCTGGCGGCTGATACATTGATGATTATTCAGCCGCGCCAGGGCATCCAGATTGCGCCGATTGATTTAACCCGAACCCATTTGTTGCTTCGTTTAAGGCGCGACATGGAACGATTCGTGGTTTCTTTGGCCAGCGAGCGTGCCAGCACGTCGCACAGAAGCCAGATGCGTCATCTGATCGGGCTTTTGGCCCGGCATCGCGAAGAAATGACGATTGTGGAATTCAACGAATTTGACCGGCGCATCGACCAGATCGTGCTTAGCGCGTGCGGGGAACCCTTTTTGGAATATACCCTGCGACCGTTGCACACGATTTTCCGGCGTCTTGGCTGGATTTATCATACCCAGACGGATCACGGCACGTCTTTGGATCTGACGATAGACAGTCACCTCGATGTGTTGAATGCGGTTGTTGGCGGGCAAAAGGATGCTGCATTAATCGCGTCTGACAGGCTGATCGACTTTGTTGATGCCATGTTCCCGATCCTGGAAACCGGGATCGCGCCCAGCATCTTTGATGTGACACAGGACTTCGATCCTTTTTGATCTTTTCTGATCCGTTCTGATCGGGGCGGGGCAGCCGCCTTACTCTGCTGTTGCAAATTAAATTGATGTTTTGTGAAATATCAGAAAATATCAAAACCAAGAAATCATAATCAAATTTGGGAGGAAACGTGAAAATCGTATTTCATGGCGCCAATGCGTCAACTTTTTACCCTGGTTTCGCCGACTTGCTAAACGGTCAACATGACCTGATCCAGTTGCAGGATGCGTTAACAGAGCCGTCAGATCAGACGGCATATGAAAACGCCGACGTCATTATCGGCATCAAATTCAATGGCGATCTGCCAAAACCGGCCAATCTGAAACTTTATCAGGTGCCCGGTGCCGGGTATGACGGGATTGCAACGGCAGAATTGTCCGACAGCACATATCTTTGTAACTGTTTTGGTCATGAGGTTGCGATTACGGAATATGCGATGGCCGCCTTGTTATCGCGCCATGTGCCGCTTGTTGATGCAGACCAGCGTTTGCGCAAAGGCGACTGGAAATATTGGGCCGGTGGGCCGTCGGGGGTTCGGACGGAGCTTGGCAGCACCCGCATTGGCATTATCGGTTATGGTCATATCGGCAAGGAAATTGCCCGCCGCGCCAAGGCGTTTGGCATGACGGTGCATGCTGCCAACCGTTCGGCCATCAATGATCCGGCGGTGGTTGATCAAAGCTATGCGCTGTCTGATTTTGGTAAAATGTTGCCGCATGTCGATGTGGTGGTGAATACATTGCCGCTGGCGACCGGCACGGTCGGGCTGCTTGGCAGTGAGGCCTTTGCACAGATGCAGGCGCATGCGGTCTTTATGAATGTCGGGCGCGGTGGTGTCGTCGATGAAGATGCCCTGTATCAGGCCCTGAAAAATAACCAGATCGCCCATGCCTTCATCGATACCTGGTATATTTACCCGAATGCGCCCACGGCCATGACCCAACCTGCGCACAGTCCGTTCCAGGATCTTTCCAACATTACCATGACGCCGCATATGTCAGGCTGGACGCATGGCACCATCGCGCGCCGTAAACAGGCCATGGCAGATAACATCAACCTGATCGCGCAGGGGCAGGAGCCGATCAATCAGGTCGCCAAATAGCCCGGTTTTGAGTGTTTTAATTTGGCACTTTGCTGCCAGCTTGCGACATGTAGCGCGTTTTAAATCCCTTCGGTTCTGTGCAATGCAGCCGGAGGGATTTTTGTATCTGGCGAACGGATTTTGGTCGTCCTGCGGCTCGCTGCGGTGGTGGTGGCTTATATTTTGCGCAACCAGGCTTTTCCGCGTCCTGTTTCGTTTCGCTGCCCGCTTGTCTGAAAAAAAGATTTCGCGTCAGTTGCTTGACTTTGTTGTTGCGCCAATTGTATGAACTTTTTAGAAAGTTTCATACGATTTTATCTGTTTTTATGTAATTGGGGCGCGTGATTAATGTGGGATCGTTTAGCAAGGCGGATCTGTCTTTTATGTGCGGTGCTTGCCATTTTACTGCTGGGGGCAGGGCCGGGTTTTGCCGCGCCGGTTTTGAATTTTTCCTGGCCGTTGAATGTCGGTCCGCTTAATCCGCATCTTTATTCGCCCAATCAGATGTTCGCCCAGAACATGGTTTATGAACCGTTGGTGAAATACCATGCCGACGGCACGGTGGGTCCGTGGCTGGCGGAAAGCTGGCAGGTATCGAAGGATGGCCGTCGCTATCATTTCAAGCTGCGCAAGGATGTGACCTTTTCGAATGGCGAGGCATTTGATGCCGATGTGGTGGTTGCCAATTTTAATGCCGTGTTGGCCAATCGTGCGCGCCATGCGTGGCTGGAGCTCGCCAATCAGATTGTCGATGTCACCGCCGATGGCAAATATGACGTTACCTTGACCTTAAAGGATGCTTATTACCCCGTCTTGCAGGAACTGGCCTTGCCGCGGCCGTTTCGCTTCATTGCCCCGTCGCAATTTGTCGATGGCGGCACGATGCACGGCATCAAGCAGCCGATTGGCACCGGCCCGTGGGTCTTGCAGGAAACCCGCCTGGGGGAAAAAGATGTTTTTGTCCGCAATGATCATTATTGGGGGCCAAAGCCATCTTACGGGCAAATCACGGTTAAGGTGATCCCCGATCCAAACAGCCGGGCAATTGCCTTTGAAACCGGCCAGGTTGACCTGATTTATGGCACCGATGGTCCTATTTCCCCCGATACCTTTGAACGGTTTCGCAAATCCGGGCGTTACCTTGCCGCATTATCCGCCCCGTTTGAAAGCCAGGTTTTGGCCCTGAACACCAATCGCGGCCCAACGCGCGATCTGGCCGTGCGCCTGGCGATTAATCATGCGGTGAACAAGGACCTGATCATCGACAAGGTCCTGTATGGCACGCAAAAACGTGCCGATACCCTGTTTGCCCCCAATGTGCCCCTATGCCGATATCGGCCTGAAACCCTACATATTTGACCCCGATCAGGCATCCGTATTGCTTGAACAGGGCGGTTGGGTTTTGCCCAAGGATGGCAAAATCCGCATGAAGGACGGCAAGCCGTTGCAAATTGACCTTTCCTTTGTCGGGACCGATGCGGTTGCCAAATCCATTTCCGAAATCATCCAGGCGGATTTGCGCAAGGTCGGTATTGATGTGGCCCTGATTGGCGAGGAAGAAAGCAGTATTTATGCCCGCCAGCGCGATGGCCGGTTTGGCATGATCTTTAATCGCACTTGGGGCGCGCCCTATGATCCGCATGCTTTTGTCAGTTCGATGCGTGTGCCCTCCCATGCCGATTATCAGGCCCAGCTTGGCCTGCCGGACAAGGCAGAGATTGATGCCAAAATCTCGCAAACTCTGGTCGAGACGGATGAGGAAAAACGGCGTGCGCTTTATCGCGACATTTTAACGCGACTGCATAAGGAAGCGGTTTATTTGCCGCTGACGAATGTAACGGCAATTGCCGTTGCCAAACCCGAACTGGGCAACATCCCGTTTGGGGCGATGGCAAGCGAAATTCCCTTTGAAAAACTGGTTCCCGCCGCGCCATGACCATGCTTCGTTTTACCGTCCGGCGGCTGCTGTTTTTGATACCGATGCTGTTTGTCGCCTCGGTCGCCATTTTCCTGATGTTGCGTTTGGGGCCAAGCGACCCGGCGATGGATTATTTGCGTTTGTCGCGCGTCCCGCCCACGCCGCAAGCGCTTGAAAATGCGCGGCAGATGCTGGGCCTCGACCTGCCGATTACGGTGCAGTATTTTAACTGGCTGGGCGATGCCCTGCATCTTGATTTCGGTGTGTCCTATGCGCTGCAGCGCCCGGTTCTGCCCGATATCCTGTATTATCTGCCCGCCACCTTGCAGCTAGCCGGTGTTGCCCTGTTGCTTACATTGGGGGTTTCGATCCCGCTGGGGATGTGGGCGGCCCGCCACCGGGATGGTCTGCCCGATCAGTTTGTGCGGCTGGTCGCGTTTTTGGGTGTGTCGATGCCCAATTTCTGGCTCGGTTTTCTATTGGTGTGGTTGTTATCGATCGAACTGGGCTGGTTGCCACCGATGGGGCGTGGCAGTTGGAGCCAGCTGATCATGCCCGCCCTTGCCATTGCCTTTATGTCATTGTCGATCAATGCCCGGCTGTTGCGCGCCAGTATGTTGGAAGTCACGGGGCAACGGCATGTCTATTATGCCCGTTTGCGTGGTCTTGGGGCAGGCAGGGTGGAACGGTCGCATATTTTGCGTAATGCCCTTTTGCCGATTGTCACCGCAACCGGCATGCATATTGGCGAATTGATTGGCGGCACCCTGATCATTGAAAGCATTTTTGGCTGGCCCGGTATTGGCCGCTATGCGGTTTCGGCGATTTTTAACCGCGATTATCCGGTGATCCAGTGCTTTACCCTGATGATGGTTCTGGTCTTCGTACTGTGCAATCTGATCGTTGATATTGTCTATGCGTGGCTTGATCCGCGAATCCGCCTGGGTGTGGAGGAAAAGGCATGATCGGTGCATTGCAACAACGCAAAATGCCCCTGGCGGCAACCTTTGCCTTTTTAGGGGGTTCTGGCTGGCTGGTCAGGGTTTCGGCTGTTCTGGTGATGGCCTTGGTGGTGCTGGCGGTGTTTAGCCCCTGGATCATGCCGTTTGACCCCAACGAGGTTGACCTTGCCAGCCGCCTACAGGCCCCGGATGCCGCGCATTGGCTGGGCACGGACCATCTTGGTCGCGATATTTTATCACGCCTGATGGTGGGGACGCGTGTGTCATTGGGCTCGGTTGCGATCTCGCTTTTTGTCATCATGACATTGGGCATTCTGATTGGCGGGGCCGCGGGGTTCCTTGGCGGGCGTGCCGACCAGTTGATCATGCGTGTCACCGATATTTTCATGACCTTTCCAACCCTGGTGCTGGCCCTGTTTATGATCGGCATGCTTGGGACCGGGCTGGTGAATGTAATTGTCGCCATCGCCTTGTCGCACTGGGCCTGGTATGCGCGCATCGTGCGCAGCATCGTGATGTCGCTGCGCAATCGTGAATATATTCTGGCATCCCGACTGGCCGGGGCGGGCCGGGTCAGGATTTTTGTTGAACATCTTTTGCCGGCAACCCTGTCGCAGCTTCTGGTGCTGGCAACGCTGGATATCGGGCATATCATGCTACATGTCGCGGGGCTGTCATTTCTGGGGCTTGGGGTGATGCCACCAACGCCGGAATGGGGTGTGATGATCAATGATGCGCGACAATTCATCTGGACCAATCCTTTGTTGATGGTATGGCCGGGCCAGGCCCTGTTTCTAAGTGTTATGGCCTTTAACGTGATCGGTGATGCGGTGCGTGACCGGCTTGATCCCCACTTGCGCGAGGAGCATGTCCATTGATGTCGCCGACACTTCTGTCGATCTCTGATTTGACAGTCACAACACAACAGCATGGCAAGACCTGCAAGCTGGTTGATGACCTGTCGCTTGATATTACATCGGGGCGTGTTTTGGCCCTGGTCGGGGCCAGTGGCTCGGGTAAGTCGCTGAGCTGTGCGGCGTGTCTGGATGTTTTGCCCGCCGGGGTGAAACGCCAGGCCGGGCAGGTGAAGCTGGATGGCAAGGGCATCGATTTTGCCGCCCTGCGCGGACGCATTGTCAGTTCGATCATGCAAAATCCGCGCAGTGCCTTTAACCCGGTCATGACGATGAAGGCCCACGCGCGCGAAACCTTAAAGGCACTTGGCCTGGCACGGGATAGCGGTAATGCGGGCATTCTCGCCGCCTTTCGCGATGTCGGGCTGGAAGAACCCGAACGCATACTCAACCTGCATCCGTTCGAGATGAGTGGCGGCATGTTGCAACGGGTGATGATTGCAATGGCGCTTTTGGGCGATCCGCCCTTCCTGTTTGCCGATGAACCAACGACCGATCTTGACCTGGTGGTGCAAAAACACATCCTGGATCTGCTGGAAAGGGTGGTGGCGCGCCGCGGGATGGGCATTTTGCTGGTTACCCATGACATGGGGGTGGTGGCGCGCCTGGCCGATGATGTGGCGGTGATTGACGCGGGAAAAATCGTTGAAAAGGCCCCGGTTCAACAGATTTTTGAACGGCCGTCTCATCGGGTAACGCGTAATCTGGTTGCGGCCCATTTATCCTTATACGGGCAGGAGGTGGCCTGATGTCCCTGTTATCGGCGCAAAATGTTTCTCATGGGTATCGCAGTTTTTCGTTGCTGGGGCCGTCGCGTTATCATCCGGTGTTAGAGGATGTGTCGATGGAAATTGGCCGGGGGGAAACACTTGCCCTGTTGGGGCGCAGCGGATGCGGCAAAAGCACGCTGGCACGGTTGTTAATCGGCCTTGAAAACCCGATGCACGGGGACATCCGGTTTGAAGGGAAACCCTTAAATAACCTGTCCCAAGCCGACAGGCTTGCCCTGCGTTGTGCGGTGCAGATGGTGTTTCAGGATTCAATTTCGGCGGTTAATCCACGCAAAACAGTGGGCGAGATCGTGGCCGAACCTCTGCGCCATTTAACCGATATGACCGTGGCACAGCAAAGCCAGCGGGTGGTTGAATTGCTGGAATCGGTTGAGTTATCTGCCGAAGATGCCGAAAAACGCCCGGCAACCATGAGCGGCGGGCAGTTGCAGCGCGTATGCATTGCCAGGGCACTGGCCCCGAAACCGGCCCTTGTTATTCTGGACGAGGCAGTGTCGAACCTTGATCTTTTATTGCAGATCCAAACCCTGGATCTGTTGCGCGGGCTACAGGAAAAATCCGGCCTGTCATTTTTGTTTATTACCCATGATTTGCGGCTGGTTGAACGTTTTTGTTCGCGTGTCATGGTGATGGACGGGGGCCGGATTGTCGAGGAAGCCGCGGTTCACGGCCAGGTTCGTTTGGAACATCCTGCAAGCAAACAGTTACAGGATGCCATTCTTCCCGCCTGGCCCAGGGGCTGTGCCACGCCTGATCAGCCGCAGGGTGCCGTCAGGCAGCCCCTGATTGCAAATGTGTGATTGTCAGTTTGCGATTGTCAGTTTGCGATTACACACAAAATCCCGGTTGGCCGACGCGCCTGTTTCAGGAATAGGGAAACAGGCCGCGACCGCCTGCTATTTTAAAGGCTGCATCCGAGAATTTCACGTTCGATATAATCAGCCCCTTCTTCGCCCTTCAGGCTGCGTCGCCACAGGCGGTTGGTCATTTCGGTATAAAGTTCGATCGCTTCGGGTGCGGCGCTAACGGTGGCAACACCCAGGCGGATATTGGCGAAGGTGCCCAAACGGAACGGGCTGACAACCACGCGGGTTTCCGTGCCCTGTTTAAAAAGCTGGAAGGTCGCGCCTGGCATTGAATCGACAATCACCCCGACCTGGGTGCCAATCGGCTGATCGCGCAACAGACGGACGATGTTTTTAATCTCGTTACGTGCAATTTCGCGGCGAAATTCCAGGTCGGCGCGGCTGGGTTCAAATGTGCCGACAAAGCCGGTGCGCAGGAATTGCGACAATTCGGCCGCGCAGACCAGGCTGACCGTATTGGGGGTGCGTTCGCGAAAGGATTTTTTGCGTTGCTTTAGGATTTTCATCACCGCATCGACATCGCGCAGGGCGGCTGTGCGGTCCGATGCGTCCTCGGGGATGCTTTCGGTCAGGATAGTGGGTAATATTTCGTCAAACCGGTCCGTGGTCAAAAGATAGGATACCGGGTCAAACAACATGCTGATCTGGTCGGCCTGTTCTTCAAGCTGACGCATTCTTTCAAAAAAGCTGACGGCAGACCCGATATATTCCACCCCGACGCCCAACAGGTTGGGCAGTGTGACATTCAGCCCGTCGGCAATTTTGCCCAAAGTGTCCAGTTTGGGGGGGTGTCCCCCCTCATAGCGGTAAATGGCAGCGCGTGAAACGCCGATCCGTTCGGCCAGTTCCTCTGGCGACATGCCTTTGCCCATGCGAAACGCCTTGATCCGCTGGCCGATATCCTCTCCCGCGATTTCTGCACTCATGTCATTGTGTCGCATGTTGTTTTCGTAAATTAGATATCCAACTATAGCGCAAAATTTCAGAAAGTCTCAATTATTAAGATTTTTTTTCATAAATCTCTTTTTTGAGAAAATTATTGACTTGTTTGACGAAGGTGGGAAGATGGTAATTCCTTATTTCGTTCTGTCGAAACCTATCAGGGGGCTTCTACTAATGACGTTTTCAAAACCGGCAAAAATTCTTGCTGCCGCGTTGTGCATTTCCGGGCTGAGTGCGTTTTCCGCGCAGGCCGCAGAATTTGTTGCAAAGATCGGACATCTTGAATCAGCGCAGCAAAGCCGGAACATCTATCTGGAAAAAGTTGCCAAACTGGTGAATGAACGCACCGACGGCAATGTTGAATTTGAAATTTACCCGCAGGGCCAGCTTGGCAACCAGCGCCAGATGACCGAAGGCACCCAGCTTGGTGTGCTCGAGGCGACGGTTTCCCCGGCGGCTTTCCTCGGTGGGTTTAACCCGGCGGTTTCGGTTCTTGATATTCCCTATCTGATGCCCCAGGACTTCAAGCAGGCACAGGCGATTCGCGATGGTGCGTTTGGCAAGGAACTGCTGGCGTCTTTCTCGTCAAAGGGTGTGGTTGCCATTGGCCTGTGGCCGAACGGCTTTAAGCAGTTCACCTCGAACAAGCCGATTGAAAACTGGAAAGAATTTGCCGGTCAGAAATTCCGCGTGATGGATTCCAACATCCTGATCGAACAGTTCAAGGCCATGGGTGCCTCGGCAATTGCATTGCCGTTTGGCGAACTTTACACCTCGCTTCAGATGGGTGTTGTCGATGGCGAGGAAAACCCGCTCGATACCATCGAACGCATGAAATATTACGAAGTTCAGAAGAACCTTGTTGTTTCCGACCACGGCGCCATGGAAGACGTGATCCTGTTTAACGAAGCTTTCTGGAATTCGCTGCCGGAAAACTATCGCAAGGTCATTGTTGATACCTTCCATGAAGTGATCCCGGATCTGGTCAAGGACAAGGCTGACAAGGTTGCAGCTGCCCTTGAAGTCGTTAAGAAGAACGGCATGAATGTGCGTGTTGCCACCCCGGAAGAACGTAAAGCCCTGCGCGAGGAAGTTTATCCCGCGACCAAGGCGGCTTATATCGAGCGTGCCGGTGATGAAGGCAAAAAGCTGATCGGCCTTTATGAAAAGGCCTATGCCGACGTCGTAGGTAAGTAATCATCCAGTGGCGGCACGGTGCGGGTTTTCGCATTGTGCCGCCATTTTTGTTTTTGAATTTTCCAACCATCGGCACCAGCGATAATCATAAACGATGCCGGGGAGACAGCACATGGCGACGCTTTTAAAGGTTTTAAGAACGACCGAGCGCATTTTTCTCGTTACCATCTTTTTGCTGATGGTCGGGCTTTTTACCCTTGGTGTGGTGGTGCGTGAAGTGGCCCCGCAATATTCCAGCGATTTTTCCTGGATCGAGGAAGCCGTTCAGATGCTTAATCTGTTTTTGGTTTTCTGCGCGCTGGGCCTGGCACTGGAACGCAAACGTCATGTTGGTGTCACCACCTTTCGTGATGCCCTTTCCCCGGGCAAACGCAAAGTCGTTTTTGCCCTGATCGATCTGGTCGGTGTTCTGTTTTCAATTTACACCACCTATCTTGGCATCGAAATGGTGCAGTTTGTTTTTGCCTCCGGCCAGCATAGCCCGACTTTGAACATTCCAATGGGCTGGATTTATCTGGCGCCCACCGTTGGCTTTGCCCTTTTGGGGCTGCGTTATGCCCTTAGCCTGTTTGGTGTGATTGACCGTTTCACCCCCGATAATGCCCAAAATGCCGCCACGCCCGAAAAAGGAGCCGCATGATGCTGATCGCCATTATTGCTGCGACCGTCGTGTTGATGGCGCTGGGTTTCGAGATGTTGCTGGTCCTGGGCTTGCCCACACTTGCCATCAAGGAAGTATTTTACGGGCGTTTGCCCGATGTGGTGTTTGTCCAGAAATTGCTGGGCGGCATTAACCATTCCACCCTGCTTGCCATTCCGTTTTTCCTGTTTGCCGCCCAGCTGATGGCATCGGGCCAAATCACCCGTCGTTTGATGGGGCTGGTTAGTGCGATGCTGGGGCATACGCGCGGCGGGATCGGCCATACCGTTATTGGCGGGTCGATGGCGTTTGGCTCTGTTTCCGGCTCTGCCCCGGCAACGGTGGCGGCCCTTGGCGGGATGGTTTACCCGGAACTGCGCAAAAGCGGTTATTCGGATAAATTCAGCCTCGGGCTGATTGTGTCCAGTGCGGAAACCGCCCTTTTGATTCCGCCCTCGATCACCTTCATTGTGTATGGCTGGATGACGGGCACGTCGGTCGCACAGCTGTTTGCCGGTGGCCTTGCCATTGGGATTGTGCTGGCCCTGATTTTTGGCATGCTGGTGATGTTTCACGCCGCCCGCCAAAATGTTACAGCCCGGCCGCGCGTTCCCTGGAAACAGCGCCTTGAGGCCCTGATTGCCGCAGGCTGGGCGCTGGGCATGCCGATTATCATTCTGGGCGGGATTTATTCCGGCACCTTCACCCCGACCGAAGCGGCCGCCGTGAGCGTGGTTTACGCCATTTTTGTCGAGGCGGTGATTTATCGCGAACTCAGCTTTGCCAAACTGGTCGAAATTTGCGAAGCCAGCGCCATTTCAACCGCGGTGATTTTTGTCCTGCTGGCCTTTGGCGGTGTGCTGTCATTCTTTGTCACCCTGGCACATGTGCCGACCTCCATTTCCGCCTTTTTGACCGCGATTGATGCCGGGCCGATCCTGTTTTTGTTGATCCTTAATGTCTGCTTTCTGATCGCCGGCATGTTTATC
This sequence comes from Thalassospira sp., assembly GCA_050299455.1. Lineage (GTDB taxonomy): Bacteria > Pseudomonadota > Alphaproteobacteria > Rhodospirillales > Thalassospiraceae > Thalassospira. The sequence continues at coordinate 52,790 of JBNKVZ010000005.1, forward strand.
GACCCCAATTCGGCCCTGCTGATTTTGGTGCCGCCGCTGTTTCCCGTGGCGACCAGCCTGGGCATTGATCCGGTGCATTTGGGCATGATCGTCACGTTGAATATCAGCCTGGGTATGATTACGCCGCCCTTTGGTCTGGATCTGTTTGTGGCGTCATCGACGCTGGATAAACCCGTGACCAAGATCATTGCCGGGGTTTGGCCCTTTGTTGTGGCAAACCTGATCGCGTTGCTGATCGTCACCTACATACCGCAGATTTCGCTGTTTATTCCCAACCTGTTATTTAGGTAAGGAAACGTCCAATGACTGCCGCTGTCCTACATGTAACGCCGGATTCGGTTCCGGCGAACGAACGGGTATTTGAAAGTGAATGCCTGGTTAAAAGCAATACACCAGTCAATAACGACTATCGGTTGCTGATCCTTGATGCCCCGGCCGAGATTTTGAATTGCACACCGGGCCAGTTTTTCCATATCCAGTGCCCGGTGCGCGGGGGCCATCAGCCCTATCTGCGCCGCCCCATGAGCATCTATGGCTATTTCCCGGAAAAGGGCGAATTGCAGTTCCTGTATAAAATTGCAGGCGAGGGGACCGCAGCATTAGCAGAGCTTAAAACCGGTGAAAGCCTGAATGTGGTGGGGCCGTTAGGCCAGGGCTTTCATATCGCCAAGGATTGGCAAAACCTGCTGTTGCTGGCACGCGGTGTCGGCCTGGCAACCCTGGCACCCCTGGCATTGGAGGCACAGCGCCTGGGCAAGAAGCTGACCGCCATTTGCAGTGCCCGTTCGCCAGAATTGCTGATGTCGATTGATTATTTTCGCGATTTGGGCGCGGAGATTATTACCGTCACCGATAGCGAAGGGACCTCTGACCTGGCCCATTTGCAGGGCGTGATTGAAGGCCTGATCGCCGGGCCGGGCATTGATGCCTTTTATACCTGCGGGTCCAACCGTTTGCTGAAATTGCTTCAGGAAATGGGGGCAAAACACAATATTCCCGGCGAAATCGCGCTCGAACAGCAAATGGCCTGCGGGCTGGGCATGTGCCAGTGCTGTGTGCGCTCCTTCCGGGCGGAAAGCGGCATCGTTCATAAACGGGTGTGCAAGGAAGGTCCGGTATTTGACCTTCAGGAGGCAATGGGATGGTAGATCTTTCCGTTCAAATTGGCGATTTAAGCCTGAAAAATCCGATCATGCCGGCATCGGGGACATTCTCCGAAGATTTGGCAACGGTTTTTGACCTGAACATGCTGGGCGCGCTGGTCACGAAAACCATTACCCGCGGCCTGCGCCAGGGCAACCCGACCCCGCGTGTCTGCGAAGTGTCTGGATCAATGCTGAATTCCATTGGTATCCCCAGCAAGGGTGTTGGGCATTTCATTAGCAATATGGTGCCGTTTTATCAGGCCTATAACAGCCCGCTGGTGGTCAGCATTTCTGGCAACACCGCCGATGAATTTGCCCGCCTGTGCGAGGAAATCAGTGTGCCGGGTGTCGCCGCGATCGAGGTGAATATTTCCTGCCCCAATATCGAGGAAGACGGCAAGGCCTTTGCCATGCGTCCGGCCTCGACCCTGGATGTGATGCGCAAATTGCGGGCCGCAACCGATTTGCCGTTATGGGCCAAGTTAACGCCCAATACCGGTGAAACATCCGACGTCGCCCGTGCCGCCGAAGAAGGCGGGGCCGATGCCCTGGTGGTATCGAACACCATGTTGTCGATGTCGATTGATGTTCAGTCGCGCAAACCGCGCCTGGGCAATTTGATGGGCGGGCTTTCCGGCCCGTCATTAAAACCGATCAGCCTGCGTATGGCCTATCAATGCGCCAAGGCGGTGGACATTCCGGTGATTGGCTGTGGCGGCATTTCCACCATCGATGATGTGCTGGAATATCTGATTGCCGGGGCATCTGCCGTGCAGGTGGGGACGGCAACATTCATCCATCCGACCGTGATGGTACAAATAATTGGCGAGCTGGAAGCCTATCTGGCGCAACACAACATGGCCTCGGTCCGGGAGCTGATTGGCAGTGTCCGTGACGAGGAAGCCGCCGACACCGTTGTCTTTATGGAGGCCGCACCATGAACAATATCGTTCCGTCCTCGACTTTTTCCGAACAGGATCGCGACATGGTTGCGGGCCTGTTTGCCGAAATTGGCGCGCAAACTGCCGATACCGAAGGGGTCAGCCGCCCGGCCTATTCCGGCATTGAAACCGCGACCATCGATTATCTGGTCGAATTTGCCCGCAAACACGGGCTTGAGGTTGAATTTGATGCCGCCTGCAATGCGCTGTTTTCCCTGCCCGAAGACACGGCGGCAGAGAAATTCGTGCTTGTGGGATCACATGCCGATAGCGTGCCCAATGGCGGCAATTTTGATGGTTTGGCCGGTATTCTTGCCGGGTTGATTTGCCTGGTCCGTGCGAAAAATGAAGGCCGCCATTTTGCCCGCCCGGTGAAGGTGATTGCCCTGCGCGGCGAGGAAAGTGCCTGGTATGGCCCGTGTTATATCGGCTCCAAGGCGCTGTTCGGGCTTTTGGGCACGACCGAGCTTTCGGCCCGCCATAAGGGCGATGACCGCCCGCTCGCCGAGCATATGGCCGATATCGGCATTGATATGGCGCCGGTCAAAGCCGGGGAAAAGCTGTTCGATCCGTCGCGCCTGCTGGCTTATGTTGAATTGCATATCGAACAGGGGCCGTTGCTGGTCAACAAGGATTTGCCGGTTGCCAATGTTTCGGGCATTCGCGGCAATTTCCGCCACAAGGCGATTACCTGTATTGGCGAACCGGGCCATTCCGGCGCGGTGCCACGCGCCTATCGCCGCGACCCGGTATTGGCCACGGCGGACCTGTTTACCCGCCTTGATGATGACTGGGACACCATCTTGCAAAAGGGTGATGACCTGGTGCTGACCAGCGGGGTTGTGGGGACGGACCCGCAAAAACACGCCATTGCCCGCATTCCCGATAGCATATCCTTCAGCCTGGATGTCCGCAGCCAGGATGCCTCAACCTTGGATGCCATGCGCGATTTGTTGCGCGCCCATATGCGGATTGTCGAACGCAATCGCAAAGTACGCTTTGAGCTGGATGATGAATTAAGCGTCGCACCGGCCCTGTGTGATGGTGACGTGGTGGCGGGTATTTCGTCGGCCATGCGCCGCCTTGGGTTCGAGGATTATGTCATGCCCAGCGGGGCCGGGCATGATGCCGCCGTGTTTGCCAATAATGGTGTGCCCACCGGCATGATCTTCATTCGCAATCGGAACGGGTCGCATAACCCGCGCGAAGCAATGGAGATTGACGATTTCATGGCCGCAAGCTCGGTTCTGTATGAATATCTGACCGATGCGGAGGCGGCATGACAACAACCGAACTCACCTTGCGCTGCCCCGATGACTGGCATTTGCATTTGCGCGACGGGGCAATGATGCGCGCCGTGCTGCCTTATAGCAGTGCCAATTTTGCCCGGGCGATCATTATGCCCAATCTGGTGCCGCCAGTGGTTCGTGCAGACGAAGCCAAGGCCTATCGCGACCGTATTTTGGCCGCCATACCCGCCGGGCATGATTTTACCCCGCTAATGACGCTGTATCTGACCGAAACCACCAATGCCGATGATGTGGCAGCGGCCTATGAGGCCGGTTTGATTGCGGCGTTAAAGCTGTACCCCGCCGGGGCAACGACCAATTCCGACTCTGGCGTGCGTGATATTGAACGTATCCTGCCGGTGCTCGAGCGCATGGCGCTGCTGGGCATTCCGTTATGTGTACATGGCGAAGTGACCAACCCGGAGATTGATATTTTTGACCGCGAGGCCGTGTTTATTGAAAAGGTGCTGCGCCGCATTGTTGACCGGGTGCCGGACCTGCGCATTATTATGGAGCACATCACCACCGAAGAAGGTGTGCAATATGTGTGGGAAGGCGGCCCCAATATTGCTGCGACCATTACCACCCATCATTTGATTATTAATCGCAATGCCATGCTGGTTGGGGGTATTCGCCCGCATTATTATTGCCTGCCGGTGGCAAAACGTGAAAAGCACCGTTTGGCGTTGCGCAGGGCTGCAACATCGGGCAATGAAAAATTCTTTTTGGGTACGGATTCCGCCCCGCATTTGGATGCGCGCAAGGAAAGTGCCTGTGGCTGTGCGGGGATGTTTACCGCGCCCAACACCCTGTCTTGTCTGGCACATGTGTTTGAGGAAGAAGGCGCGCTTGACCGCCTGGAGGCTTTTGCGTCATTGAATGGCCCAGCCTTTTACCATTTGGCGCCCAATGAAACACGCATCAAACTGGTCAAAAGGCAAACGCCCTTTGAGGTATCGGCAAAAATCGGTACGGATGAAGGTTTGCTAACGGTGTTTGATCCGGGATTTCCGCTTTACTGGCATCCCGATATCGCCGATACGGCAAATCCGGGCGATGCTGTAACCAATACGAGGACCTGAGATGTTTTCCAATGCCTTTCCCGAACGTGCCCTGATGGCGGAAATGACGGCCAAAATGCTGCTTGAGATCGAGGCGGTGCATTTTCGGGCCGACAAGCCGTTTACCTTTACCTCGGGTCTTGCCAGTCCGGTTTATATTGATTGCCGAAAACTGATTTCGTACCCGCGCATCCGCATGACCCTGATGGATTTTGCCGCCTCGCAAATTTTGCGCAATGCGGGCTTCCAAAAATTCCAGGCTGTTGCGGGCGGGGAAACGGCAGGTATTCCGTTTGCTGCCTGGCTGGCCGACAAGCTGGCACTGCCGATGCAATATGTGCGCAAGAAACCCAAGGGCTTTGGCCGGGATGCGCAAATTGAAGGCGATATCATCGAAGGGGCCAATGTGCTGCTGGTCGAAGATTTGACCACCGATGGCGGCAGCAAAATCAATTTTTGCGAGGCATTGCGCCGTGCCGGGGCCAATGTGACCGATACGCTGGTGATTTTCTATTACGACATCTTTCCGCAAACCCGCGAAAAGCTGAAAGAACACGGGCTGGAACTGCATTGGCTGGCAACCTGGTGGGATGTTCTCGCTGTGTGCAAGGCCCAGAACTATTTTGACCCCAAAACCCTGGATGAAGTTGAAGCCTTTCTGACCAATCCGACCCAATGGTCGGGGCAGCATGGCGGTGCAACCGAAATTACGCTTTGAGAAGGGATACCAAAATGTACGAAAAACTGATCACGGTCATGCAGGGCGATGCCCTGGGCGTGCAGGCCTATGAAGAATGCAGCCGCATTGCCGCAAGCGCCATTACCGAAAAATCGGGCGATGCCGCACCGTTTTTGCTGCTGGGCATGATTGCCAACCGCTTTATCGATGCCTATCGCGACCAGCCGCTGTCGCGCAAAACAGCCGAAGACCAGGCAAAACGCTATGTCGAGCTGTGCAGCGCCTTTCGCGAAGCCTTTGAAAAGGGCAGCGATGCGGACAAGCTGAATATTCTTAACGAAACCGCGCGCGCCTATAACGCCGAAACGCTTTAAACATCACGGTTTTATCGCCGGTGGCATGGTTTGAAATACCGTGTCCTGATGCGCACGATTTTTATGCTGCCGCCTGTTTGAACGGGCGGCAGCTTTTTTGTATGGCACAGGTACATCACTGTTTTTGAACAAATTTCCCTTCGGCCATTGCATGTGATGGCGGCTTGCAGGCATTGTAGATGATATCCGATATCATTTGGTGGTTCCGGCGTTATCGCGCAGGGCCGCCCTCCGGGAGATTGAAATCATGTCTGACAGCCGCGACGTCCTTGTCGTTTCGCCCGCCATGCCCCATCAAATGGAAAAACTGGCTCAGGAATATATTCTGCATCGTTACGATTCCAGCGATGACCGCGACGCCTTGGTCGCCAGCGTGGCCGACCGTGTTCGCCTGGTCATGACAACGGCGGGTGTGGGTGTTTCTGTGGAACTGATGGACCAATTGCCGAAACTTGAAGTCATTACCAGTTTTGGTGTCGGCTATGATTCCATCGATATTGCGGCCTGCACCGAACGCGGCATTCGTGTCACCAACACGCCCGATGTGTTGAATGACGATGTGGCCGATACCGCCATGATGCTGATGCTGGCAACCCTGCGCCGCCTGGTGGTGGGGGATCGCTGGGCGCGCAGTGGCGACTGGTCCAAAAATGGCGCCATGCCGTTAACCACCACCTTGCACGGGAAAAAGGTTGGCATTGTCGGGCTGGGCCGTATTGGCAAGGCCATTGCCAGCCGGGCCGAACCATTTGGGGTGGAACTGGGCTATTTCGGCCGTACACGGCAGGATGATGTCCGTTATCCCTATTTTGATGATTTGCTTAAACTGGCCGATTGGGCCGATGTGCTGGTGCTGGCCTGCCCGGGCGGTGAAGCCACCCGCAACCTGATTGATATGAATGTGCTGCGCGCCCTGGGGCCGACGGGCTATGTGGTTAATATCGCGCGGGGCACGGTGGTGGATGAACCCGCCCTGATCACGGCCTTGCGCGACGGCATCATTGGTGGGGCCGGGCTGGATGTGTTCCATAATGAACCGCATATGAACCCGTCCTTTGCCGATTTCGACAATGTTGTGATTTATCCGCATCATGCCAGCGGCACCGTGGAAACCCGCAATGCAATGGGTCAGTTGGTTGTCGATAACCTGATGGCATTTTTCGATGGCAAACCGCTGATAACGCCGGTGAATTAAGGGTGTATTCGTAGGGTGCATTAGCGTGCATGAAAAGGCAGCGGGCCGATATGTGGCCCGTTTCCCTTTGGCATGATCCCGATGATTGGATAATCTGACCTGATGACACAGGGTAAAGATCTTAAAATCCGACTTAAAATTGAGCTGCCCGGCGGGGTGCGCCTGGGCTATGGCAAGGTGGATTTGTTGCGTGCGGTGGCCCGCGAGGCATCGATCTCGGCCGCGGCACGTACAATGGGCATGTCCTATCGCCGGGCCTGGCTGCTGATAGACGAGTTAAATAAAAGTTTCACCAGTCCGGTGATCGAAACCCGCATTGGCGGCAAGGCGCATGGCGGTGCGACCCTGACGGACATGGGGGAACGCGTTATTGCCCTTTATGCTGTGGCAGAGGCACGGGCCAAAGCCGCCATGAGCGACACCCTTGAAGACATTGCCGCCTGCCTGGCCCCGGAACAGGACGGGGATGACCCCGCTTCACCTGCTGAGACAGACGAAAGTTAGCAGGCGAGACCGGATGGCTTGCCTTGCATGTCTTTTCGTGCCGGGTTTTCCTTACGCGTCGGTATCGCGCAATTTGCCATCTACGGTGACGGATTTGATCACGGCATAGACCTGTTGCCCGACGTCAAGCGACAGGCGCCGTGCGGACCAGCTGGTGATGCGGGCCTGAATAATCGGCGTGGTTAAGGTTTTGCCCTTGGCCGCATGACCCAGACGAAGGGCAACCTCGATATTGCCGGTTCCCACCGGGTTAAGGGCGGCAATGGTGGCGGGTAAGATGTTATTGGCGCTAATGCCGTCGGGAATGGTGGTTGCGATCATGACATCGCGGGCGCGAATATGCAGGCGGGTTTTTTGCGGGGTGCCGCGGGCTTTGTTTGCCGTATTTCCGTTGTTGCTCTCGGGGGAGGATGGCAGATGCGGCACAATCAATTGATGCCCGGCACAGCCCAAATAGGTAATGCCGCCTTTGACATCATGCCCTGTTACCGTGGCCGGGATCACCGCGCCGGCATCAAATTGCCCGGTTAAGGCGGCCAAATCCGTGCGGGCCAGAATATCAAACACAGACCCACTGGCGCGCACCCGACCATTGTCCATCACGACAATATTGTCGGCCAACCGGGCGACTTCATCAATCGAATGGCTGACATATAAAATCGGCAGGC
>JBNKVZ010000006.1:0-59350 GCA_050299455.1 Thalassospira sp.
ATATGCGGGCTGAAATGCGCAAGCGGAGCGATTTTTCAGCAATCGCGCGCACAAAGGCAACAGATAACCCCATCCTGCGCCGCATTATAACTTGCAGTTTTACCCATAAAGACAGGGCCTTATAAAAACCAAACGGGATAACACCGGAAAAACCCTGCTTTTACGCCATAATTCGCCCTAACTGCGCCCTATCAGCCCCACAAACAGCATTCAACCTTTCAACCAGACAGAACTGTGGGGAAACATTCCAGAACGCCCGTGTCATGCGGCCCGATATCGGGCATCGTTCGCACAGATATGGCAAACACCCCAAAGCCGGGCTTTTAACGGCTGGGTCCAAACATATCTGACAGGGAACGACATCTTGGCAAGGCGCCCTGGAATGATCCCATTATCCTGGAAGGAAAACCCGGAAATGGCGAAAAACAAAGTTCGTTTCGCAGCAGGAATTTTTGCATTAAGCCTTAGCGGCATTGTCGCGGCCCCGGCCAAGGCCGATCCCCCATCATGGGCACCGGCACATGGCGCGCGTGCCAAACAGGGCGATGTTGGCCATCATAACAAGGGGCACAATTTCGGCTCGGGTGATTATGGCGACCTGTTCTTGCCCAACGGCAATGCCTTACAATGCAATCGCGATGTTGTTGGCGCCATTTTGGGCGGCGTGGCCGGTGCTGCTGCCGGGTCTACGCTTGGCAAGGGCGATGGCAAACTTCTCGCAACAATTGGGGGCGCCATTTTTGGAATGCTGGCCGGCAAGGCGATTGGATCCAGCATGGATGCCACCGATTCGGCCTGCGGTGGCTATGCGCTTGACCGTCTTCCCGATGGGCAAACCGCGATCTGGACCAACCCCGAAACGCAGCAGCAATATGGGATTACCCCGGTTAAAACCTTCAAAAACAAAGATGATCAATATTGCCGCGAATATAACGCATCGATCAAAATCAACGATGCACAGCAACAAACCTATGGCACGGCCTGCCTGCAACCCGATGGCTCCTGGCGCGTCCTTTAAGACATTTCCCGGCTGAAAACGGGCGGAAAAAAATAAAACCAGCCCGCAAAAAAACAGCGCATATCGGGTTTATTGGCGCGCTAAAATGGCGAATTTTCCCGGAGAATCAACACGATAATGGCAATATAGTGACTTTGAAGTAAAACAATTTACCTTTACGTCACTTTGCGCTACATTACGGAAACAAGAAGACAAAAAACAAAATCAACAAACCTCCAGGGAGGATTTCGTGGATAACAGCATCCTCGAAGCCGTAAAAGCCAGACTGCCGCAATTACGCGGTCTGAATGCCGTTGTCGCATTTGATTGCGGCAATGATGGCAGCATCGTCATTGATGCCACCGGGCCGGACCCGGAAATAAGCGACGAAGACCCGTCAGATGCGGACTGCATTCTGAAAATCTCCCAGGCAAATTTGCAAAAACTGATCGCCGGAAAACTTGATCCCATGCTCGCCTTTACATTGGGCAAGCTCAAAGTGAAGGGATCAATGGGAATCGCGGCGAAGCTGTCATCGCGGCTTGATTGACGATCGACGTTCAAATTGCAGGATCGGGGGATTCGAATGCAAAAATCAACACTGGGACGGTTGTCACTTTTAATATCAACCTTGGGTTTATTTTCCCTGTGCGCATCACAGGCAATGGCCGATGAAACACTGAATTACAAGGTCTTCAAGGATGGCGAGCCGATTGGTTCTGAACAGGTCATCCTGACAGATACCAGTGACGGGCAAACAGCCCATGTGATTACCGAAACATCGGTACAGGTCCTGTTTCTTAAATTCCATTATCATCATGACCGCACCGAAACCTGGAAAGGCGACAGCCTGGTTTCGGTAAAAGCCGAAACCGATGACGATGGCACCCCCTATCAATGGCTGGCCGAATATGAAGGCAAATGCTTTGAAGTTGCCGGCAAGGGGGTTCCGCGCCGCGAAGAATGTAACGGGGCCTGGCCCCTGACATTGTGGCGCGAAGACGTTACCAGCAAAACCAACCTTTACAGCGTAATTGACGCCGCACCCTACAAGGTGTCGGTCGCCAAAACCGTCGATAACAACCTTAACATCGACGGCCAAACCGTCCCGGCCACCCATTATGTGATGACCGGCGATGTGACCCGAGACCTTTGGTACGACAAAAACGGCAAGCTGCTTAAAACCAGCTTCAAGAAAAAGGGCTACGACATCGATTTTATCAGGGTCGATGCCAAATAAGGCCCAAAACCGGGCAAAAAGCCCGTAATCACAATTCGTTTCTAGGGAGAAACAAATGAAAACGACGTTGAACAGGGCCAGCCGTGGGGCGGCTATTTCAGCAACCGCCTTCCTCGCAGCAATGACCATCGGAGAACAGGCGAAGGCTTCGGGGTATCAGCTTCGTGAAGTCAGTGGAACGTTGCAGGGCTCATCCTTTGCCGGAATGTCCACTTCGTCACTGGATGCCTCGACCATTTTCTATAACCCGGCAAATATCGGCCAATTTGACCACAGCACCTACAGTGTAGGCGGAACGCTGGTCATGCCAAAATCAACCCTGAAAAATGCCAAGGCAACCGCCCCCTTTGGCCAGAACGTCTCGCGGACTGACTATGGGGACATGGCGCAAGATGCGTTTATCCCCAATGCCCATGCGGTATGGAAACTGACCGACAATCTGAATATGGGTATTTCCATAACTGCCCCTTGGGGGCTGGTGACCGACTATGACGGCGACTTTGCAGGTCGGTTCTTTGGCACGACATCCGATATTAAAACCACCAACGTCAAACCGGCCTTTGCCTATCGTTTTGATAACGGTCTTTCGCTGGGCGCGGGCTTGCAAATTCAATATATGGATGCACGCCTGTCCAAAGCAGTTGTAACAGGTGCCGGCACCGAAGCAGCCTCGGACGTGCAGGGTGATGATCTGGCGCTGGGTTGGTCCGCCGGGATGAACTGGGAAGTCATCCCCGGAACCCGGATCGGGGCGAGTTATACTTCCGAAGTCAAACAGCACCTGAAAGGTGACGTTAAATTTGGATCAACAGCGGCCTATAATGACCGGTCAGCCACCGCCGAAGTAACAACCCCTGAATACGTCACATTCGGCATTGCCCAGGATATTGGCAAGAAATGGACGGTTATGGCCGATGCCCAATGGACAAACTGGACATCCCTTACAAACCTGACATTCAATTACAGTGGCAATATCTCGAATCTCGGCACACCAGTCACCTCCACGTCGGAATATTATAACTGGGGCAGTGCATGGTTTGGCAGCATCGGTGCCCGTTATCAATATAACGAGAACTGGGCCTTCACCGGCGGCATCGCTTATGACCAGACACCGGTTAAAACCGAACATCGCACTGTGCGTTTGCCGGACTCAGACCGGTATTGGGTGTCTCTTGGTACGTCTTACAAAGTCAACAATTGGGCCGATGTCAGCCTGGGCTATACACACATTTTTGCCAAAGAAGCCCATGTCAATCTGCGTGACAGTTCCAACAACACTTTCTCCGGCGATTATGATTCCAAAGTAGATATCATCGCCCTGCAAGCGAAATTCCAATTCTGATCCTATATATACCGGTACGGTCATTTCCTGATGCCCGTACCGGCTTTTCCTTGCCCCGAAAATGACGTTAACGTAATGGAGTTAACGCAGATGATCCAGATGAACGTCCATCAAGCTACCACCGCCGCGCCGGGTGTCGATATGACAACACCGCTTAAACCGCGCCGGGTCCACGACATCTTTGATGAATCCGCCCGCCTACATGGTAATCGCCCCTGCATCGATTTTCTGGGGCGCATTTATGACTATCGGGAGATTGCCGACCAAGTCGACAAGGTCGCCGAAGGATTTCACCAGCTTGGCGTGCGCAAAGGGGACAAGGTGGGGCTGTGCCTGCCCAATACCCCATATTATGTGATTTGTTACTATGCCGTATTGAAATGCGGCGGCGTGGTTGTCAATTTCAATCCGCTCTATGCCAAGCGCGAAATCGCCTTCCAGATCAATGATTCCGGTGTGCGGATCATGGTCACGCTGAATCTGAAGCAGATTTACCCCAAAGTCGCCGCCTGTCTGGATGAGACAAGCCTGCGCCGCATTGTCGTTTGCGAAATGAGCGACATTCTACCCGCCGTCAAAAGCGTTCTGTTTTCGCTGTTCAAGCGCAGCGAGCTGGCCGATGTGCCGCATGACTTACGCAATATTCCTTATGCGCGCCTGGCCAATTGCCAGCCTTTGCAGAAACCCTGCGACACCACACCCGATGATCTGGCGGTTTTGCAATATACCGGCGGCACCACAGGCCGCCCCAAAGGCGCGATGCTGACCCATGCCAATTTAAGTGCCAATGTCGAACAGCTTAGCCGCTGGATGCCCCATGCCGTCCCGGGGCAGGAAGTTACCCTGTGCGTGTTGCCGTTTTTCCATGTTTTTGCCATGACGGTTGCGCTCAATACATCGGTGAATTTAGGGGCGGAAATGGTCTTGCAGCCCCGATTTGAACTGGAAGCCCTGTTAAAGGCGCTGGATCGCAAAAAAGTGACCATCTTTCCCGGTGTGCCAACCATTTACACCGCGATTAACAATTCCCATGAAACAGTAAAATACGACCTGTCCTCTGTCCGGTGTTGTATTTCTGGCGGCGCCCCGCTGCCCGTTGAAGTCAAACACCAGTTTGAAGACCTGACCGGTGCCAAACTGGTCGAGGGATATGGCCTGTCAGAAGCCAGCCCGGTTTGCACCTGCAACCCGATATTGGGCGTTAACAAGGAAGGCTCGATTGGCATTCCCATGCCAGGAGCCGGCGTTGAAATACGGTCGCTGGACGATAAATCCCGCATTATGGGCATTGATGAAAAGGGCGAATTGTTTGTTTCCGGGCCGCAAGTTATGGCCGGATACTGGCAAAACCCCGAAGAAACAGCCGCCTGCCTGAAGGATGGCTGGCTGGCAACCGGCGATGTCGGCTACCGCGACAAAGACGGATATCTGTTTTTGGTCGACAGATTAAAAGATGTGATCATGTGCGGCGGCTATAACGTGTATCCTCGTGCCATTGAAGAAGCCCTTTATCTACATCCCGATATTGCCGAAGTCACCGTGATTGGCGTCCCCGATTCCTACCGTGGACAAGCCCCCAAAGCATTTGTTTGCCTTAAAGACACCGCCAATCGTGAAACCATAACCCCCGATAGCCTGCGCAGTTTTCTGGAAGACAAAATTTCACGTATCGAAATGCCCCGCGAAATCGAATTACGCGACGAATTGCCCAAGACAATGGTCGGCAAGCTTTCAAAGAAAGAACTGGTCGATGAAGAACGGCTTAAATCCTCAACAAAGACGTGATTAACGGGGCAAATGTCAGAAATGGCAAATAAAGAAAAATCAAAATGACGTTAACGTAAACTTGTTGACGTATAGATAAAATAATGTACCAATAGGGTCATAAGATGCCGAAAGTTGACAACCAAATCTACACCGTTCCCGAACTGGCAAAGGATTTAGGTGTCACCCCACGAACCATCCGGTTCTATGAGCAAAAAGGGCTGGTTTCGCCGCAACGTGCCGGCAGCACCCGGGTCTATACAAAAGCAGACCGGGCGAGAATGCTGATCATTTTGCGCGGTAAACGACTGGGTTTCAGCCTGCGCGAGATTGCAGATTATCTGGATCTTTACACCGCAGACCCCACCCAGAGCGAACAGATCCGAATGCTTTTGGGCCAGGTGCGCCACCGAATAAAGGATTTGACCGAACAGCGCCAGGCGCTGGACATCACACTCGAAGAATTACGCGACATCGAACAGCAATCGATTGATGCACTGAAAGAAAAAGGACTCGATCCGGCTTAGCAATGAAACCGCGCCGGACTCGCAGAAACGCTCAGGAAGGAAGATCCGCTATGACCAATGCTGTAATCGCCGGATATGTCCGGTCCCCCTTCACCCCGGCACGCAAGGGTGCACTGGCAAAGGTGCGCCCCGATGACATGGCCGCCCAGGTTATTAAAGGGCTGGTCGAGCGTACCGGTATTGATCCCAACGCGATTGAAGACCTGATTTTGGGCTGCGCCTTTCCCGAAGGCGAACAGGGCCTGAATGTGGCCCGCCTCGTCACGTTTCTTGCCGGGCTGCCGCGCTCTGTTGGCGGGGTGACGGTTAACCGGTTCTGCGGGTCATCCATGCAATCCATCCACCAGGCTGCCGGCGCCATTGCCATTGGCGCGGGGGATGCCTTTATTTGTGCCGGTATCGAAAGCATGACGCGCGTTCCGATGATGGGCTTTAACCCCATGCCCAACCCGGCCCTGTATAAAGAAATGCCCGAAGCCTATATCGGCATGGGTGACACCGCCGAAAATGTTGCCAAAAAATGGAACCTGTCGCGCGCCGATCAGGAAGCCTTTGCCGTTGAAAGCCACAAACGGGCGGCAGCAGCCCAGAAGGCCGGCAAATTCACCGACGAAATCATTCCAATCAGCAGCCCCGATGGGACCGTCGATCAGGATGGCTGCATTCGTGGCGAAACCACCGCCGAAGGGCTGGCTGACTTAAAACCGGCCTTCCGTGCCGATGGTGTGGTCACGGCAGGGACGTCTTCGCCCCTGACAGATGGCGCATCAGCCGTTTTGGTGTGTTCTGAAGAATTCGCCAAGGCCAATGGCCTGACCCCGCTTGCGCGCATCAAATCGGTCGCGGTTGATGGCTGCCTGCCCGAAATTATGGGCATTGGCCCGGTAGGGGCCAGCAAAAAGGCCCTGAAACGCGCCGGTATTACCGCTTCTGACCTGGGTGTTGTTGAACTGAACGAAGCCTTCTCCTCCCAGGCGATGGCCTCGATCTCCGAACTTGGCCTTGATCCCAAAACCGTCAATATCGATGGCGGGGCCATTGCCCTTGGCCATCCGTTGGGGGCGACAGGTGCCCGCATCGTTGGCAAGGCAGCCGCCCTGATGAAACGCGAAGGCGCAAAATATGCCTTGGCCTCACAGTGCATTGGTGGTGGCCAGGGGATCGCGACGGTTCTGGAGGCAATGTAATGGCTGAAATCAAACAGGTCGCCGTAATAGGCGCCGGCGTTATGGGGGCGTCCATCGCGGCCCATATCGCCAATTCGGGAACCCCGGTTCTGCTACTTGATATCGTGCCCGAAGGGGCCAAAAACCGCAATGCCGTGGCCGAGGGTGCGGTGGCAAAGATGCTGAAAACCGACCCGGCCCCCTTTATGAACAAGCGGGCGGCAAAGCTGATCAGCTGCGGCAATGTCGAAGATGACATGGGCAAACTGGCCGATTGCGACTGGATTGTCGAAGCCGTCATCGAACGCCTTGATATTAAACAGAACCTTTATCACAAAATCGATGAGGTCCGCAAAGCAGGCTCGGTTGTGTCGTCGAACACATCAACCATTCCGCTGGCAACCCTGATTGAAGGTATGCCCGCCAGCTTTGCCAGTGATTTCATCATCACCCATTTCTTTAACCCGCCGCGTTATATGCGCCTGTTGGAACTGGTTTCCAGTGGGGAAACCAATGATGGCGTGGTGGATATGGTGGCGGCGTTTGCCGATGAAAAACTGGGTAAAACCTGCGTTGTCTGCCATGACAAACCGGGCTTTATTGCCAACCGCCTGGGCGTTTACTGGATTCAGGCCGCCATGGTCGAGGCCATGGATGCCAAATTAACCGTCGAAGAAGCCGACAACGTGATTGGTCGCCCGTTTGGCATTCCCAAAACCGGGGTCTTTGGCCTGATGGATCTGGTCGGGCTGGATTTGATGCCCCATGTGCAGTCCAGCATGGCCGGCGCCCTGCCCAAATCGGACCCGTTCCATGCCATTTACCGGGAATCCGAGCTGGTTTCCAAACTGATTGCCGATGGCTATACCGGCCGCAAGGGCAAAGGCGGCTTTTACCGTCTTAACCGCGAAAACGGCGGCAAGGTCAAGGAATCGGTCAATCTGGAAACTGGTGAATTTGCCAAATCCGAAAAGGCCCGCCTTGAAAGTGTGAAGGCCGCTGGCAAAAGCCCGCTGGCCCTGATGCAGCACCCGGACAAGGGCGGCCAATATGGCCGCGCCGTGATGGCAAAGACCCTGGCCTATGCCGCCTTCATTGCCGAGGAAGCCGCGCAGAACATTGTCGATGTCGATGATGCGATGAAGCTGGGCTATAACTGGAAAACCGGCCCGTTCGAGCTGATTGATACCATCGGTGTTGATGCCTTGATCGCGATCCTGAAAGAAGATGGCGTTGAAATTCCGCCGCTTCTGGAACGTGCAGCCGGCAAAAGCTTCTATAAGGTTGAAGACGGCACCCTGCATTATCTGGCCTTTGATGGCAGCTATCAGGCCGTCACCCGGCCCGAAGGTGTCTTGCTGCTTGAAGACGTCAAACGCAAATCCGAACGTATTTTGGGCAATGGTTCGGCATCGCTGTGGGATATTGGCGATGGCGTGGTGTGCCTTGAATTCCATACCAAGATGAATGCGCTTGATGGCGAGGTCATGGCGATTATCAAATCGGCCATTCGCACCATCAAAAAACAGTACAAGGCGCTGGTCATTTACAATGAAGGCAGCAATTTTTCCGCCGGGGCCAATTTGGGCCTGGCCCTGTTTGCCGCCAATATTGCCGTTTGGCCGGAAATTGAAAACCTGATTGAAACCGGGCAAATGACCTATAAGGCGCTAAAATATGCGCCCTTCCCGGTTGTCGCGGCCCCCAGTGGCATGGCCTTGGGCGGCGGGTGCGAAATTGTCCTGCATTCCGATGCCGTACAGGCCCACGGCGAAACCTATATTGGCCTGGTGGAACCCGGTGTTGGCCTGGTCCCGTCCTGGGGCGGATGCAAGGAAATGATCCGTCGCTGGCATGAAAACCCCAAATTCCCCAAGGGGCCCATGGCCGCCAGTGCCAAGGCATTTGAAATTATCAGTGTCGCCACCGTTGCCAAATCCGCCTATGAGGCCAAGGAAAACCTGTTCTTGCGCCCCGATGATGGCATCACCATGAACCGCAACCGCCTGCTGTTTGATGCCAAAAAACGCGCCCTTTCAATGGTTGAAGGGTACGAGCCGCCAGAAGAAATGGTCTATCGCCTGCCCGGCGAAAGCGCACGGGTCGCCTTTGAAATGGCGGTCGATGGTTTTTACCGCCTGGGCAAAGCCACCGATTATGACCGGGTGGTCGCCGGTGAGCTGGCAACCATTTTGGCAGGCGGCGACACCGATGTCACCGTTGAACTTTCCGAAGACGATGTGCTGGAACTTGAACGTGAAAGCTTTATGCGTCTGGCCCGCAACCCCGGCACGCTGGCGCGCATCGAAACGATGCTGCTGACCGGTAAACCGCTGCGGAATTAAAGGACAGAAAAATGGCTGAATTTAAAGCACCCCTGCGCGATATGCGTTTCGTCCTGACCGAGCTGTTTGATTATGACGATATCAACCAGCTTCCCGGTTGCGAGGATTTCACCCCCGATGTGGTTGACGCCGTTCTGGAAGAAGCCGCAAAAGTGTGCGAAGAAGTCCTTTATCCCATTAATCGCAGTGGCGACGAGGAAGGTTGCCACTGGGATGACGGAGTTGTTACGACACCGAAAGGTTTTAAGGAAGCCTATAAAACCTTTGCCGAAGGCGGCTGGACCGGCATTGCCTGCGACCCGACCTATGGTGGGCAAGGTGCCCCCAAAACCATCAATGCCCTGGTCGAGGAAATGATCTGTTCGACCAACCTGTCCTTTGGCATGTATCCCGGCCTGTCTTACGGGGCCTATGCCGCCCTGCACAGCCATGCCTCCGACGACCTTAAGGACATATACCTGCCCAAAATCGTCGATGGTACATGGTCGGGCACCATGTGTTTGACCGAACCCCATTGTGGCACCGACCTTGGCATTATCCGCACCAAGGCCGAACCGCGTGACGATGGCAGCTATGCCATTACCGGCACCAAGATTTTCATTTCCGCCGGTGAACATGACCTGACCGAAAACATCATTCATCTGGTATTGGCCAAACTGCCCGACGCGCCAGAGGGCACCAAGGGCATCAGCCTGTTTGTCGTACCGAAATTCATGGTCAATGATGATGGCAGCCTTGGCGATCGTAACAGCGTTAAATGCGGTTCGATCGAACATAAAATGGGCATCAAGGCATCCTCAACCTGCGTGATGAATTTTGATGGTGCCATTGGCTGGCTGGTGGGCGAACCGCACCAGGGCATGCCCGCCATGTTCACCATGATGAACCAGGAACGCCTTTCGGTTGGCATTCAGGGCCTTGGCCTGGGGGAAGCTGCCTATCAGGGCGCTGCCGCCTATGCCCGGGACCGCCTTCAGGGCCGCGCCCTGACCGGGCCGAAATCCCCCAACGAGGAAGCCGACAGCCTGCTGGTTCACCCCGATGTGCGGCGCATGTTGCTCACCCAGCGCGCCTATAATGAAGGGTCGCGCGCCATGGGCATTTGGGTGGCCCGTGCGCTGGACACCATGAAACATCATGGCGATGCGAAGGTCCGCGAAGAAGCCGACGAATTTGTGCAACTGATGACCCCGATTGTTAAGGCACTGTTCACCGACTGGGGCTTTGATACCGCCAATATCGGCATGCAAGTCTTTGGCGGGCATGGCTATATTCGCGAATGGGGCATGGAACAATATGCCCGTGATGCGCGCATTGCCCAAATTTACGAAGGCACAAACGGCATTCAGGCGCTGGACCTTGTCGGGCGTAAAATGGGGGCAAAGGCCGGACGATACCTGCGCCGCTTCTTCCACCCGGTTCAGGAATATATCGAAACCCATGTCAGCGATGACGGTTTGGGCGATTTTGTGCAACCGCTGGCAAAGGCCTTTATGCGCCTGCAACAGGCCACCGCCGAAATTGCCCAGCGCGGCATGAAAAACCCGGATGAAGCCGGGGCCGCCGCAACCGAATATTTGCGCCTGTTTGGCCTGGTCGCGGTTGGTTTCATGTGGGTACGTATGGCCGAAATCGCCCTGAAAAAACAGGATGATGACGCCGATGGTTTCTACAAGGCCAAGCTGGTGACAGCCCGGTTTTATATGGAACGCATCCTGCCGCAATCAGGTGCCCTGTTTTCATCCATCATGGCCGGTTCCAAAACCATGATGGCCATGGACGAAGACGCATTCTAATTTGTTTCGGGTTCGCAACTTCCCTTTAATACCGCCCGATGGCGGAAAAACTCGGAGCAGACGATGAATTTGATCTTTCGCTTGATCCGCATTTTATTTTTAGGGTGGTTGCGCCCTGCCATGCACCCGATGGACCCGTCGGCCATTGCCTTTCGCACCTGGCCGACGGATCTGGACATCAATATGCACATGACCAATTCGCGCTATTTTGCCCTGATGGATTTGGGCCGTACCGAATTGATCCTGCGCACCGGTATGTTCCGGTTGGTGATGAAACACAAATGGCAGCCGGTTATTTCGGTTTCCACCATGCGTTTCAAACGTGCGATCAAACCGTTTCAGAAATTTCACCTCGAAACACAGGCACTGTATTGGGATGAAAAGGGGTTTTATCTGGAACAGCGCTTTGTCGGCGATGGCAAAACCTTGGCACTGGCGGTGGTCAAGGCGGTGTTTGTCAGCCGCAAGGGCGTTGTGCGCCCCGCCGATATTTGTTCACAACTCGGTGTCAATGAGCCATCCCCCGATGTGCCGACATGGCTAAGCGGTTGGCCCGATATAGAAAGTGCAATTGAGCAACGGTTGGGGGCCATTTAACCCGTCACCCAACCAACACCCAAACACAAGACGCAACACGCAACACACTCAACACACAGTCCCAAAACCAATTCCAGAAGGCCGAGGCTTACCCCTCACAAACGGCCCATTCACCATTCCGGCGGGGAGGATACCCTTATGTCATCGCAAGTTGCAGTTCTTTTGACCATTGAAAACAATATTGCCACGCTGACCCTTAATCGCCCGGCAAGCATGAATGCCCTGGACGGTGCGATGGTGACCGGCCTGTTGGCAGCCCTGGACCAAATCGAAACCGAAATAAAAAATATCGGCGCTGTCATTGTCACGGGAAGCGGCGGAACATTCATGGCCGGTGGGGATGTGAAATTCTTCCACCAGCTTGGCGCAATGCCGGCCAGCGAAGCCCAGCCGCAAATTCGCACCATGATTGACAAGGTCCATCAAATCATCACCCGTCTGGTCAATCTGCCCTGCCCGGTGATTGCCAGTGCCAATGGTGCCGTTGCCGGTTTTGGCATCAGCCTGCTTAATGCCTGTGATCTGGCGATTGCCGCCAATGAAACGGTTTTCACCCTGGCCTATTGCCATATCGGCACCTCGCCCGATGGCGGCGCGACCCATTCGCTCGTGCGGCTTGTGGGCATGAAAAAGGCCAAGGAAATTGCCCTGCTGGGCGACCGGTTTGGTGCCGCCGAAGCCCTGCGTCTGGGCTTGATCAACCAGGTTGTTGATGCCAGCGAACTTGAAAAGGCAACAACCAAACTGGCGATGCGCCTTGCCGCTGGCCCCCGCGCGGCCCTGGCAAAAACCAAGGCCCTGTTAAACAGTGCCCCGGACAGGGATTTGTCCGGCCAATTGGCCGCCGAAGCCGACGCCTTTGGCGAATGTGCCATCAGCCCGGATTTTCGCGAAGGCGTTCGTGCCTTTGTTGAAAAACGCAAACCGGTTTTTAACAACCAATAAGCAGATCGCCACAGCAATCAGAAACACCAAAAAGACGATGGATCTTTCAACCAGACCAGTCATTAGGGAATGAAACATGGCCAACCTTAACGGCAAAACCCTTTTCATCACCGGCGCATCGCGCGGGATTGGCAAAGAAATCGCCCTGCGGGCCGCGCGTGACGGGGCCAATATTGCCATCATCGCCAAAACCGATACCCCGCACCCCAAACTGCCCGGCACCATTTACACCGCAGCCGAAGAGATTGAACAGGCCGGCGGCAAGGCCCTGGCCCTTAAAACCGATATTCGCGACGAAGCACAAATTGCCGATGCCGTTGCCAAAACCGCCGAGACATTTGGCGGCATTGATATCCTGATCAACAATGCCAGCGCGATTAACCTGACGCCAACCTTGAAAACACCGATGAAGCGGTATGATTTGATGTCCCAGGTTAATACCCGCGCCACTTTTGCCTGCGCGCAGGCCTGCCTGCCCCATCTGTTAAAATCGGATAACCCGCATATCCTGACCATGTCGCCGCCGCCTAATATGAGCCCGCAATGGTTTGCCAATCACCCGGCCTATACCATGTCGAAATACGGCATGAGCCTTGCCACCTTTGGCCTGGCCGCCGAATTTGCCGATGACGGTATTGGTGTGAATTCGTTATGGCCGGCAACAGTCATTGAAACCGCCGCACTTAATATGATCCCCGGTCTGGAAGAAGGACGGGCGCGCAAGCCGCAAATTCTGGCCGATGCGGCCTATGCCATTTTGACCAGCCCGGCACGGCAGATAAGCGGGGGTTTCTTTACCGATGAATGCGTGCTTGAGGCCATCGGCATCACTGACTTTGACGCCTATAACCTGTCGCCTGGCAAAACGCCCTATCCCGATTTCTTTTACGAACCCGACAAAAACGGCGCCAATGATCCGCATGTTGCCAAATTGCTTGAGGTCATTGCGCAACAACACGGTCAGTAGTTTTTTAAAGGGGTGCAAGGCGATGCACATGAAATGCCGAAACACCTGATGGCCTTTCACCTGCGCATCTTTGCCCCCAACAACTTTCCTTGGCATTGACGGTGGTCGTCGATGCCTCCTACCGAGGCCAAACCATTGTGGGATGGCCTCTATCGCCCGCCACCTCGACCCGCCCAATCTACCGGGCGGGTTCTTTTTTTGGGCACTGCACGTCGCCAGGCCCCAAAACCATTCCCCGGCACCACAAACAAAAAGGCCGCCGGGCGTTAAGCCAGACGGCATCTTTTAAAAATCATGTGCGCGTTTTGCAGCCTGTTGCCGATCAAACGATTACGAAGCGTGCTTGGCAAGGGTTTGACGCGGCATCACACATTCCTGACGCGCCGGCGTCGGCAGCATCATCTGCGCCTGCAGGGCCATATTCAGATCCTGGCAGCTCTGCTTGCGATCCAGAAAACGCTCACACCAGTTTTGGCCCTGATTGGCAGACAGAAATGCGCAGCGCAACATGGCAAACTTGTTTGCGCTGTGGGTTTCCTGTTCGCCGGTAACATGTGCCAGCCAGGTTGCGATGGCGGAATGAGCTGCTTCATCCAGCATGTCGTGCAAATTGCCCTTGGCAACCGCGCCAACCATGTCGTCGCGCAAAGCGGAGCGCAATTCGCTTACCAGGCGGTCTTCGGCAATTTCACTTTTCACGCCGAACGAACGGGTCCAGGCGCGTGCGGTTTCACTCAGTAACCGGGACATTGCTGCCGGTTCGCTTGACAGAGCAGACTTTGAATTTTCCACGTTACTCATCTCAACCATGATGCAATCCCTATTCGGGTGAATATGAAGGTTAACAAACCATTTCTTAGTATCGTTAATCGTCATAATGACCTGAATATAGTCGGAATCTTTGCCGAAACTTAGACGTTTTTGTGGCAGGGGCCATGCAGTAACCACATGGGCCCATACCATTTACGCACCTATTTTTTTCTGGCTAAACCGATGTTTTTTCAGGGCCTTCCATGCCAATCAAATGTTGCCCGGCCATAATCTGATCCAGTGGTTTGACCGGCCATGACAGAATCTTGAGCTTTTCTTCCTTGGTCAGTGCCTCAACCCCCAAACGGGCGAGTTTTTCGTAAATGATGCCCACCTCGATCTGGGTGCGGCGGTCTGGTTTGCGTGCCGGTAAAAGTGCACTATGCAGGGCATTGGCATAGGGGTCTTCGATCAGCTGCAACAAACCATCGCGCACATCTTCGCCGGTATGCTGGGCGGTAATGCGATAAAGCGATGCCAGTTCTTCCGGCGTTGCGGTTTCTTCCGGGGTTAAAAACAGTTTCAGTTTCCGGGTTTTCTGACCCAGGCGCAGCAGGCTAGACCAATGCGTTAACCACGGCGACAATACCAGCCCGGCCAAAATCGGCGTCAACCACCAGAAAAACGCCTGATCGACATAAAGCGCAATCGCCCCCCAGGCCAAACCAGCCAGGATAATGCCGATATGGGTTTTAACCGCTGCCATAAAGGGCACGCCGGTATCGTCACGTTCCTGCGCATCCCAGCCCACCTGGTTGCCGGTCAGAACCGAAAACACAAAACGCGAATGCAGGGTCATCATGATCGGGGCCTGCAGAGCGGAATAAATCATTTCCAAAAGGCCGCTGAGCAACACGGCCGCCCCGCCATATTTGCGCCGGTCGCGGCCCAAAAACACCATGAATACCGAAATCACCTTGGGCAGAACCAACATGCCGATAGTGAAAACCAGCAAAATCACCATTTCCATCGACCGGTCCACCGGCCATTGCGGGAACATGGTGAACTGACCGGGGAAAAAGCTGTAGGTCAGGCGCGAATTTTGCAGCGTTGCGATGGTGGAGCTTAATAACAGCAAAAACCATAACGGGGAGGACAGGAAGCTCATCACCCCCATAAAGAAATGCAAACGCGAGAGCGGCAAAAAGCCCGGCGCGAAAATAAGCCGCGCATGTTGCATATTGCCCTGGCACCAGCGCCGGTCGCGCACGGCAAAATCAATCAGGTTCGGCGGTAATTCTTCCCAACTGCCTTCGAGCTGCGGGATCAGCCACACCCGCCAGCCTGCCTTGCGCATAAAGGCGGCCTCGACAAAATCGTGGCTTAAAATATGCCCGCCCATCGGCGGTTTGCCCGACAAAACCGGCAACCCGCAACAATCGATAAAGGCCTGCACCCGGATAATCGCGTTATGGCCCCAATAGTTGGAACTGCCCATGCACCAAAATGCCAGCCCGGCCGACATGGTCGGACCATGCACCCGCGAAATGAACTGCAAAATACGGGCAAACAGGGTGGACCGGCCGGTCGGCTGCGGCGGGCTTTGGATAATGCCGGAATCCGGGTTGTTTTCCATCAGATAGGCCATGTTCACCATCGCCTCGCCCGACATCACACTATCGGCGTCAAACACGATCATATGATCATAGTTCGACGCATAGGTTTCGCAGAATTCCTTCAGGTTGCCTGATTTACGCTCGGTATTTTCCGGGCGACGGCGAAAGAAGATTTTGCCGCGCGCATTCAGTTCCGAACAGGTGCGCGCCCAGGCCATTTCCTCGGCAATCCAGATATCGGGATCGCGGGTATCAGACAGCACGAAAAAATCAAACGCATCGATTTCGCCTGTCGCCGCCAGGCTTTCATAACTGGCGCGCAAACCGGCAAAAACGCGATCCGGGCTTTCATTATAAACCGGGATCACGACAACATTTTTCGATTTCAATTTGCCTTTGCGTTCAATCGGCTTCATCCGGCGCAACGTAATGGCATCAAGGCCAAAGGCACGCAGAAAAATACCGACAACACCGGTATAAAAGGACAGGGCGATCCAGGCAAAATTGATGGTGAAAAAGGTAATCACCACCATTTCCATGCCCGTCAGCTGATCTGCGCCCAAAACGTCGCTCATCAGCCAGGCGGCATAAATGGTTGTTACCAGTGATGCGCCAAACAAAAACAGGCGCCGCACAACCGACGACGGCCCGGCCAGCTTTACAGCCGGGTCAAGTTCTTCGGGGGAGCGGGGCATAGCCGGGCTGTCGGTCATCAATTTGATCCCTGGGCAGAAAAACAGTTTGAAAAATGATCAGGCGACCCACGCCACCGTGACGTTCTGAAAATCAGAACGCCCAGGGCATGGTCCAGGTTTCACTAATCACGCGGTCCTTGTAATGCAAAAAGGCCCGCAGATTGGAGGTCGGGGCTTCGCCCGTCCCGGCCAGATCAAACATCACACGAACACCGCCATTTTCGGCATCCTTGACCACCTTCACATTGGTGACATTGGCGTTTGATGCGCTGATATCGGCCTGCAAATTGGCAATATCATCCAGATAATAATCCAGATCACCGCCCCGGAAATTCAGCATAAAGCGATGAACACCGCCATTATCCTCGTCACCGCCGGCGACCGGGGTAATGCGGGTATCGAGGGCACGCGCCATGCCATGCAATTCGCGGCCATCGCTCATGGCGGTCAGATCATAGGAAATTTCCAGCGAATCACCGGCTTTGGGTTTGGCATCAGGCACCCAGAAAGCAACGATATTTTCGTTGGTTTCATCGGGCGAGGGAATTTCGACCAGTTCCACATGGCCCTTGCCCCAGTCGCCTTTCGGCGTGATCCAGTAACCGGGACGTTTTTCAAAATGCGCGTTGGCATCCTGATAATGGTCAAAGTTGCGGTCCCGCTGCATCAGGCCAAAACCACGCGGGTTCTGATCAAGAAAAGAGCTGATTTGCAGGTTTTTCGGGTTATCAAGCGGGCGCCACAGCCATTCCCCCTGCCCGTTATGGATCAGAAGGCCATCGCTGTTATGCACTTCATCGCGATAATCATCAAAATGGCGACGTTTCTGTTCACCAAACAGGAACATGCTGCTTAACGGCGCAATGCCCAGCTTTTGGATCTGATCGCGGAAAAACAGGGTCGCCTTGATCGAGGTGACCGTGCGTTCACCCGGGAAAATATCGAACTGATAGGCCCCGGTCACACGGGCACTGTCCAGCAGGGCATAAACCGTCACCTTTCCCCACGGATCGGTCGGCTGTTCCACCCAGAATTCGCGGAAAACCGGAAATTCCTCGCCAGACGGAGCGGCCAGATCAATCGCCAGCGCACGAGCCAGCTGACCACGCACCTGATCGCGCCCCATCACCCGGAAATAACTCGCCCCCAGGAAGGAGGCCAGTTCCTCGTTGCTTTTCACCGAATCCAGCGGGTATTTCAACCGAAAGCCCGCATATCCCTGCGCGCCGATATTATTGTCCGACAGGCCGGTATCAGCGAAATCAAACAGGTTGGAAGAATATGGTACAGGCTGCACCTTGCCATCGCGCACGATGTTAATGCCCACCGGCACGTCATACATATAACCGGGATGGTAAAGCTCCATCGAGAAACCGGTCGCGCTATCCTTCAGGAAGGCCTGATCCGATTTGAATTTGATTTTGGCATATTTTGCCGCATCCAGATCCGCCAGGGCGGCGGGCAATTCCCGATGCGGGTTTTCAAACGGCTTTTTTGCCAATTCACGGGCACGGTCAATCACCAATTGCGGGCTAAAGGGCGCGGTCGGTTCCGCCTGACCAACTTTGGTCGCCTGGGCGGCCTGTGCAGTATCGCCACCTGACTGTGCCTGGCTATCGCCCGTAGCAGGCGGTGTTGCGCCCTGACCGGCCTGATCCGCCTGTGCGTTGCTGGCCGGCGCGTTTTGCGCAGCCTTGCCAGCATCAGCTTCAGCATCCGATGCAGCTGCATTTTCCCCGGCCGGTGCGGATGAAGCCGTGTCTGAAGATGCTTTATCGCCATCCGATGAAGCAGGCTTTTCACCCGTCGCACCTTGATCAGCCTTGTCCTCAGGTGCCTTTTGAGCACCCGCGTCAGCCGATGCTTTTGCATCCTGATCAGACGCCTTGGCATCCGCGGCACTTGTGGTACTTGCGGCACTTTGTTTGCTTGTTGCATGGGCCTTGGCTGCCGCCATCGCGGGCTGGCCGGCCAGACACAGGGTGGTCAGCACACATGCTGATGCCATGCCCAAACGGAACAGGGAGAAACCTTTCTGCGAAACACATTGCGAGTCAACCTGCTGGCAAATTTGCATTTTTTTCACGCCGGAACCTTTGTTGATATGCCTTGCGGGCTTTTGCACGATGAACGGGGCAGCAATGTGACACTATTGAACAATCAGGGTTTTATCCCCAAGTGACCCATAATGACCATACGGATTTAGGCCCTGTTTAAGCTCTTGAAAAGCCAGTTTTTCGCATCTTCAACGCAATAGACATATGAATGTTTCCAGCACATCTTTCACAGGCATGGAAAAGCTGGAATTTTTTGCCCTTTTGCACTGCAACCGTTTTGCGATTTTCGGCGCGGTTTCATTGCCTTTTCCAGCATTTCCCCTGGAAAGGCGACAAGGCTTCCATTTGAAAACAAAAGAAATTTTGCAAAATTCCGCCCGGCAAACACACACGCCCGCACACCTAAACAAATTCGCGATTCCCGACAAAAATTATTTTGCACAGCAACAACACGCGAAACTTGCACCACCGATTCGTCGCGCACGTTTGCCTTTTGGGAAAAATCCGTTCAGCTCCCGGCATGGACAAGGCGCATAAGCTTGGCCTTTCAACGCCGAACATCCCGCCAAACGACGCAGCAACGGGGCAATGGGGCAACAGAACCATTCCTGGGCACCACCTTCGGCAGTGCCGCAGCTCATGATTCCCGTTCGACCCATTCAAGAAAGAGCGCCTCGGCCTCTTGCGCAAAAACCTGGGCATTCGCGCGCTTTGGCACCTCGTCAACACGGTCGAGTTCATCCTGGATCAACTGTTCGATTTCGGGCAAGCGGATGGTATTGCCCGCCTCGCGGGTTTCGGCTTTACGGGCGATCAGTTCGTCAACCTGGTTTACCAAGCCCGGGTCAAGTTTTGCTGCCTGCATCAGCGGCTGCATGCTCATCGGTGGTCGCTTTGAGGGATCAAGCCGCAGGGCGCGCACCGACAATGCCGGGCGCAACGCATAAAAATACCGCTTCACCGCGATCTGACCATCAGGATCAAGCCAGCGACTGACCATCCCCTTGCCCAAACTGGCATAATGGCGGGCATAGCCATAAGGGTCGAAATGACGGCTGGCAAGGTCGGAAAGTTGTGCAATCGCAGGATCATCCGCGATATAGCGGATAGGACTTTCGATCCATTCCGACAGCACCGCATTATGCTTGAGCAACAGGCAAAGCGCCTTGCGAATATCCCAGCCATTCAGATCGATAAGGTCGATAATAGGCCGCTCAATCACATCCCGGACGGGTTTGAGGGCAAGATAATCCCGGCGTGGCCGGATATAGATAAAACGCACATCATAATCGCTATCAGGCGATGGAAAACCCCAGGCCCGCGACCCGGATTCAACCGCCATCAGCAGGCGCACGCCATCTTCGCGTGCAACACCGGCAAGACGGTTTTCTATGTCGGCGCGTATTTCCGGTGCAATCGTAAAAAGGGGATCTTGTGTCATAACCTGCTCATGTCTTCCGCTTGATACTCGTCAGAACAACCATAAATCGCACGCTCTATCGTCGTGCGTTATCTGTTCCTTGAAGCACAAATCAATCCTGTGGGGAAGCCATGTTGCAAGTTCAATCATTAGGGGAACGGCCCGCACATCTTTGCCAATGCAGGCATTAAAGGTTCCAAATCGCGAGATTTACCAGGACCATTTGGCAAGAAAACCAAGCACCGACAGGACACCAAGCCCCTAAAGTGACGCGGGTGCAAAGCCCTCAAACATGCCGCGATAGGATTTGGCCGGTGGCGCGCTATAAGTGCTGTGTTTGCTGGTGGATAATTTCAGGGCGGCCAACCCTTCGATCATCTTGATCGCAGCCTGCACCCCATCAATCACCGGCACCCGCAAATCTATGCTCAAATGCTCTGCAATGTCGGTCATGCCGGCACAGCCCAGCACAATCGCCTCCGCCCCGTCATCACGCAGGCTTTTTTGCGCGGATCGAAACAGGGCATCATAGGCATCGGCCGCATTGGCCCCTTCAAAATCCAGTGTGCGAACCCCGGCGGCCCGCACCACGCAATCGCGATCCGCGCCATATTTACGTACCAGATGTTCCAATGGCCGCACCGATACAAACATCGGTGTCACGATGGCATATCGCCCGGCAAGGGCCTGGGCAAACCGAAGCGCACCTTCGCATAATCCCATGACAGGTGCATCGGTCAGGCAGCGGGCGGCATCCACCCCGGTATCGTCAAAACAGGCCACGACATACCCTTCAATCCCGGTGGGCTCCAGCTTGCGAATGACCGAAAGCAAACCCACACTGGCAAAGGCTTCATCGTAATAACCCTCGATACTGTCAGGGCCAAATTCGGGGTTAACGGCCACCACCTGGTTATGGGGATAAACAGATCGTTGCGCCTGCAGGCGAATTTTATCGGTAAAACCGGCCGACATATTCGGGTTGATCACCGCGATTTTTGACATTTTCTAACGCCCCTTCATCAGGCCTTGCGACGGCGCAGTAAAAGTACCGCCCCAAAGGCCAACCCGATCACAACAAAGGAAAATACCGTTGTCAGCGTGCCCAGCGCATACAATACCGGTGTGGTGACATTGGTGGTCATGCCGTAAATTTCCAAAGGCAGGGTATTAAGCGACCCGGCCGTCATCAAGGTGCGGGCAAATTCGTCGTAAGACAGGGTAAAGGAAAACATCGCCACCCCGATCAGGCTGGGGGCCACCATGGGCAGCACCACATGGCGAATGGTTTGCCAGTTTGACGCGCCCAAATCGCGCGCTGCTTCCTCGAACGAGGGATCGAACCGGTTAAACACCGCAAACATGATCAAAAGGCCAAACGGGAAGGTCCAGGTCAGATGGGCCCCCAAGGCAGAGCTATACCAGTGCGGCTGGAACTGAAAAATATTGAACAGCAAACCAATGCCCAGCGAGATCAGGATTGAAGGAACGATCAGGCTGGCAATGGCAAGGTAAAAAAGCACCGTATCGCCGCGAAAACGCCGCCGGAAGGCCAGGCCCGCCATGAACGAGACCACCACGGTTACCACCATGACAATCAGCCCCAGCTTGAGCGAACGCAGGAACGACCCGCCAAAATCGCCCACCGCCTGTTGCTGAAACAAGTTTACAAACCAGTGAAAGGAAAACCCGTTCATCGGGAAGGTCAGCCCGCCATTTGGCCCCTGAAAGGACAGGATAAAAATGGTCAGCATCGGCCCGTACAAGAACAGCACGAACAGGGCGAAAAAAGCGGCAAGGACATAAAAGGCCGCCGGACGTTTTTCACGGGTTATGGCCATTTTAAAGCTCCTTGCGAATATCAACGAGGCGCAAAAGGGCGGTCACGATCAGCAAAACCGTAACCAGCAACACAACCGCACTGGCCGCCGCGGCCGGATATTGCAAAAGGCCGATTTCATTGGAAATCTGCAATCCGACGGAGGCACTTTGCCCGCCGCTCATCAGGCGGACGGTGATGAAATCGCCCATCACGACCGTAATGACAAAAATCGACCCGATCGCCATCCCTGGCTTTGACAATGGCAAGATCACATGACGCAGGGTGGACCAGGCACTGGCCCCGTTATCGCGCGCCGCCTCGATCAATGAGCGGTCAATACGCATCATCGAATTGAAAATCGGCACCACCATGAACAGGGTGTATAAATGCACATCGGCCAGCACCACGGCGAAGTCGGAAAACAGCAAAAATTCCAGCGGTTCGTGAATGATCCCGGTGCCCATCAAGGCCTGATTAAGCAAGCCATTGCGCCCCAAAAACGGAATCCACGAAATCATACGAATGATATTCGAGGTCCAGAACGGGATAGTGCAGACCATAAACAAAATGATCTGCCAGGTCAGGCTTCGGACATGAAAGGCCAGAAAATAGGCCACCGTAAAGCCGATCCCCAGGGTAAAGACCCAGGTCAGCGCGGCATATTTAAAGGTATTAAGATATATCTGCCAGGTCACGGATGAGCCGAGCAGGTAACTGTAATTTTCTAAAATAAAGTCCGGCAGGATACGGTATTCGTCATAATCCCAGAAACTGACCACCACAATTGTCAGCAACGGGATTACCAGAAAAATGGCAAATACCAGCGCCATGGGCGTGATCAGAAAATAGGAACCGCGTTTGGAATTGGATGCTGACATACCGTTCCGCCAAATTCAGAAATTTTTCCAAGGATTACCGGGCCGCACAGATGGCGGCCCGGTCGCCTGATCCCCGCATCAGGCGGCGATAAATTCGTTCCACTTGCGCAACATGTGCTTGTTTTCATCCATGACGGAATTCCAGCAGGCGACATGGCCCATGCGTTCTTCGTAAGAACCGCCATCACGTACGGCACCGGCCTTTTCCATCACCTTGCCTTCGGGGCTCAGGATATCGCCCTGGGCGGCCTTGCCTTCCATCCAGTAACCCCATTCATCCGCAGTCATGAATTTTTGGGCCGTTTCTGGTGCGGCACTGTAATAGCCCTGACGGTTGAGATACGCCCCAACCCAGCCCGACAAATACCAGTTGATATATTCATAGGCCGCTTCCAGCTCGAGGCCCGAAAGGTGCTTGGCCAGGCCAATACCACCACCCCAGGCACGATAGCCTTCCTTCAGCGGCTGATATTTGCAGGCAATGCCTTTGGACCGTACCGCAGCCACAGCAGGTGACCACATTGACTGAATTACAACCTCGCCCGATGACATCAGATTGACCGATTCATCAAAGCTTTTCCAAAAGGCGCGGAACTGGCCCTCGTTTTTCGCCTTGATCATCAGGGCGATGGTCTGATCAATTTCGTCCTTGGTCATGTTGCCCTTGTCGCCATAGGTGATTTCACCCATCGCTTCGGACACCATTGCCGCATCCATGATGCCAATGGCCGGAATATTCAGGATCGATGCCTTGCCCTTGAATTCCGGGTTCAGCAATTCAGCCCAGCTATTGATCGGACGCCCGATCAGGTCGGGGCGAATGCCCAGGGTATCGGCATTATAAATGGTCGGGATCAGCGTCATCCACTGGGTCGGCGCGCTGGCAAATTCGGTGCTGTCCGGGCCTTCGACAAAACCAACCTTATGCGGTGCCGTGCCCTGGGCAATTTTGGAATCCGGGGTCAGTTTGCCGGTAATGAATAACGGCGAGATTTTGTCGTAATTCTTGATCTTTTTGGTATCCATCGGCTGCAGGGTGCCGGCCGGGAAAACCTTTTTACAAATCCAGTATTCGATATCGGCAATATCGAACGAATTGGGCTGGGTCACAGCGCGCTGTGCGACCGCATCGGAATCAAGGGCCGTCATTTGCAGGGTAAAGCCCAAATCTTCCTTCACCTTGTCCGCAACGGCATTGATGTTGGAAACCCCGGTGCCAAACTGGCGCAAGGTCACATTTTTAATGTTTTGCGCCCAAATGGTGGGAAAGCCGGTAATCGCACCAGAGCCAATGGCAACACCGGCTGTTGCGGCCGCCCCTTTGATAAAGCCGCGACGGGTAACATCTTTGCTTGGCAAAATGGACTTCAATTTGGTCTTGTCGGTCGTCATGTGAAGCTCCTGATAAAACGATGTTTTTTTGATTTCAGGCCAGAACATGGGCATGTTCGGGTTCCCAATAGGCGATAAACTTTTCCTTCCTGTGCACAGGCGCACGCCGAAATTCGCTTTCGGTCTTCATAAGGGTGATGTCCTTGCCATCCATCGTGGTGGCAACAATGCGGACCCAAAGCCCCAAATATTCAACGGTGGTGATTTCAACCGGGATCTGGCATTGCTCCGCCCCGTCGGGAATTTCGAGGGCCAGGCCGATCAGGTCGGTCCGAATGGTGAATTCCAGGTCCTCGCCGGTTTTGGCATCCCCATGTACGGGCAAAACAAACGTATCCGGGCCGCGTTCAATGATCGTTGCCGTGGCATCGGCCCGGGTCACGCTCCCTTTGAAAATGTTCTGTCCGCCCATGAAATTGGCAATGAAGCGCGATTTGGGCCGGTTAAAGATTTCTTCCGGCGTGCCCTTTTGGCGAATAACACCATCTTCCATCACCACAACCATGTCTGACAGGGCCAATGCCTCGTCCTGGGCGTGGGTGACATGAACAAAGGTAATGCCCAGATCCTGTTGCAGACGGCGCAATTCATCGCGCATCCGGGCCCGTAAAAACGGGTCCAGGGCCGAAAGCGGCTCATCAAGCAGCAAAACTTCGGGTTCGGTGATCAGGGCGCGGGCCAGCGCAATGCGCTGTTGCTGCCCGCCTGAAAGCTGGTCGGGTTTGCGGTCCGCAAATTTTTCCATATGCACGCGGGCCAGCATTTCGGTCGCACGTTCGGCCCGCTCCGCTGGCGAAACCCCCTGCATGCGCAGGCCAAACGCCACATTTTCCGCACAGGTCATATGGGGAAACAGCGCGTAATTCTGAAACATCATTGCCGTGCCCCGCTTAACCGGCGGCAATTCCGTGACATTGCGCGATCCAATTAACAGATCCCCTTCGCTGATCACCTCGTGACCGGCGATCATGCGAAGGGTTGTTGTCTTGCCACAGCCCGATGGACCGATCAGACAGCAATAGGCGCCCGCCGGTATTTTGAGATCAATCGATTTGACTGCGATTGTGCTGCCGTAATATTTACTGACAGCGATAAGCTCAATGGCCCCGTTACCCGTCATCCGCCCACCTGATACTGCATGCAAATTGTCAACAATCTGTGTTTTGAATTGTTAGCAAATGCTATGCCATATCAAGAAACGCGCACAAATTCTGGCTTTTCCGACCTATAGGTTGATCACTAACCGCCACATATGCCGTTTTTATGCCCATATCATGTTCATTTTTTAATCACTAATCACTTTTCGCACATTTTTCGATCTACCCTGAAATGTGCGAAACTGTTTCTTCGGTTTTTTGTTGTGTAAATCGTCAACAATTTTGTAAAACATTCATATGACATCTTCACCCCACCTTCAGGAAAGACGCGCCCCTATGGCCCACCCCGCCGAGCCCCAACGCTTTACCGGCAGCGGAAAATTACGGCCGGAAGAACAGATTTATCAGGAAATGCTGGGCGCCATCCTGGACCGGCGCCTGGAGCCGGGCATGAAACTGGTGGAGGAAGACCTGGCAAAGACCTTTGGCGTCAGCCGGGCGCGCATTCGTGCTGCTTTTCTGCAACTGGCCCATGACAAGCTGATCAATCTGGTGCCCAATCGCGGGGCCTTTATTGCCGAACCCACCATCGACGAAGCGATCGAGGTTTTTTCCGCCCGCCGCATGATCGAGGATGGCGTGGTGCGCAAGGTCACCACACAAATGAATGCAGACCGCGCTGAACAGATCCGTACCCACCTGGAAGCGGAACACAAAGCCCATCATGACGGGGACCACCGCGCGGCCATCATTCTGTCAGGCGAATTTCACCTGTTGCTGGCCCGCCTTGCCAATAATCTGGTGATCGAGGAATTTTTGGAACGGCTGATTTTGCGAAGCTCGCTGATCATTGCGATGTATGAAAGCCCGCAACCCGCCGATTGCTCGCATGATGACCATGATGCGCTTTTACGCGCCTTAACCGGCGGCGACCCGGACGCCGCTGCCGCCTGCATGGGCCGCCACCTTGATAACATCCGTGACCGCCTGCAACTGCATCGCGAAAAACCCGGCAAAACCGATTTCGCCAGTATCTTTGGCCGCCAACCGACCAGCAAGGCCGGTTAACAGACCATTTTCAGGCCCGGCCAGCCCCGGCTGCCCTTCCCCAACCCAGCACAATAAAACAAAAAACAGGGGTCGGATGCCAAAGCACCCTGCCCCTTATTTTCCCGGCACAAACCCGGCAGCAATATGCCGTAATATACCGCCCGATCCGGTCAGTTCTTAAAAACCAACCGCACAGCCATCCTTGCGCGGGTCGGACCCGGCAACATATCCGGCATCAGTTTTGGCAATCAGCTGCGCCCCGCCAAAGCCAAAATTGGTTTGATCGGGCGTTTCGACCAAAATTTGATGCCCCTTGGCGCGCAAGGCTTTGATCGTTTCATCGCCCAAAACATGCTCGACGGCCACATCCAGCCCGGAAATGGCCTGCCAGCGCGGGGCATCGGCGGCGGTTTGCGGGTCCTGGCCCCAAAGCTGGGTGCGCAGCGTCATTTGCAAATGCCCCTGGGCCTGCATCGGCCCGCCCATGACGCCAAAGCTCATGACCGGGTTGCCATCCTTGCCCATCAAAAAGGCCGGAATAATGGTTTGGAACGGGCGTTTGCCCCCCGCAACCAGGTTGGGATGACCGGGCTTTAACGAAAAGCCATGCCCCCGATTTTGCAAGCTGATCGAGGTCCCCGGCACCACAACACCGGAGCCAAAACCCAGATAGTTTGATTGAATAAACGACACCATCATGCCGTTTTCATCCGCCGCCGTGACATAAACCGTCCCGCCATGTTCGGGCGCACCGGCCTTAAAATCCTGTGCGCGCGCCGGGTCAATCAAGGCCGCCCGCGATGCCAGATATTTATCTGACAGCAAATGTTCCACCGTCACATCGCGCATATGGTCCAGATCGGCGACATAAGTGTGCAAATCAGCAAAGGCCAGCTTCATCGCCTCAATTTCCAAATGCAGCGCTTCGGGATCATCCGGGCCAAAACGGTCAAGCTGGCAATGGCGCAAAATGCCCAACGCCATCAGGGCCGAAATCCCCTGCCCGTTGGGCGGAATTTCATGCAGGGCCACATCGCCAAATTCCTGGCTGATGGTGCCACACCAATCCGCCTTATGGTTGGCAAGGTCTTCTTCATTCAGGGCCGCGCCATGCTGGCGGGCGAAATCGGCAATTTTTTTCGCCAATCGCCCCTTATAAAAACTGTCCCCACCCGTCTCGGCAATATCGCGCAGGCTTTCGGCCATGTCCGGATTAACAAACAATTCTCCGGCTTTGGGGGTACGCCCCCCGGGCATAAAGGCCTCGGCAAAACCCGGTTTGTCATGCAACACTTTTGCGCCATTGGCCCAAAGCTGGGCAATGATGGGCGATACCGCAAAGCCCCGGCTGGCATATTCGATGGCCGGTTCAAACAGTTTTTCAAACGGCAATTTGCCAAATTTGTCCGATATCGCCCGCCAGGCCGAAACCGCACCGGGCACCGTGACCGCTTCCCAGCCCCGCTGCGGCATTTTTTCCTGCCCGGCAAACCGTTCGGGCGACCAGGCCGCCGGGGCACGGCCCGACGCATTAAGACCGTGAATTTCCGTGCCATCCCAGATAATGGCATAGGCATCCGACCCCAAACCATTGCCGGTTGGCTCCACCACCGGCAGGGCAATGGCGGCAGCCAGGGCTGCATCAGCGGCATTGCCCCCCTGGGCCAGCATGCGCAACCCGGCCTGTGCGGCCAGTGGTTGCGATGTCGAAACAATATTGCGCGCCATTACCGGTGACCGGCGCGAGGCATAAAGCCCTTCGGTGGTAAATTTCATGGGTTTAATTCCTCCTCACGGCAGTCAAACAACTGCATCTTTTTGACCATTGTCTTTTTTATGGGCTTTCCAGATCGACCGGATGCTCCAAATCACCGACAGCAATGCCGCTGCCAAAAACAGGGCTGAAATCGGCCGGGTAAAAAACACCGTCCAGTCGCCGTCACTCATTAACGCACGGCGCAAATTGGTTTCGGCAATCGGGCCAAGGATGACCCCCAAAACCAGCGGGGCCAGCGGATAATCCAGACATTTCAAAATGTAACCCACCAACCCGATCGCGCCGAGCAGATAAAGGTCGCCCATCCGGTTATTCAGGGCAAAGGCCCCGATCACGCAGCAAATCATCACGGTTGGCACAATGAATTGTTTGGGAATATCGGTAACGCGCAAAAATAACCGCATCGAGGCCACACACACCACCAGCATCATAAAGCTGGCAACAGTGAGGGCGACAAACATGCCATAGACCAGATCGGCATGATCCAGAATCAGCCTTGGCCCCACACTAATGCCATGCACCATCAGGGATGCCATTAAAATCGCATCCACTGCCGACCCGGGAATGCCCAGTGAAATCAACGGGATCAACCCGCCCCCTGCCGTGGCAGAATTCCCCGCCTCGGAGGCCACAACCCCATCGGCAATCCCCTGGCCGAACTTTTCCGGCGTTTTGGAACTGCGTTTTGCCTGATCATAGGCCAACAAATTGGCAATTGATCCCCCGGCACCGGGCAGCGCCCCAACCACAACCCCAACCAGCGATGACCGGATCAAATTAACCGGCCGGCCCAGAACTTCGCGCATCACTTCCCAGGTTTTGAAATCAATGCTTTTGGGGATCAGCGCATGATTGACCTTTTTGCCGTGAATTTCGACCTCGTCCAAAAGCTGGCTAATGGCGAAAATGCCAATCAGCACCACCAGAAACGGCAGGCCCGGTGCCAGCAAATCCATATCAAAGGTCAGGCGCGGGCGGCCCATCATCGGGTCCGGCCCAATGGTGGCAAGACCCAGGCCAATCACCCCGGCAATCAAACCGCGGATCAGCGAATTCCCGACCAGACTGGCAACAATGGTTAAGGCAAAAACGATCAGTGAAAAATATTCCCACGGGCCCAGGCGCACCGCCACAACCGCCAGCGGCGGGGCGGCCACAATCAGCACCAATGTCGAAATAATCGTCCCCAAAAACGAGGCCCACACCCCCAATGACAAGGCCCGGCCCGGTTCGCCATTGCGCGCCATGGGAAAGGCATCAAAGGTGGTGGCAACCGAACTGGGGGTGCCGGGAATACCCAGCAACGCCGCACTGATCAGCCCGCCGGTATAGCCGCCGACATAAACCGACAGCATCACCGAAATCCCCTGAAGGGGTTCCATGGCAAAGGTTAGCGGCAGGGTCAGGATAATGGCCATCGTCACGGTAAAACCGGGGATGGCAGCAGCCACAATACCGGCAATCGAGCCGATCAACATATAAATCAGGGTATCAAAGGCAAAAACCTGATGCGCGCCCTGAAAAAAAGCATCCAACATATGTCCAGACTTTCAGCACGATGTCACTTTGTTGCCTTCCAATTAAAAGGCAATCAGAACACCACGCGGCAGGAAGACATTGAAAACACTGGCAAACAACATGTTCAGCCCGAACGAAAACACCAAGGCGGCAATAACAGACTGAAGAACCGTTCGGCGTGTCACCCCCGCGATCAGCAATTGCGCGATGAGCAAAAAGCCAAACGTTGCCAGCGAGAAGCCCAATGTGGACAACACGCCAAGGTAAACCACCAGCAACCCGTAAATCGCAAAGGAAATGCGCCGGATTTTCAGCCAACGGCCAAAGGCATAAACCGCCTCGGGCATGCCGCCATTGCGGTGAATGTCAATCACGGCCTTGATGGCGGCAAACAGGCACAGCACGGCCAGAACACTGAAAACCAGTTCGGGGAATGACCCGGCCCCCAATGGCTCCCACCGCGATGCGGGCAAGGATGATGCCTGCCAGGCGCAATAAACCGCCGCCACCCCAAAAACAATGTAGGAAACCAGCCGGGCCAGCTCGTTTCTGGCCCGCCTGGCGGCAGATGCCTGCGCATCCGCCGCCGCCGGTTTCTCGGTTTGGGCCGTCATCCCTGCAACTTGCCGACCAGCTTGGTCACATTGGCATCAAGTTTTTCGAGATAGGCTTTGTAATCGTCCTCGCCCACAAAGACATTGGCCGACCCGGCATTTTTCATTTTGATTTTAATGTCATCAAGCGACATGGCCTTTTTCAAATCTGCCGCCAGCTTGTCGACAATCGGCTGCGGTGTGCCTTTGGGCAAAACAACCCCGCGCGTTACCGCCATTTGCAAATCGTAGCCCTGTTCTTTCATCGTTGGCACATCGGGTTCTTCGGCGGTGCGTTCTTCCGTGCCCACACCGGCAAAAATCAGATCGCCGTTTTTCACAAATTCACCGGCCGAGGCAACATCGCCAATAGCAATGTCAATATTGCCGCCCACCAGGGCACGAATGCGCTGGCCCGTATCGCGGAACCCGACATAGCTAAACTTTACGCCCAGGGCCTCCTCGATCATCGCCATATGCAAATGCGGTACCCCGCCCAGGGTCACCCCCGCGCGCACCTTGCCCGGATTGGCCTTGGCATAGGCCTGAAGTTCGGCCAGATTTTTGAAATGATCGTTTTTCGACAGGGTCAAATATTGTGGCGAAGATGCCACCAGCGCCACCGGAATAAAACTGTTCCAATCCAGATCGGTGATGCCGGTTTTATTCGCGGTTAACAACCCTTCGTGGATTTGCGAAATCGTGTAGCCATCCGCCGGGCGCTTGGCAAATTCCTTTAACCCCACCGTACCGCCCACACCGGGCATATTGATAATCGGCACCGGCTGACCGGTCACTTCCGACAGGCCCTGTGCGACGATGCGCATCAGGGTATCACTGCCGCCACCCGGCCCCCAGGGCACAATAAATTCAATCGGTTTATCGGGATAATCCTGCGCCATAACCGGTGTTACCGCCGCTGCGGCCAGCATCAATCCCGCCGCCATCGCAATTTTGCGAAGCATATCTCCAGCCTCCTGATAAGTGGTTCATCATTTTTCTCAAACCATTTTAAGTATGGTTCGTTATTTTTGTGTCCATATTGTTTGCACCTTCACTGTTGCAGCGCAAGCATAAAAACACAAATTCGCCACAAATCCCCATTTTTGGCATTCGCACATGCAAAATTCCTAGCCAAGAGGCGAAATTTATGACTAGAACCATTAATTCACTAAATCGTAATTGGTTTGTATTGGTTCGACATGATGGATCTGGGAAGCGGCGTACATCTTTATCTTATCTGGGGCGGGGCCATGCTGTTCGCCGGGGTGGTTGGCGGCCTTATGGCGGGGTTACTTGGCGTTGGCGGCGGCATTGTCATTGTGCCGGTGCTGTATCATTTCCTGTCGGTAATGGGGGTGGATGAAAGCATGCGCATGCAAATTGCCGTGGCAACATCGCTGACCACGATCATCGCCACCGCCCTGTCCTCGACGCGCAGTCATTACAAAAAGGGGGCGGTTGATATTGCCCTGCTAAAACGCTGGGGCCCTGCCATTGTTGTGGGCGTTATTATCGGTACAGCCATTGGCGGCCATGTTGATGGCCGGGTGTTAACCGTTATTTTTGCCGTGGTCGCCCTGCTGGTGGCGGCCAACATGATGCTGGCGCGGGACCGCTCAGCCGAGCGGCAAAAAAAACCACCCCGCACGGTTTGGGCGGCTTTGGGCATTCTGGCAGGCGGCCTGTCGGCCATGATGGGCATTGGCGGCGGCACCATCTGCGTACCAATGCTTAATTTTCTGGGCTATGACATTCGCAAGGCGGTTGGCACGGCAGCGGCCATTGGCCTGATCATCGCCCTGCCCGGCACCATTGGCTATGCCATGTCGGGCATTGGCATTGCGGGCAGACCACCCTTTTCCGTGGGTTATGTCAATGTGCTGGCAGCCGCCCTTCTGATACCTATGACCGTGCTGTTTGCACCGGTTGGCGCACGCATTGCCCATACGATCCCGCAGCGTGCCTTGCGCATCTGTTTTGGGCTTTTCCTGCTGATCACATCAATTCGCATGTTCCACGACCTGATTTTTTGATACCTGATGATACGGGAAACGTCAGTAGCAACAAGAAAAACACCTGCCATGAACGATATATCAACACAGGGGCTGGCCGACACGCTGCGCAATGCCTTTAACCAGGGGCAATATGTGGAAAATGGCCGCGTCATTGCCGAACGCAACCTGGCCGAAAAACTCGATGTTGGCCGCCGTGCCCTGCGCAAGGCGCTTGATGAACTTGAGGCCGACGGGCTGATCTGGCGCCGTCAGGGCCAGGGCACTTTTGTCGGCACCCCGCCCACCCCGCGTTTACGCCGCCTTGAAGGGCTTGCCACCAAAACCAGCCCCTATGAAATCATGGAAGTCCGCCTGGAAATTGAACCGTCAATGGCACGCTTTGCCGCCCTGCGCGCCTCACAAGCCGATATTGATACCATGCGCATGATGGTCGAAAACGCCGCCAACGCCCAAAATCAGGCCGATTATGAAAAATGGGATTCGGCCTTTCATCAAAAACTGGCCGAAAGTGTGCGCAATACCCTGTTTTTGGCCGTGTTTGAGGCCGTAAATGCCGTGCGCCGCGATGCTGCATGGTCGCGAATGCGCGAAAGCAGCCATTCAGACCGCCTGATCACCAAATTATCCGAGCAGCATCACGCCATTGTTGATGCCATCGAACAGCGCAACCCCAAGCGGGCCGAAGACGCCATGCGCGACCACCTCTCACAGGTTGAACGCGCCCTGACGCAAAGCGGATAAGCCAATATCATGGCGGAAAATGCAAAAAGGCGTATCCGCTGCTATAGCACGATCAATACCCGCCCTTAAAAGCATCGCTGCCACCGTCGCGCCCTTAAACGGCTGGTAAACGCGGTTCCGCTGGGCCTCGGGTTCTATTGTAGCTGCCGCAAGGGTGCTCAAGTCCGAACCGAGATCCGGATTTTCAACGATTGGCTGCTGTCACAGCAACGGTGCATCGGTCATTCCGCCAGCTTGTCGCAAAAACGCATCCTGGATGCCGCAACGGCCAAGCAAAACCGATATCAATTTGTTATCACACGATATTTAAGCGCACCCGCACGGCCGAAAGCCGGGCCGATGTCAACCGCATTACTTTTCATATGATGGCTTTACAGCCCCGACTCCGGCCCATACATTCCGGTCAACGAAAATACCCGTCCAAGTTGGTGCCCGGGTGACAGATTTCGCATTATATAGTACTATTGTATGATTTTTTGCGGAA
This sequence comes from Thalassospira sp., assembly GCA_050299455.1. Taxonomy (GTDB): domain Bacteria; phylum Pseudomonadota; class Alphaproteobacteria; order Rhodospirillales; family Thalassospiraceae; genus Thalassospira. The sequence continues at coordinate 33,595 of JBNKVZ010000006.1, forward strand.
TCTGGAGAGAATTTACGGTATAGACAGGCAGCACGTCATGAATTGAAAATTCTTTTATGGCTTTAGCTGTCTGTTGATCCGGGCATGCCTCTGGATAACGGATAGACAGATCCAACTCACAGGAGAACCCGATGCTGAGCGGAAAAAACTATATTGCTGGTGAATGGCTGGACGGCCCCGATGTCTTTCAGGCGGATAATCCTGCCACCGGCGAGAAGCTGCCGACCAAATTTCAGCAGGGTACCGAAGAACATGTTGATCAGGCAGCCCGTGCCGCCGATGCCTGTGCCGAGGAATTTGCCTCGATGTCACCGGCAAAACGGGCGGCTTTTCTGCGCGCCTGTGCTGAGGAAATTGACGCGCGCGGCGACGAACTGACCGAAATGGGCAATCTTGAATCCGCCCTTCCTGCCGCCCGCCTGCAGGGCGAACGCGGCCGTACCGTCGGCCAGTTGCGCTTCTTTGCTGACTGGATCGAAGAAGGTTCGTGGTTTGAAGCCCGCATCGAAACCGCCCAGCCCGACCGCGCCCCGCTGCCCAAGCCCGACATCCGTTCGATGTTCAAGGCCCTGGGTCCGGTTGGCGTTTTTGGGGCATCGAACTTCCCGCTGGCTTTTTCGGTTGCAGGTGGTGATACCGCATCGGCCCTCGCTGCCGGTTGCCCGGTGGTGTTCAAGGCCCATGCCGCCCATCCGGGAACCTCGGAAATTGTGGCGCAGGCCATTGCTGCCGCCGTTGAAAAAACCGGCATGCCCAAAGGTGTCTTCAGCATGGTGCATGGTGGCGGTCGTATTGTCGGCCAGTCACTGGTTGCCCATCCGCTGATCAAGGCTGTTGGCTTTACCGGCTCGACCGGCGGGGGCCGTGCGCTGTTTGACATCGCGGTCAGCCGTCCCGATCCGATCCCGTTTTACGGCGAACTGGGCAGCAACAACCCGGTTTACCTGCTGCCTAACGCCATGAAGAAAAATGCCGCTGGCATTGGCAAGGCATGGGCCGGGTCCCTGACAATGGGTGTGGGCCAGTTCTGCACCAATCCAGGCCTTCTGCTGGCCGTTAAGGGCGACGATCTCGATACCTTTGTGGCGAGTGCGGTTGAAGAACTTGGTGGTGTTGCCAGCCAGGCCATGCTGACGGACCGTGTTTCCAGTGCCTATCATCATGTCAATGACGAGATGGCAAAACACCCGAAAGTCACCTGCGCACTCAAACGCCGCGATGGTGATGGCCCGTTTGAAGGCAGCCCGGCTGTTTACCGCGTATCGGCCGCTGACTGGGAAGCACACCCGGAACTGGCCGAAGAAATGTTTGGTCCTGCCGGGATCATCATTGAATGCGACAATGCCGACCAGATCCTGGCCATCTCGGCCAAGCTGCTGGGGCAATTGACGGCCACCATCCAGATGGATGATGAAGACGCCGAATTTGCCACCAAACTGCGCCCGCTTTTGGAAAAATGCGCGGGTCGTATTCTGGTCAATGGCTGGCCGACCGGTGTTGAAGTTTGCCATTCGATGGTTCATGGCGGCCCCTACCCGGCAAGCACCGATTCACGTTCGACCTCGGTCGGTTCGCTGGCGATCAAACGCTTTGTCCGCCCGGTTGCCTACCAGGCCTTCGCCGATGCCCTGCTGCCCGATGCGCTGAAAGACAGCAACCCGCTGAACATTCCGCGTCTGGTCGACGGCAAATGGCAGATGCCGAAATAATCACCTAACGTTGTGTGGGCACGAACACCACGCTGCCCATCAACAAACAAACATCAACACCCGGTCATTTCTGGCCGGGTGTTTTTTTATGGCGGATATCATGAGCCGCACAGCCGACAAGCCGGGATCGTCACACATTGACCCATTTCATATCAGGCCAATGCCTTTGTTGACCTGATAACGGAAATACGGGGCCATGATGGCGCCAATCGGCATTTCGGCGTGCTCAACAGATCGCAAATACCTCAAAGGCCTAATCTCGCGGCACACCTGTCGCATCTTCGCTGCCACGGTGATAGCGGAATGTTCCGGTGGCCGAGGCAATGATATCGCCCTTGCTGTTAGAGGCCGTTGCCGTTGTGAAAATGATCTTGCGCCCGCCACCCTGTCGCTGTGCGTCGACTCTGACAATATCGCCAGGGCCTGCCTGCCCCATGAACTGCGTGGTCAGCGACAAGGTCAGGCAACGGCGGATATTTCCCGCTACCGGACAATAACAACAGGCATAACCAGAAGCTGTATCCAGCAGCGTTGCAAGGATGCCACCATGCAGAATGCCCGCGCGATTACAATGCTGCGCTGCAACATGAAGTTCGACAACTGCGCGCTCTTCTTGCCATTCTACCAGGCGATAACCCAGCATTTCCTGAAGGCCGCTGCCATGTTGTTGCTCGTAGGAAAGATTGTCACCCGCGTTTTTCATAGGCCCCCTTCTTGTCTGATATGTGCCATTCTTGCACATGATTGATGAATTATTTACACATAATAACAGAAATAATTCCAACTCCTTTGACCTAAAAACACAAATAAAGCATTTCCTTTGTGCAGCGCGAAAATTCGATATCCTGTGATTTCAGTTACTTAGCTGTTATCGTTCTCCAAACAAGAACGGGGACGCCGCAAACCGGTGATAGTGGGCAACGCTGGCATTTGTTAGCTTCCGACTCAAGGAAAACGACCCAAACTTCTTCTCCAAAGGAGACTTGAAAATGGCTACTCTTGCATTTGACGGCGCCCCCGTTTCGCACAAAGAACCGAAAGCCGCGAAACCGAAATTTGCCTGGCTTGCCGACTTCTTCGAAGCTGTCCGTATTGCCCGCATCATGGAAAACAGCCCGGCACGCGATCACGCTGCCCTGGTTGATGAATGGCGCGCACACATGCTTGGCGAGAAGAACTGATTGTTCTTCTTCGCCCTGCCTGATTGCACTGCGTAATAATCGCGCTTGACCGTTTCGGCCCTAGCGACCTAAACGATTATATGCAAAAGTTTGATATCGTCACGATCAGGCTGTTCGTCGCCATCGTTAAGGCAGGCAGCATTAATGAAGCCGCCCGGCGCGAACATATCGCAACGTCCGCTGTTAGCCGACGTATTGGTGAGCTTGAAGCCCTGCTAGGTGTGCGCCTGTTACGCCGCCTGCCCCGTGGTGTCGAGCCAACCCCCGAAGGCACTATTTTCGCCCGTTATGGTGAAAAACTGCTGGGCGATTTGCGCCATCTCTCCAACGAACTCAGCGATTTTAATGCCGGGCAGAAAGGCGAGATTTTTCTTGCCACAGTCACGTCAGGCATTCTGACGGGGCTCCCGTCCTATCTGGCCGATTTTGGCCGGGATTTTCCCGGTATTACGGTGGATGTCAGCGAACTGACCAGCCGCGAATCGATTGATGCGGTGCGCGATGGCCGTGCCGACCTTGCCCTGGTGGCCGACAATATTACCCGCCACGACCTTGAATATCATGTTTTTTGCGATGACCCGATCTGGCTTGTCACACCCAAAGGGCATCCGCTCATTCCCGATCCAGAAAATCCGCAACCGGTTCACTTTGCCGATGCCGTCAAATACCAGATCATTTCCCTGCATGAAGGGGGCGTGATTGACGATTTGATCAGTGAAGCTGCCGGCAAACTCAGCCACGAAATGCACCCGCATATCAAGGTGATGCGGTTTGGCTCGTTACGCCGGGTGATTGCAGCGGGGCTGGGGATCGGCTTTTTGCGGCGTTCCAGTGTCGAGGAGCATTTATCGCATATGAATATTTCCGGCACCCCGATCGCCGATGACTGGGCCAAACGGCAATTGCTGATTGTGCATGAGGCCGAAAAAAACCTGTCTTCGGCAACCCGAACCTTGCGCGACTATCTTTTGCAAAAATCAAACGCGGCAATTTCACCGGAATAAGCCAAACGGTCAGATGGTCCCGCAACGTAAAGATACCGCGCATTCCGCCAAGCTGCCCGCAGACAATGGGGATCAAGACCGGGCCTTATGACGCTTTGATGCTTGCGGACATCATGCCTGATCAGGAAACCGGGCTGTTATGATCACGGCTGCCAAGCGGCATCATATAATTTGCCAGGACCACGCTGCGGCGGGCTTTTTGTGCCGCTTGCGCCAAAATGATGGGCGGCAAAACCGGCCATGTCCCAATTGGGTCTAACAAAACACCATTATCCTGCCCGCTTAATGACAGCATTTCGGGCACATCCTCGCGGGCATGAACACCCCCGCCGGCCAGAATGGGTAAAAACAGCTGATTGGGACGGTCCGTTTTATGCCGCCAATCCTGTAATGAGGGCTGCCCTTCGATATTGACCACACGCACGGATAAGTCCGGCAACACATTGGTGATACGCTGTGCCAGCCAAATCTGTTCACTTGTCGGTTCACGCAGGGTTTTAAGACCATGCGCGATCAAAAACAGGGTCGTGTCACTGGCCGCCCAGTTCTCTACCAGCAAGGTCTGTTCCAGATAACGGGCCACCATCGGCACAAAACCGTTTAACCCGGTCACCGGTGGCAACACCATCGCACGTGACAAACCGGCGCGATCCAAAATCTTCGGCAATTCTTCCGTCACCAGATAGCCCGCACTAAAAAACAGCGGCACCACCAGCACGCGTTCGGTTTTACCCTGCTGTGCCAGTTCCGCCAGCACCTGTTCCAGCCCCGGCTTGGAACGCATATAGGCCGGTATGACATCGCCAAACCAGGTGGGTGACAGCTTGCGGGCAAGATCACCGGCCGGGTCGCCATTTGCCACACTGGTGCCGTGGGCAACAATCAATAAGGTTGTTTTACCGCGATAGGGCATGAGTCACGCATCACCTTGCAACGGACCAAAATTCCAGAACGTTTCCAGACTGTATTGAGGTACGGCAGAAATCATCAATCCGATCATTTTTTGTTTTTATTGCTTAATCGAAATATTTTTAAACACCTCAGTCCCTCCTGCCCGATAAAGTCGCAAGAGGACAAGGATGATGCAAAATAATGGGCTTTTGCTGGCAACCGCTTTATTTCTGGATCAAGGACAGCAAACCGGGTGATACAATGATGATAATGTATTGCCCCGTTGGCACATGACAGATGCCCAGGGACACATGCCATGCCCCATGAAATATGCTTGCCGCATACCGGGAAACATTCCTGATAGCGCCAATATTATTGCGACGGAGACCGAAATGAGCCCGCATACCCATGATGATATTGGCGAAGGGGACCTGCATGATTATGTCGATGGCAAGCTTACGGCAGAACGCCAGCGCAAAGTGGAAGATTGGCTGAAAGACAACCCCGCAGCCGCCGAAAAAGTGGCGACTTGGCAGGCAAAAAAGCTGGACCAGCACACACAAAAAGCCACGCAACATACTGATAATGCAGCGCAAGATACATCCGGCATGGCACAAACGTCCAACAGGGCAGATATTCCTGACGGGCCAGAAACATTAGATGGCAGCGATGCAGAGGATAGCGATGAATATCTGCCCGGTTTTGACAATAATGACCGGCAGGAAAACCAACAGGATACGCAAGACACCCATCCGCACGAAAACAGCAAACACAATGAAAGCCACCGCCCCAACCATCGCGACGATTTAACCCGCAATCTGCGCCATCCGCCCCATCTGGGCCGCAGAATGCCCGCTGCACCAACGTTTTTTGCCGACGAACCCGACAGTGGCACGCGCCGGGGCCGCTATGGGTTGCGGCAAATGGCGGCCATTTTGATGGTCTTTATCGCGGGGGGACTGGGCGGTGCGGCCATTGTTGAAGCCACCCTGCCTGACACGCCAGCCAGGCCGGATTTTATCGATGCCCTGCCCGCCATTTCCGGCACCGGATATGACATTTATGCCAATGACCAGAATCACCCTGTCGAAATTAATGCCGATCAAAAAGATCATCTTCTAAGCTGGCTGGGAGAACGCGTGGGGATTTCCCTTTCCGTGCCCAACCTGTCCTCGCAGGGATTTCACCTGTTGGGCGGTCGCCTTGTCCTGTTCGGGGATCACCCCGGCGCATTGTTGATGTATGAGAACAATGACGGGCAGCGCCTAACCCTGACAGTGGCCCATAATCCCGATAATATATCGGCCGATTTCAGCACGCAAAGCCACGGAAAAATCGAGACATTTTACTGGATAGACGGGCCAGTCGGCTATGCCGTGAGCAGCACAAACAACACAGAAAATCTGAGGAATGCAGCCCTGGCTGTTTATCGCCAGACAGGCGGATAATTAAGCGGCATTTGGAAACAGTTTGTCTATCCATTGGTTGATTGTGCATAATTAAAAACAACGTAATCTGGCTTCAACAGATGTCCCCTGATACAGGAGCCGACAATGATTACGATACGCAAATCAAACGAAAGAGGCCGGGCCAATTTTGGCTGGCTTGATTCCAACCACAGCTTTTCGTTTGGTCACTATTATGACCAAAACCACATGGGCTGGGGTCCGTTACGGGTTATTAACGAAGATCGCGTCATCGCCGGTGCCGGCTTTGACCCCCATCCCCACCGCGACATGGAAATTATTTCCTATGTCATTGACGGGGCCCTTGAACATAAAGACAGCATTGGCAACGGGTCTGTCATTCGCCCCGGTCGCCTGCAACGCATGAGTGCGGGAACCGGCATTCGCCACAGCGAATATAATGCCTCAAAAACCGATCCGGTGCATTTCCTGCAAATCTGGATCCTTCCCGAACAGCAGGGCATTGCCCCGGGCTATGAGGAAAAGGATATCGCGGGCACCTCAAACGACCTGCAGCTGATTGGCAGCCGCTCGGGCCGCGATAACTCCATCACCATTCATCAGGATGTGGATCTCTATGCCGCCCATCTTGGCAAAGACAGCGTGGTTGAGCACCCCTTGCAAAAGGGCCGACTCGCCTGGCTGCAAATGATTAGCGGCACGCTCCTGCTTGGCGAAACCCCGCTTAATGCCGGGGATGGTGCCGCCATCGCCCAGGAAGACATCCTGACATTACAGGCCCAGACCGATACCGAAGCCCTGCTTTTTGACATGGCCGCTTAACGGTAACGATCCGCCCTTTCCCAGTTTGCATCGCATAAAGATGCCCAAAATCCATTCGGAGTTTTTAAAGTGAACACTTCTTCCAGCCAGACTGACACCCGTCCGATCATCCCCGCCCTTGGTTCTCTTTGGGCTGCCCTTGAACCGCTGTCATGGCTGATCTTGCGCGTCACCACCGGTATTTTGTTAATGCCGCATGGTGCTGGCAAATTATTTGGCCTGTTTGGCGGCTATGGCCTTGAAGGAACGGGCGGTTATTTCGACAGCATCGGCTTCCATCCTGGTTATCTGTTTGCCCTGCTGGTGGGCACACTGGAATTTTTTGGCGGTGCGCTGCTGGTTCTTGGCCTGCTGACCCGCCCGGTGGCGGCGGCCGTGGTTATTTTCATGTCGGTCGCCTTCTTTGTTCACCTGCCCAATGGCTATGCCTGGATCAATGCCGGTGTCGAAATGCCGATCATGTGGGGCATGCTGGCCCTGGCGGTTCTGATTCGCGGTGGCGGGCGATTCTCGCTTGATCACAAGCTTGGCTACGAATTTTAATTATCCAAGCATAATCGCCTAACCGAAAAAAGGCGGGGATACCTCACGGGTATCCTCGTTTTTCGTTGTTTTTCAATGTGTTACGACACTCCCCAAATAGGGATATAGCAAAAAAACAAAACTGCTTAAGGTTGAAGTCAGAATGCACCTGACAGAGAAGCCAAAGCCATGAACCGTACACCTGACAACATGACTGCATCGGCCCCCATCCCCCGCACATCCTGCATTGCGGAGCGGACCGCTGTTTCCAGAATTATTGTCAGCGGTGCTGACAGGCCAATGCCCAAGAGCGAAAATTCGGCATTGCGGGCCGGCCAGAATGATTTGTTACAGGCCTTTATTGTCTGGAACATCGAAACGCATAAAACAGCGCGTCACACCCTGTTTGCGCATTGGCTTTGCACCTGACCCGGTGCCAACACAAAAAAGCAACGGCCCGTAAAACCAGGGTCTCTACGAGCAACCAACCATTTGTCATATCGGGGCGCATCATAAAACATGCGCTATATAAGGGATACCTTCATGGCTGACGCACCGTCGATCATATTCGTCGATGACGATCCAAATGTTCTTAGCGGCCTTCGCCGCCGTGTTCGCGCCAAACGTCCAAACTGGCGCTTGCAGTTTTGCGACAACGGGCAGGAAGTGCTTGATCTGCTGCAGTCGCATCACAGTGCCGATGTCATTGTATCAGACATGCGCATGCCGGTCATGGATGGCGCGGAACTGTTTCGCACCGTTTCCCAAAAATATCCTGAAATCGGGCGCATTCTGCTTTCGGGATATGCAGATGAACATGCAAATCTGCTCGGCACGTCAGCCACGCATCATTTTTTGATGAAACCCTGTGATGACCAATCCATCATCAATGCCATCGAACGCGCGCTGATTTTACGGTCCTATCTGCGCGACCCCTATCTTTTAGGGGTTATGTCCTGTTTGCCGGCGCATTATCTCTCGCCGGCATCTTTTCGCAACATGCAGGTCACCCTGTATCAGAATGGCCCGGTGTCGGAACAAAACCTGTCGAATTACGCGATGGATCACCGTGAATGCGTCACGTTTATTAAACATTATGCCCAGCGCGAAGGCCTGATCAGCGAACACAGCAAACCCACCCTGCATCACCTGTTCGAGGTGCTGGGCGTTGAAAGTGTCAAAGCCCTGACATTGCTGTTTGAAATCTATGGCAATGGCGACCTTGAAACGGCCGAAAACGACTCTGATCTGGCGCGCACACTGATCATGGCCGAAATTGCCGCCCATTTGGGGCGCCATGACAAAAATGGTTTTGAAAATATTGATGCCAGTCGGGCCGCGGCACTTTTGGCCCATATCGGTAGCAAGCTGATTGACATGGTCCTGCCCAATCAAAGCGTGTCGGCCCGCCATATCGCGGACAAAAACCAGTGCGACATCATTTCCGCCGAAATTGATGTCATGGGCATCAGCCATGCCGGGCTGTCGGCCTGCATGGCCGCCCTCTGGAGCTTCAAACACGAAATTATCGAGGATATTGCCTTTCATCACCGGCCGGAATCCGCCCCGTCGGGCCGGTCTTCCACCCTGGCGGTGGTTTACGCCGCCCAGCATTTTGCCCGCGAATATGGCCGTTCAGGGCGTTTGGTAAAAGAAAAATACCCGCTTTCTGAACGCTATCTGGCGGCTGTTGGTCTGGGCGAAAAATGGACGGCTTGGTCCAGCATCGCGCGCGATACCATCCGCCTGCATGAAATGCGCTAAAACGGGTTTATCCACCCACCCCATCGGGCGATGTCACAATTACCACTTCCATAAAAACCCGGTTTCCACCTGTAACCCCTTACAGAAAATGGAAACCGGGTTTTATGTTGGTTGATAATCATGATTGAACAAGTGGGGCTGAGAGTGGAAGTGGGACTAACACGGACACCATCGTCGGAAACAGTATGATCCGCATGTGGTGGGAAATATCAGCCCATCTCTTCAAGCTGATCACCGGGAACCGGCAGCTTGATCACAAATTCCGCTTCGCCAATCAATCCGTCGCTCAGGACCAGATCGCCCCCAAAATCATCCTGGATCAATTTGCGGCAAATGGGCAATCCCTGCCCCGTCCCCACGCCGTGTTCCTTGGTGGTAAAGAAATAATCGAAAATACGGTTCCGCAATTCTTCGGGCACACCCCCGCCATTATCTCGCACGCGAATTTCAATCATTTCGGCAACCTGCGTAACCATAATCGAAATTTGCCCGGTACGAATGCCGCTTGCTTTAATCGCCTGCCCGGCATTAACGATCAGGTTGATCAATGCCTGTGACAAATGATTGCGCCGCCCCACAACTTCGGTCACGTCAGCATGGTAGCTATAATCAAGCTGGGCGGTATGCTTGATCTGGTTGCGCGTCAGGGTGATGGCGGTTTCAATTTCATCAGGCACGGACACCGTTTCAATCGAATCATTGGTTGGATGGGCAAATTTGCGAATACCGCGCACAATCCCGGCAATACGTTCCAGCCCTTCCAGGCTTTCGCGCAAGGCCAGGGGCACTTCCTCGGCCATGAATTCCACCCGGTCGCGGTTAATTTCAATGCGCGCCGCGCCGTCCTCGGTGTATCGGATCGCCCCGGTAAGCTCGTTGAAACTGTCGGAAAGAAATTCAAGATTGTTGTGAATATATTGCGCGGGGGTATTAATCTCGTGCGCGACACCCCCGGCAAGCGTGCCTAGCGCGTGCATTTTGGCGTATTCGGCCGCTTCTTCGACAACATTTTGTTGCTGGCGGGCAACCTGGGCATCAATATCGGCCTGCAAGGCGCGCTGACGGCTTCGCAGCAAAATCGCCAGAAGCCCGATCATCACCAACAGTCCGATTATGAACAGATAGGACAGCTCCTCGATATCGCTTTTCACGCCCGCAATATTCGACGAATTATAAACCGACACATAATTGGTCGTCAGAACCGCTACATCCTGGATCTGTTCGGACATATTATCAAGTGTACGGTCCATATATGCCACGACCTGGGCAGGAGGCATATCGGAACCGATTTTCTGATCAATATCGGCAATAACCGCCGTCAAATCTTTCAACAGGGTGACAGCTTCGGGGATTTCCTGAAGGGTGGTAAAACCGCTGCCGTCGCGTACAATCGCAACCCGGCTGACAAAAAGGTCATAATCAAAAAGAATGTCGTCATAGGATAAACTGCCATCGCTTTTTTCTTCTGAGAACTGAAGAATGTCACGATCAAGCACCAGATACTGTTTTTGTATCTGGAACATGGCCCAGGCAAAATTTTCACGATAGGCAAACCGTTCATCTTCCAGTTTGCGCACAATCGTCATCGAATAAAAATAATAAACAGCCACAAACAGGGCCAACAATAATATTGTGACCCCGCTCGATAGCAGTACAAATTTACGATTTTTTTTAAGGTTGGGCATTAATGCGTTTTACCTGCCAGACAGCATAGGACCAGTACTGATCTGTCTGCAAATCAGGGTCACTGTCAAACGGGAACATAACCCAATAGGGCCCCTTATCCCGAATAGACATGGTTTTGCCATCCAACTGATACGCAAGAATAGCGCCTGCTGCCGTCAGGCTTTCAGCCGGAACCGTAACACTATAATCATTCAGGGCAAAAACCCGGATATCCCCCCCGTTGATCCCGTTACTTTTCAAAAGTTCGGCAAAGGAAACACCGGTAAAGGCGTGTTTTTCGTCCGTCCAGGGGGTGGAAGTTGTAAAGGTTGTGGCCGGCATTTTCACAAGATCATCATAAGAAAACACCGTTTTCGTTCCGTCCAGCGCAACGACAGTCAGCTCATTGCGGGCCTGTGCAGGATTTGCCGGCAACAACCACATGGCAAAAGCCATGACACACGCAAATCCGGTTATAAAAGCTTTCATGTATTTTCCCCTCTCGGAAATCATTCCGATCCCCCCCAGATCTATTCAGATTTGGGGGTCCTCCATCTCAAGATCAAGATGTTGCAACATCGGCGATATTATTCATCAGCAGATTTTCAGGCGTTTCCGGGCGCGAGAAATAATATCCCTGCATTTCATCGACACCATATTTCTGCAACCGTTTGGCAACTGCCAGATCTTCGACCCCCTCGGCAATCACGGACAAGCCCAGTTTATGGGCGATCTGAACAGTCCATTCAACAAACGAATTATCCAGCGTTTCCGTCATCATACGCGATACGAGCCCATGATCGAGCTTGATGCCGGTATAAAAATTATGGCGCAGCAACTGGATCGAATTATTTCCGGTGCCAAAATCATCAATCAGCAACTGAACCCCCTGCTCCTTTAAAAAGCGGGCATTGCGAATAAACGCCTCAGAAAGAACCTTGGGATTGTGCTCGGTAATTTCAAATTCCAGTTCGATATGCTTGCGACGCAAATCGATAACGCGCTGCATCAGAAACTGGACAAAATCCATATTTCCCAATGAATAAGGTGAACAATTCACCGAAATGCGCACCGGCATTCCCAGTTTCGCATGCAGGGTATCTGCCACGTCTTCAAGCAAGTTCAGCACGTTTGATGTCATCTGGTTGATCACCGGATGGTCTTCGCTGGCACCAATGATGTCCTCAAGGCTAAAGCGCTGCTGCAAATCGGGGAAGCGACTGAGAACTTCGCCCCCAACGATACTGAAATCCTTTGCTGAAACCCGCGGTTGAACTACAATGCTGTGATGATTTTTTTCAATGGCGTCGACGACTTCAAGCGCGGACACCTTGTGTCGTGCCCCGCATGGCAAAGGACAAGACATGCTGTCATTCAATGTATCACGCAAAATAGCGGGAGATACCGGCTTTGCCAAAACGCGGCTGACCATGCCGCGATTGATGGCTTCGCGCAGCGACAGAAAAGAAACATTGCCCGACAGCAAAATACGCGGCACCGCCGGGGCAATCTCCGACGCCCGATGCAGAAATTCGATGCCGTCCATTTCCGGCATCATCAAATCGGCGATCACGGCATCCACGGTCGACACATTTTTCGCCAACCAGTCCAATGCGGTCACGGCAGAACTGTTGGTCACAATATGAAAGCTGCTGCCCAGGGTTCGACGCACCGACGACAGCAGCATTTCATCGTCATCCACCATCAAAATGGTGGGCTGAAAAGCAAGGGCAGTATTTTGCATCGTAACGGTACCCCGTTTGCGCGAACCAAACTGATATAGCAACCGAATGTCTTTCTTCCCGGCGCGACATGGTTGCGCGCCGGTCTGAATAGAGGATAGGCTTCAGTCACAGCAAGATAGGGTATTCGGATTTAGGGCAATATCCCCAAACGAGGAGGGGTTTTAATGAAACTAACCAGTTCGGGCATCAAAGTTGCCTTTGTCGATGATGACGACAACCTTCTGGCAGCACACCGACGCAGTTTGCGCAGCATGTCACTGGACTGGGAAGCCCTGTTCTTTAACAATCCCCAAGAGGCGCTGGACGTTATTTCCAACGATCCCGCCGTCGATGCCGCTATTCTCGACATTCACATGCCCTTCATGACCGGCCTGGAACTGGCGGCAAAATTACGCAAATCCCGGCCTGATGTTATCATCATCATGCTGACCGGCTATGCCGACCTTGAATCCGCTCTCGAGGCGGTCAACGAACATGGCGTGTACCGTTTTTATCCCAAACCCACCCCGCTCCGGACCCTTCTTGAAGGAATATCCGACGCGGTGACAACCAGCCGCAATACGCAAAACCAGATATCATCGGCCTTTCTCGACGTTTTCAATCTCGGGCTTATTGCAACCGACAATACCCTGTCCGTCCGGCACATGAATGCCCAGGCCGCCGAACTGTTACGGCGCTGCCCGCTATTGCATATCCAGGCCGATAACCGTCTGGTTCTGGAACGCGCACCCGAGGACCTGGACAAGTTCCTGAACCCGCCACCGGGCCGCTCGCTTCCGCAGCAAAAGGGATTTTCACTTCAATCCGACGATATGGCGGTTTCGATCTTTCTCAAGCGCATTTCGACAGCAAATGGTGAAAAACCGGGCTTTGTTTTTGTTCTGGTAGAACCAGAAAGCGTTGGCCCGCCCTCGGTGGATAACCTGATGGATGTTTTTGGCCTTACCCGTTCCGAAGCCCGGCTGACCCAGAAACTGGCGGAAGGCGTTGCCCTGGACGAAGCATCGGAGGCCGTCGGCATTTCCGTGCATTCGGCGCGCACCTATTTAAAGGCGATTTTCATGAAAACCGGGGTAAACCGCCAGCCACAATTGTTAAAAACCGTCTTTGCCAGCATTCCCTCCCTGCGCAATTAAGGCCCTCAATCCAGGCCTCTGCCACCCGACTGACATGAATGACATGACGGACATAGCCGTAAAAAGGCGCGATCAGGGATGTTTGGACAATTGCCGGGGCGGCAGTGCTGCACGCCATTGCTGCAGGAAGATATTCCGTTTTGCCTGATCAAGCCCCACCAGCAGGGCCGGTGTGAATGTGATCGGGCGCAATTCCTGCGGGTCGGCATTCAGGGGGCTGCCCACCATACGCGCCAGCAGTGCGGGACCATCGATAGGGGATAACAAACCGGCATCGCGTGACAAAATCGCCCTTCCCGGAGGCGACAACATAAAATCGATAAAGGCCCGCGCCAGCCCCGGCCGTTCGGCATTGCGCGAAATAAAGGCCGCCCGCGACATGATCAACGTATAATCGCTGGGCAACACCATGCCGACCCGTTCATCCCGGCCAATCCGCGACAGCGCATAAGACCCCAACACGTTATATCCCAGCAACAGGCGGCCATCGGCAACCCGGTCGAGAATCTCGCCCGTACAACAAAACAGCTGGGCCTCGTTCCGCCCCAGACTTTCAACAAGACGGCCCCAGGTACTAGCCTGAATGGCATCCTGAAAGGCAAACAGATAGCCGACACCAGATGTTTCGATATCATACGTTCCAACCTTGGCGCGGAAGGTATCACTTTCACGCAATAAATCGATCAAATCAAACCGGTTTTTCGGCGGGGGCCGATTGGCAAAAAAGGCCTTATTATAAACCGTTACCGCCGGTTCATAGGTCAGCCCATACAGCTCGTCGCGCCATTTGGCCCAATCGGGCAGGTTTTCGCCCACATTTGGGCCGGGCGACTGGGCGCAACCATCATTAACCAGCTTCAATTGCTGATCAATCGACGAGGATATGATCAAATCGCCAATAAAACGCCCCTGCGCGCAGGCATATTCCACTGCGGCATTCAGCTCGTTGGTGGTCACTTCATTATAGGTGATCAAAATACCGGGCCAACGTTCCTGAAAGGCGTCAATCACGGGCGCAAAAACCATATAATCGGTCGTACTTTGAATAACCAAGCGGCCTGAAATATCGGTCGGTATGGGGAAATTCCCGTCCTTGGCACTGGCAATTTTGTCGGCCATGGCCCACATGCCGGTCACGGCCACACAACAGCCTGACAGCGCCCATACCAGCCCCCGAATGGATCGTTTCTGCCACATTTGGCGTGCGATCTTGCCAAATGACCGGATCATGACACCGTCACCTTAAATTCAAGGCCAATTTCAAACCCGTCTGCGGTTTTACGCCGCACCAAAACGGCCCCGTGCGATGTCGCGACCGACGATACAATCGACAAGCCCAGCCCGGCACTATCCGGCCCAATCCCGTTGGAAGCAAACCGTTCCCCAATCCGGGCAGATATATCGGCAGCAATGCCCGTACCGCCATCACATATTAACAGGCTGGCGTGACCAGCCTGCACGGGGGTAACACGTAACCATACCGGCGCTTTGCCATGTTTCAGGGCATTATTCAGCAAATTCTTGATCGCCTCGCGCAAGCTGATCGGATCCCCTGTGATCGTCACGGGCTCGTCAGGCAAATCCACCTGAATATCGGCCTCTGATACAGCGCGGACTTCGCGTTCCGCCTCAAGGGCAAGGCGGCGCAAATCCAGCGACTGCGCCACCGCCATATCGGCACGATGGGCAATCAGGGCATGGCTTAAAAGCTGGTCGGCCAGCCGGCCCAGCCCCACCGTCCGTTCGTGCAAACGCTGATGCAGCCGGGCCAAAACCTCGGGGTCGGTTTCCTCCAGGGCCAATTGCGATTGCGCGCGTAACGCCGTGATCGGCGTGCGTATCTGGTGGGCGGCATCGGCAACAAAATTCTGCATTGCCTCGATCCGACGGTCCAGGCGGCGCATGAAACGGTTAATCGCCTCCAGCAGCACCGCAACTTCGGCGGGGGCGGCCATATCAATGGGGGACAAATCGTTTACATCGCGTTCAAGAATCGTATGTTCCACCCGGGCCAGCGGGCGCAGGGCGATGCGCATTGCCACCACCACCAGCACCAGCAACACAATCCCGGCTGCGGCAATGGTCAGCACGGCCTGGGCGGTAATACTGTGGGCAAGGGCCAACCGTTCGGTTGTGGTTTGCGCTACAATGACCTTCACATCACCAGTCACAAAGCGTTCGGCCAATTGCCGCCGCAACAAATAAGCCCGGACATCCGCGCCCTTATAATGGGTATTATAGGTTTGATCCGCCCCGCCCTTGCCGTCTGTTGGCAGGGGCAGGTCACCATACCCGGTCAGGGTTTTGCCATCCGGGCCGATAATGCGATAAAAAACCCGATCCGCCCGTGCCAGCGATAACAGCTCGAAGGCGGAAACCGGCAAATCCACATTGGCGTGACCGTCCGTAACCAAAATACGCTCGGCAATTTGCAGGGCGGCCCCGCGCAACAATCGGTCAAAGGTTTCATCGGCGGCATCCTGCCCGTATTTGTTGGCCGCAAAAATCGTTCCCGTCAGCACCAGCACCAAAATCACCGCCATCGCCATGCCCAGGCGCACGGCAACCGACTGGCGGGGATGGGTTAAGGGCGATGCGGGTGCGGGTCTCATGATGATTTGTCTGTCTGTTCACCGGGAACCGCCTGATAGCCCAGGCCGCGCAGGGTCCGAATTTCCAGGCTGGCTCCGGCAAGCTTGCGCCGCAGGCGTGCGACATAAACCTCCACCGCATTCAGCCCGGCTTCCCCTGTCAGGCCATAAAGCCTGGAATAAAGCTCTTCTTTTTGCAAGACGCGGTTCAAATTCATCATGAAGGCTTCAAGCAAAATAAATTCGCGTCGCGTCAGCTCGATATCGGCATCATTCACGCGCACCGAATGATCGGCAAAATTGCAATGCAGGTTGCCCACCGAAATACCGGCTTCATTGGCACCATGCTTGCGACGGGTCACCGCGCGTGCCCTGGCCTCCAGCTCGCGCAGGTCAAACGGTTTGACCAGATAATCATCAGCCCCAAAATCCAGCGCATCAATTTTGTCATCGACCTGCAAACGCGCCGTTAGCACCAGTACCGGCACCCCGTTTTTTGCCGCGCGCAATTTCTTAAGAAAATCCAGCCCCGAGCCATCGGGCAGATTAATATCCAGAATAATCAGGTCATAGGTTTCCAGGCGTAAAAAATGGCCCGCATCTTCAATCGTTCCTGCCACCTCGCAAACATGCCCCTGACGCGAGAAATGCGAAAGGATGGCATCGGCCACATCTTCGGTATCCTCAACAGTCAGTATTCTCAAAACGCTGCTCCTGTAATTTTGACGATGACAGGTTGATGAAAGGTTGAGCCACTAACCTCCTATACACCGTCGTACCAGAAAGGTGCGACTAGAAACTGGGAGGAATAACCATGAAAAAGATTGCCGCACTTGGTGCAGCAACCATCTTTGCTGCCTTGTCCTTTACATCTTCCGCTTTTGCTTTCGAACCCGACCAACCCGAATGTATTGCCCCGGCAAATGCAGGTGGCGGCTGGGACTTTACCTGCCGTCAGATTGGCAAGGCGCTTTACGACCTTAAAACCATCTCAAGCCCGATGCAGGTTGTGAACCTGGCTGGTGGCGGCGGCGGTGTTGCCTATGCCGAAGTGGTTTCCAAGCGCAATGACGACAACGATCTGATCGTTGCCGCTTCTTCGGCCACCACCACCCGTTTGGCCCAGGGCGCGTTCCCGGGATCGACGATGGAACAGGTGCGTTGGGTCGGAACCATTGGTGCCGATTATGGCGTGATCGCCGTTGCCAAGGATTCGCCGATCAACACCCTGCCGGAACTGTTTGAAAAAGTTAAAGAAAACCCGCGTGGCATTGCCTTTGCCGGGGGCTCCGCTGTCGGTGGCTGGGACCATCTTAAAATTCTGATCGCGGCCAAGGCTGCGGGTATTTCCGATGCCCGTGCCGTCAAATACATTGCCTTTGCTGGCGGCGGGGAAGCCGTTACCCAGCTTCTGGGCGGCCATGTACAGGCTTTCACCGGCGACATTTCCGAAGCCAAGGGCTTTGTTGATTCTGGCGACCTGAAAATTTTGGCCGTTCTGTCGGAAGAGCGCCTGCCGGGCAAGGAATTCGACAAATTCCCGACCGCCAAGGAACAGGGCATCGATGCGATTGGTGCAAACTGGCGTGGTTTTTATGCCCCCAAAGGCATGAGCGATGAGGCCTATGACTATTGGGTCAACGCCATTAAAAGCACCTATGCCAGCGACGAATGGAAACAGGTCATGGCAAGCAACGGCCTGATGCCGCTTGCAAAATTTGGTCCGGACTTCAAAAAGTTCGTTGCTGACCAGATCGCCTCCACCCAGACCCTCAGCCGCGAAATCGGCCTGATTAAATAATCATCCGCCCTCACGGAGCGCCGCAACCCAAAAGGATGCGGCGCTCTCGTCATTTTGGAGACGTGCCATGAGTGACAGAGTTCTGGGCGTTGCATGCCTGCTGCTTTCTGCATTCTATATTTTCATGGCGACCCAGATTCAAACCAGCTTCATTACCGACTATCTGGGCCCGAAATTTTTCCCGATTCTGATTGCCTGCCTGCTGGCGATCGCCGCCATTTTTCCGATCATCAAACCCGATCCAGACCCGGACTGGCCCGGATTCGGACGTTTGGTCGAAATCATTTTCGCCGTTGCCGTGATGGTGGCCTACACATATGCCCTGCCCGTGGTCGGTTTTGTCCTTTCAACCGCCGTTACATCGGGCATCCTGAGCTGGCGTCTGGGGGCGAAACCCATTGCGGCCGCCATTGCCGGTATATCAATCTCCGTGGGCATTTACGTCGTGTTCCACCTTGTTCTTCAACTCTCGCTGGCCCGCGGGCCCTGGGGGTTCTGACATGGATGTATTCTCTCAACTCGCCGACGGTTTTGCCGTCGCCCTGACATTCCAGAATCTGGCGCTCGCCCTTGTTGGCTGTTTCATTGGCACCATCATTGGCGCCCTGCCCGGTCTTGGCCCGTCCAACGGTGTCGCCATTCTGATCCCGGTCGCCTTTACCCTGGGTCTTCCGGCAACACCTGCCCTGATCCTGCTGACCTCGGTTTATTACGGGGCAATGTATGGCGGGCGCATTTCTTCGATCCTGCTTAATATTCCCGGTGACGAACCGGCCCTGATGACAACCCTGGACGGCTATCCAATGGCCAAGAAGGGACAGGCGGGCGAAGCCCTGGCCCTATCGGGGATTGCATCCTTCGTGGGTGCTTTTTTTGCCACCTGGGGCCTGGTTTTTCTTGCCCCGCAGCTGGTCAAGGTTGCCTTGCTGTTTGGTCCGGCGGAATATTTTGCCCTGTTTACCCTGGCTTTCGCAACACTGGGCGGGATTGCCTCGCAAAATCAGGGAAAGGCGGTCATTGCCACCATGATTGGTCTGGGCATTGCCATGGTTGGTGTGGATCATCAAACCGGCGTGCCGCGCATGACCTTTGGCAATATTCACCTTTATGAAGGCATCGACTTCCTGGTCGCGATTGTCGGTTTGTTTGCGATTTCCGAAGTCCTGTTGTTTCTGGAACATAAGGCCGGATCGGCCCCAACCGAAGCCAACCAGAAACTCGCCCGTGTCACCGCACCGTTCTGGATGCTGAAAAAGACAGCCGGCACAATGGGCCGCAGCACCATTATCGGCTTTTTGGCCGGTGTTTTGCCCGGTGCCGGGGCCTCGCTGGGCTCGTTTGTGTCTTACACAATCGAAAAAAAGATCAGCGATAAAAAAGGCACCTTTGGCACCGGTGATCCACGCGGTGTCGCCGCCCCGGAAGCAGGCAACAACGCGGCGGCCGGTGGGGCACTGGTGCCGATGCTGGCCCTGGGTGTTCCCGGTTCCGGCACCACGGCGGTTCTGCTGGCCATGCTGATGGCATTGAACATCACGCCGGGTCCGCTGCTCTTTACCCAGCGTCCCGATGTGGTCTGGGGGCTGATTGCCGCCCTGTTTATCGGCAATATCATGCTTTTGTGCCTGAACATTCCGCTGGTCGGCCTGTTCGTGCGCGTGTTGCGTGTGCCAAGCAAATACCTGATGCCTGCCGTCACCATGATTTCTTTTGTCGGCATTTATGGCATTTCGGGTTCGACCTTTGACCTGATCATGATGATTATTTTTGGTGTCGTCGGTTATGTGCTGCGCAAGCTCAATATCCCGACAGTGCCGATCATTCTGGGCATTCTGCTGGGCAATGAAATGGAAACGAACCTGCGCCGGGCGCTGGAAATCTCCAATGGGGATGTCAACATCCTGTGGGGGTCACCGCTCACGATTGGCATCTGGATTCTGGCAATTGCCGGTTTCGTTGCGCCATTTGTGGTGGGTCGCTTCCTGCGGCCGAAAAAAGACCCGACCGTCGCCCCCTAAGCATTTCATCAAAGGCCGGGATCACAGCCAGGATCCCGGCCTTTTTGTATCTATTATGCGGCTTTACACGTATTAAGATAGATTTGGCCCCTAAAACCTGTTTATTCAGGTAATTGATAACGTCCCCCCATAAACAGATCAGGTAGAACATGGCTGTGCCATCCGGTTTGAACACTTTCCTGTCAGGTCTGACACCGCGTTTTTTCCGCTTGCTGTTTACCGCCCTTTTTGTCGGTTTGCTGGGGGGGCTTATTGCCGATTATATCGCCATGCCCCTGGCCTGGATGATGGGGCCCATGCTGGCAACCTTTGTTCTGGCCCTGTTACGCCTGCCAATGGCGGTGCCGATGAAATTTCGCGCCGTGATTTTGGGGGTTATCGGCGTTTTCCTTGGCGGTTCCTTTACCCCCGATACCTTTGACCATGCCGCGCGCTGGCCTGCCAGCATGATTGCCGTTTTGCTCTATGTGCCCGTCATTACCGCAATTATTACCTGGTTTTACATCAAGGTGGCCCGTCTGGACCCGGCCACCGCGCTATTTTCAGCGACACCGGGCGGATTAACCCCGATGGTGGTCCTGGGCGCTGCGGCTGGCGGCAATGAACAGGAAATCGCCCTGACACAGGGCCTGCGTGTTTTGCTGCTGGTAATGTCCGCCCCCATGATCGTGTTGTTGATGACCGGTGTTGTTGCCAACAGCCACGGCGACGGCCATGCCGCCATCATGACCCTGAATGAAGGCCTGCTTACAGCGGCCTGCGCTCTTGCCACAATATTGCTGTTTCGGCGCCTGCGCATTCCGGCAGCCGAAATGACCGGCGCGATGCTTGCCAGTGCCTCGCTACATGTCAGCGGTATTGTGGTGGGCAATTTGCCCGACTGGCTGTTGGCCGGCAGCCTGCTTATTCTGGGGGCGGCCATTGGCAGCCGCTTTGCCGGGGTCAAACTGGCTTTTCTTATCCGGCTGTCAGGCTATGCCATATTGGCAACCATCGTGATTATCGGATTTACCGGGCTGGTGGCCTATGGCGTATCGCTATGGCTGAATTTGAATTTCATGGCGGTATTACTGGCCTTTGCCCCGGGCGGGGTGGCCGAAATGTCGCTCATTGCGCTTGCGCTGAATATCGAACCCAGCTTTGTCGCCTTTCACCATATCGTCCGCATTTTTGAAATCGTCCTACTGGCCCCGATGCTGGCAAAATGGCTGCAAAACCGGCATTTGCGTAAAACCCTGCAAAAGGGCGGCTAACCCACCAAAATAAAACCGGCGCGAAACTTCATCGCGCCGGTTTTCGTTTGTTCACAGAAATGGACGTTTATCAGGCCGCCAATACCCGTTCGCGGCCCTGACGCACCACCTTCTGGCAAGGATTACCGCCAATGGCATAGGACAGTTCAGCCGGGCTATCGATATCCCAGACCACAAAATCGGCAACCTTGCCGGTTTCGAGGGTGCCGTGGGTATCGCCACGCCCCAGGGCACGCGCACCGTTGCGGGTAATACCCGCGAGGGATTCTTCTGGTGTCATGCGAAACAGGGTACAGGCCATGTTTGCCATTAACAGCAATGACAGGGCCGGGGAGGTGCCCGGGTTGCTGTCAGTCGCAATCGCGATATTCACGCCATGCTGGCGCAACAGGTCAAGCGGCGGCAATTTGGTTTCACGCAGGCAATAAAAGGCACCGGGCAGCAACACAGCCGTCACCCCGGCCTTTGCCATCGCCGCCACACCGTCTTCTTCCAGATATTCCAGATGGTCGGTCGAAAGGGCGCCATAGTCGGCGGCAAGGATGCTGCCTTTTTGATCGCTTAACTGTTCAGCATGCAGTTTCACCGCCAGGTTCAGCTTGCGGGCGGCCTCGAACACCCGGCGGGTTTGTTCGGTGTTAAAGGCAATATTTTCACAAAACGCATCCACGGCATCGGCCAGCCCCTCGGCCGCGATGGCCGGCAGCATTTCCGAACATACAAGCTCGATATACCCATCGGCATCATCCGCATATTCCGGCGGCAGCGCATGCGCGCCCAGGAATGTTGTCACCACATCAAGATTGTTTTCCCGGCCCAGGCGACGGGCGGCGCGCAACATTTTGGCTTCGTCTTCGGTGCGCAGACCATAGCCCGATTTGATTTCGAGGGTGGTCACACCCTCACGCAGCAAATTATTCAAACGCTTTTGCGCCTTTGCCACCAATTCGTCTTCGCTTGCGGCACGGGTTGCCGTGACCGAGGCACGAATGCCCCCACCCGCCCGGGCAATTTCCTCGTAACTTACGCCATTCAGGCGTTTTTCAAATTCATCGGCCCGGTTGCCGCCATACACCAGATGGGTATGACAATCGACCAGACCGGGTGTGACCCAGGCCCCGGCCAAATCGCTGACTTTTTCGGCCAGCTTTGCCGGCTCCCCTGCCAGATCATCCATCGAACCAATCCAGGCGATCTTGCCGTCCTTCACCGCGATGGCCCCATTTTTAAGGGCACCATAAGGCGTCTCGATGGCCGGGTTCATGGTGGCAAATTGACCGTTGATCCAGATATGATCCCACATGGTTTTATCCCTGTCCTGGCAGTTTATATGTATATACATAACTATGCGCCATTCACGTGATAACGTCAATGGCGCAGTCGCTCATGTTTTAAGGCTTATCCTGACCAACCCTCCCCTTCCGGGGAGCCGATTGATCAGGCAAAGCTGGGCAGAAGATCATCGACATAGCCGTGAATGGCCGATGATTTCAAAAGGGTCTTTACCGCGGCAATATCGGGGGCGAAATAGCGGTCCTTGTCATAAAAGGCGGCCACCGCCCGCACCGATGCAATCACCTTTTCCAGTGCCTCGCTTGAGGTCATCGGGCGACGAAATTCAATGGCCTGGCAGGCGGCCAGCATTTCAATTGCCAAAATGCCATTCACATTATCGGCAATATCGGCCAGGCGACGCCCGGCAAAGGTTGCCATCGACACATGGTCTTCCTGATTGGCCGAGGTTGGCAAACTGTCAATCGATGCCGGATGGGCCAGCGTTTTGTTTTCCGATGCCAGGGCCGCCGCTGTAACCTGCGCAATCATGAAACCGGAATTCAGGCCGCCATTTTCCACCAGAAATGCCGGTAAATCGACCATTGCCGGGTCAATCAACAGGGCAATGCGCCGTTCGGCAATCGCGCCAATTTCCGATGCCGCAATCGCCAGAATATCGGCAGCGAAGGCCACTGGCTCGGCATGGAAGTTCCCACCCGAGAGAATATCGCCCTGATCGGGGAAGATCAGCGGGTTATCGGTTACGGCATTGGCCTCGCGTTCCAGAATGGCGGCGGCATGATTGATCTGATCCAGACAGGCCCCCATCACCTGGGGCTGACAGCGCAGGGAGTACGGGTCCTGCACCCGTTCGCAATCAACATGGGATCGGCGAATTTCGGAATCGGCCAGCAATTCACGGTATTTCGCGGCAACCGCAATCTGACCCGGCTGGCGGCGCAGTTTGTGAATGCGTTCATCAAACGGAGTATCGCTGCCCTTTGCGGCATCCACCGACACCGAACCGGCCAAAACGGCAGCAGCAAAATTATCCTCAATGGCAAACAGGCCCGAAAGGGTTAGCGCGGTTGAAACCTGGGTCCCGTTTAACAGGGCCAGACCTTCCTTTGGCGCAAGGGTGACAGCCTCGATCCCGGCCTTTGCCAAGCCCTGGACCGCGGAAATGATGGTGCCGCCCTGGCGCACCTCCCCCTCGCCGATCAGGGCCAGGCTCATATGTGCCAGCGGTGCCAGATCACCCGAGGCCCCGACCGATCCCTTGGCCGGAATGATCGGGTAAACACCATGATTAAACAGGGAAATCAGCGCATCAATCACCATCGGACGCACACCGGAATGCCCGGCGGCAAGACTTGTGACTTTTAACGCCAAAATCAAACGGACAACCGCGTCAGGCAACGGATCGCCCGTTCCCGTGCAGTGCGAGAGCACCAGATTGCGCTGCAAATCGCGCAGGCTGTCTTCATCAATGCGGGTTTTCGCCATCAGGCCAAAGCCGGTATTGATGCCATAAACGCTTTTGCCGCGTTTTAGCACTTCTTCCACCGTGCCGGCGGCGATGGCAACCCGCTCCCGGCAGGTATCGTTAATATCGATCTGCACATTGCCTGCGGCAATTTTGCGCAATTGGGCCAGTGTCAATTCGCCCGGGATTAACTTGATCGTTTCCATGATTTTTCACCATCGGCAGGTTGAGGCCCTGTTTGGGGCACGGTGATTGCAACGTCATAACCGGCATAACCGGCTTCAATAGACCGCCGCCCGTGAATTGCCGGGCCATGGGCCTTCTTTTGATCCAATATGTATATACAAATCTATAAATCGCCTTTTGTCAACTTGGCAAGAAAAAGGTTTTCGGATGAAAAATGCCTGAATAGTGCGATATTTTTGATATGCCCTGGCATTACAGGCGCTCAAAAGATCTATACATTTAACGAAATCGTGTTTAGCTCTCTGGTTCGATTGCCTCTTTTACGCCGGTGGCAACATCAGACATGACGAAAAAGGCCCGTTCCTTGACCCAGGATTTACCTGCAACCCTGCCCGCGACCAACCTGACCCTTGATGGCAATGGCCCGCTTTATGCCCAGATCAAACGTGTGCTGGCGCGCCAGGTTATTTCCGGGCACTGGATTGCCGGGCAGCAAATTCCAACCGAAATGGAACTGGTCACGGTTTTTCAGGCATCGCGCATGACGGTCAACCGCGCCTTGCGCGAGCTGGTGGCCGAAGGGGTGCTGACCCGGACCCGGGGGGCGGGCACCTATGTTGCGGATCGCAAGGCACAATCGCCGCTTCTGGAGATCCGGGCGATCGAGCGTGATATCCGCGCGCGCGGGCATCACCATGACTGCGAAATCATCACCTTTGAAACGATTGAGGCCGATGCCGGCCTTGCCACCCAATTCGGTTTGACGCCGGGGGAAATGCTTAGTCATTTTATCTGCCTGCACCGGGAGGATGGACAACCTGTCCAGATCGAGGATCGCTGGGTCAATCTGGCAGCGGCCCCCGCCTTTGCCCACCAGGATTTTCGCGATATTACCGCCGCCGCCTGGCTTTTGGAAAATGCGCCCTATTCCGATGCCCAACATCTGATCGAGGCGGTTGCCGCCGATAACATCACGGCGAAACGGCTTGATATTGCCTATGGCGCGCCCTGCCTGGTCCTGCACCGGCGCACCTGGTTTCATGATACACCGATTACGGTGGCAAAGTTCATTCATCCCGGTGAAAGCTATCAGTTGGGCGGGCACTTTGCCCCGCGCCAGCCCAGTGACGGCTAAGATTCACGTTAAACATCAACACAGAGTTGTCGGCATGGATGACCTGATATATTGCTTAGGCTTATCAAGTCGCTCTGACGCTCTAAATTGGATGTTTCATGCCTGACAAAATTACACAATCCGGCACAGACCTGCCGCAAACATC
>JBNKVZ010000007.1:0-5031 GCA_050299455.1 Thalassospira sp.
GGTCGTGATCGATGCGCAATATGTGCGCGATCAGGTCGAGGAACTTTCGAAAAATACCGATCTTTCGAAATTCATTCTCTAATCAATCGTCAAGGTCGGGGTTTCCGGCCGGCGCGGGGTTAATCTTATAAAGGCCGGCACCTTCAGTGTGTCGGCCTTTTAATTTCAAGGCGAGAGCGTATGGGCTATGGGCTTGGCTTGATGCTGTTCCCATCCTTAAACACTTGAAAGGATAGGGAATGCGCAAGCATGTGGCTATTTGGTTATTGTCATGCCCGATAAAGTTTATGCACGTTATCGCCGGTTTGGGCAGGCAGATAGACGGTAAAGACTGACCCCTTGCCCACTTCGCTATCAATGATCATGGTGCCGCGATGGCGTTGGACCAGATGTTTGACGATGGCCAGGCCCAGGCCGGTGCCGCCCACCGCACGCGACCGTGCAGTATCAACACGGTAAAACCGTTCGGTCAGGCGGGGCAGATGTTCGCGGGCGATCCCGTCGGACTGGTCACATACCGAAATGGCCATGATACGGTTATGGCGATAGCGCGCCAAAGCCGCGGGCGGGTTTGTCGCCAGGTCAAGTTTCACATCAACCGTGCTGTCCTGATGGCCGTATTTGATGGCATTTTCGATCAGATTTTGGAAAACCTGAATCAGTTCCTTTTCTTCGCCAATCGTGTGGGTGTTTTCCAGGTTCGATGTGACCCGGATATCCACGTTTTTGGCATCTGCCTTGACCTTTAACGCCATTGCCACCTTGTCAATAATGGTGCTGACGTCACAATCATTCGAGGGTGGTGTGTGTTCATTGAGTTCGATGCGGGCCAGCGATAGCAAATCTTCAACAAGGCTTTGCATGCGTTGTGCCTGATCGCGCATTACGGGCAGGAACTGGCCCAGGGCATCGGGGTCGTCTTTGGCGGGGCCTTCCAGCGTTTCAATGAAACCCAGCAAAACAGATAGCGGTGTGCGGAGTTCGTGGCCGGCATCGGCGGCAAAATCGGCGCGCATCTGTTCGACCTTGCGCAGTTCGGTCAAATCACTAAAGGACAGGACAAAATTGCGGTTGCCGGTTTCGGCCGGCAAATGGGCGGTCAGAACGTCAAAATGGCGCTGGGCGTCACTGGAGAGCACAAATTCTGTATGCTGCATTTTGCGATTGCCCGATGAAACCGTATCAAAGGCATCCAGCAAAATCGGATCACGGATAAACCGGGTCAGGTCGTAGCCGGTTTCCAGATTATGAAACAGCGATTTTGCCGCCTGGTTAAAGCCGGTGATGGTGCGCTGGCGATTGACCATAATGACCGGGTTGGGCAAATGGTCGAGAATTTCGGCATCGGTGCTGGTTTGTGCTTCTAGCGTGATAATGCGTTCGCGAAAGGCGGTAGAGATTTGGGTGTAAAGCGAGGATAGCTCGGCTGCGGCCTCGAATGTCATGCGTTGCGGCGGGGTGGCGCGAAAATGATCACGCAGGTTTGCCGCATAGCGCGCAACGGCCCGCAGGTCTTTGAAATAAATGCGCAGCAGGCCGATAATGCCCAGCCAGGATGCCCCGGCGGCAATGATGGCAAGTCCCCAGGCGATTTGGTCGGATGCAGCCAGCAATACCAGAATGGCAGTTGGCGGAATGTTAAGTGCGAACGCAGTCGCGAGCAATTGCCGAAAGCCCAAGGGTTTCTCCAGATCAAAACGCCAGCATCAAAAAGATGATATAAATTTGGCCTACCATGATGATGTAAGAGTGAATATCAAATCAACTTTAGATGACAGTTTTCAATTCATTGAAAAATATCATGTTTTTCATATGAAAAATGCCGCCGCGTTTAAAAGCAGGGCGGCATTGGCCGGAGTCGTTTTTTAATGCAGCCCGGATTACGCCTTATACCAGGCTGAACTGATCGAAATGGATCAGTTCAGCCCTTAATCGGCGGCGGGCTTTTTTTGAAACCCTTGCCGTTTGCGGCATATGCCGGGCGGTACGGCTGCGCCTAACCCGTTTTCAATGAATTTTCCGCACGGAAAACGGGTCTTAGATGATGCTGGCACCTTCATCAAAGGCCATGCGCGGGCTGCGATCAAACAGTTTTGACGGATCGCCATAGCCGATATTGATCATGAAATTGGTTTTGATGGGGGTACCGGCAAAAAATTCGCGATCAACGGCTTCGGCATCAAAGCCGGACATCGGTCCGCAATCGAGGCCAAGGCCGCGCAACGCCAAAATCAGATAGGCACCTTGCAGGCTGGTATTGCGAAAGGCCGTCGCCTGGATCAGGTCATCATTACCCACAAACCAGGAACGGGCATCGGCATGGGGGAACAATGTTGGCAGTTTTTCATAAAATTCCATGTCCTGGCCGATAATGGCGGTCACGGGGGCTTGCCGGGTTTTCTCGCGGTTGCCTTCGCTCATCAGCGGCTCAAGCCGGGCCTTGGCTTCTGTGCTTTCGATAAAAACGACGCGCATCGGTTCACAATTGGCACTGGTCGGGCCCGTGACGGCAATGTCCCAGGCCTGTTGTAACAGGGCGTGATCAACTTTTTTATCAAGCCAGCCATTATGGCTGCGCGCGTTATGAAACAGGATATCGAGAGCTTTTTGATCAATCATTGCGAAAACTTTCCGGATTGTTCAGAATTCAAGAGTAATCAACCTCTTAAGAATAGCCTATGCAATTAACGTGGCAATGAGAAGGCCAGATTTATGCCGACCCTGTGCAGCCATATGGTCGGATATTGATGGTGACGATGCGGGAGATCGGTTTTCTGGCGTATGAAGCCGCTGGTATGTCAGTGCGAACAGGTAAATGCAGACGGGGATACCGGCAATAGCATGACTATGCTTTGCCACAATATCGCGATAATGGGGCTGTTCCATATCGCGTGATCGATGCACATCTCATTGAATGGCATGGAAAAACCAATGCAGATTGATAAAAATAATTCGCGTTGTAACGCACGAGCAAAAGCAGAAAAACAGCGACATAAAGCTATGCGCGGTGCGCTTTTCTGGATCACCGGGATATTGGGTGGGGCGCTGGTTCTGGGTTTGACCGTGCCGGCATCGGCCCAGACCAGCCCCGATAAGGCCGTGACGGGCGATGTTAGCCCCGGTTCCGCTTCCGCTTCTGGCGCCAAAACTGGTTCCAGCCAGGCGACGACACCGTCTGCTGCCAGCGATGGGTCATCGGCGGTGGTGTTTATGTATCACCGCTTTGGCGAAGCTGAATATCCGTCGACCAGCATCAAGCTGGACCAGCTTTCGGCCCATATCGCCGAATTGGAAAAGCCCAAATATCATGTGATGGATGTGGCAGACATTGTTGCAGGCCTTGCAAAGGGCAAAGGCCTGCCTGATCGTGCGATTGGCATTACGGTGGATGATGCCTATCGCAGTTTTTACACGCAGGGCTGGCCGCTATTTAAAAAGGCCGGCCTGCCGGTGACGGTGTTTGTCTCCACCAGCCAGCTTGATGATGGTTATGCCAGCTATATGACCTGGGATATGGTGCGCGACCTGGTCAAGCAGGGCGTGAAAATTGGCGGTCATAGCGACAGCCACGCCCATTTGTCCTCTATTCCCATGAGTGATGTGAAGGCGGAACTGCAAAAATCGGCCCAGCGGTTCAAACAGGAACTGGGTTTTGTTCCCGAATTGTTTGCTTACCCCTATGGTGAAGCCAGCAGCGAGGTCCAGCAGGCCGTGCGCGATGCCGGTTACAAGGCGGCCTTTGGTCAGCAAAGTGGCGGGTTTGATAAAACCGCCGATATGTTCTATCTGCCGCGTTTCGCGCTCAATGAACATTATGGCTCGCTGGATCGGTTTGAACTGGCAGCAAATTCCCTGCCGCTGGATGTTTCTGATCTGACACCAGCGGATTACACCCTGAAGCGGAACCCGCCCGCCTTTGGATTCACCTTGTTGCAACCGGCCAAGGATGTGCAATGTTATCCGTCTGACGGTACGGCAACCCTAAGCCGCCTGGGTGAAGAACGGGTGGAAGTGCGCCTGGACGGGCCGGTTTCGCCGGGCCGCTGGCGGATCAATTGCACAGCAAGCGGGCCAGATGGTCGCTGGCGCTGGTTGGGGATGCTCTATACCGTTCCCAAAGGTCTTGAAAACCCCGGTTAATTCCGGGGTTTTCCCTTATTTACGTATCATTTTCGTTTTTTATAACTGAATAACGGCTATTGCGTGTTGAACCGCAACGCGCTAGGTTATCCACAGTTCGATAACGTAAATAATGGCCATCCACAGTGCTGACAGGAAAAAACATCCTTTTAATCATCTCGGGCGGTATTGCCGCCTATAAGGTGTTGGAAGTCATCCGCCGTTTGCGCGATCAGGGGGCCTCGATTCGCGCCATCCTGACCAAGGGCGGGGCTGAATTTGTCACACCGTTATCGGTGGCTGCGTTAACCGAAAACAAAGTTTACCAGGACCTTTTTTCCCTGACCGATGAAGCCGAGATGGGCCATATCCGCCTGTCACGCGAGGCTGATCTGGTGCTGGTGGCCCCGGCCAGTGCCGATATTCTGGCAAAAATGGCGGCGGGCATGGCCAATGATTTGGCGACAACGGCCCTTTTGGCCACGAATAAGCCGGTTTTGGTGGCCCCGACCATGAATGTCGAAATGTGGAACAACCCTGCCACCCAGGCCAATATTGCGACCCTGGAAAGCCGGGGCATTTTGCGGATTGGCCCGGCAGGCGGCGACCTTGCCTGCGGGGAAACCGGCACCGGGCGGTTGGCGGAACCAGCCGAAATTATTGCCGCGATCCAGGATTTTTTTGCCCGTCAGGACGGTTCGAAACCGCTGGCCGGGAAAAAGGCCGTTGTGACCAGTGGCCCCACGCATGAACCGATTGATCCGGTGCGCTATATTGCCAATCGGTCATCGGGCAAGCAGGGCCATGCCATTGCCGCCGAACTGGCACGCGCCGGGGCCGATGTGACGCTGGTTTCCGGCCCGGTAAACCTGCCCGATCCGGTTGGGGTGAATGTGGTGCGGGTTGAAACTG
>JBNKVZ010000007.1:5213-7717 GCA_050299455.1 Thalassospira sp.
GTTGGCCCATTGCGCCCGGCTTTGGTGGTGGGATTTGCCGCTGAAACCGAAAATGTCGTCGATCATGCGCGGGCCAAACGGGCGCGCAAAGGATGTGACTGGATCTTGGCCAACAATGTTGCGCCCGACACCGGCACATTTGGCGGTGACGAGAACGAAATTCACCTGATTGCGGGAAATGAGACGCAAAGTGACGAGGTTTGGCCCCGGCAAAGCAAGGTTGCGGTTGCCCGGTCGCTGGCGGCGCGCATTGTCCAGCATTTTAAGGGTTAAAAGACACCGCCCTGCCCGTCGCAGCGGTGGAGAGATGACGATAGAACAGGATTTGTGAATGACGACTTTGTCTGTTGATTTGAAGGTTTTGGATCATGGCCGGGATTTGCCCCTGCCCGCTTATGCAACCGCACAGGCCGCGGCGGTGGATGTGCTGGCCGCTATTGATGGCGATGTAGTGATTGCGCCTGGCAAGCGCGCGATGATCGAAACAGGCATTGCGATTGCCCTGCCCGCCGGGTTTGAAGCCCAGGTGCGACCGCGTTCGGGGCTGGCGGCGAAAAACGGTGTGACGGTGTTAAACAGCCCGGGCACCATCGATGCGGATTATCGCGGTGAGATTAAAGTGATTTTGGTCAATCTGGGTGATGAGGATTTTCGGATCGAACGTGGCATGCGGATTGCGCAGATGGTGATCGCGCCCGTAACCCAGGTTGGATGGCGCGTGGTGGCGGACCTTGACGCCACCGAACGCGGTGAAGGCGGTTTTGGCTCAACAGGTGTTGCCTGAACCAAAACCCAAATCGATGTTCAGCGCAGATTTCGCAGCTGCGATGACAGGCATAATCGAGGGGAGCAAACGAGAGAAGATGCTTAAACTTTCAAAAAAGATGCTGTTTGCCATCGAAGCTGTGGTGGACATTGCCTATAATGCAGCGGGCGAACCGGTTCAAAGCCGGGACATTACCGCCCGCCAGGGTATTCCCAAGCGCTATCTGGAACAGACCCTGCAACAGCTTGTGCGGGCCGATATTTTAACCGGCGTGCGCGGGCCGCGCGGGGGCTATCGGTTGGCACGCGAACGCCGTCGCATTACCCTTGCCGATATCGTTTCCGTGATCCGGTCGATGGAAACATCGGATGATCCGATCGAGGACCCGGCAGGATCGCCGCTGGGCAAGGAAGTGGTCCGGCCGTTATGGCGTGAGCTTCAGGATACGATGATGCAGCAGCTTGAGCATATTACGGTGGAAGATTTGTGTAACCGCGCACGCGATGCCGGTTTGCGCAGCGGGATCGAGGAATCACCGGATTTTATCATCTGATCTTTCCGGCTGGCTGTTTTGTAGCATAAGGTTAAACCACAAAAAATTTCCGCAATTCAGTGTGATTGCACATCTGTGAAATTTGGTGGTTGTTCAGGAAAAACGTAAATATTCTTTGTGCGCCCTTTGATTTTGGGTAAACTCCGAATAAATACAAATACAATATGTGTTGATTTGTAATGCACACAAAAATGCGAGGAAATCATGACTGAGTTTCGCGGCAAGATTTATGACAGCATCATTGATACCATCGGTGCAACACCGCTGGTTCGCCTTTCGCGCATCGCCGAGGCCGAAGGGGCCAAGGCGGAAATTCTGGGCAAGCTGGAATTTTTCAACCCGCTGGCATCGGTTAAGGATCGCATTGGCCTGGCAATGATCGATGCCGCCGAAAAGGAAGGCAAGATCAAGCCGGGGGCGACCCTGGTGGAGCCGACCTCGGGCAATACCGGCATTGCGCTGGCTTTTGTGGCTGCGGCCAAGGGTTACAAGCTGATTTTGACCATGCCGGAAAGCATGTCGCTTGAACGGCGCAAGATGCTGATGCTTCTGGGCGCGGAAATTGATCTGACCCCGGCCGCCAAGGGCATGAAGGGGGCGGTCGCCCGCGCAGAGGAACTGGTCAGTGAAATTGACGGGGCGATCATGCTCCAGCAGTTTGACAACCCTGCCAACCCTGAAATTCACCGCAATACCACGGCCCAGGAAATCCTCAAGGATACCGATGGCAAGGTGGATATCTATGTGGCAGGTGTCGGTACCGGCGGTACGCTAAGCGGTGTTGCCAGCGTGTTAAAGGAAAAAAATCCCGACGTGCAGATCATTGCCGTTGAACCCGAAGACAGCCCGGTCATTTCCGGTGGCGCGCCGGGTCCGCATAAAATTCAGGGCATTGGCGCCGGGTTCATTCCGGGCAACCTTGATACCAAACTGATCGACAAGGTCATGACGATTGGCAATGAAACCGCGTTTTCAACCGCCCGCAAGCTGGCCGCCCTTGAAGGCCTGCCGACGGGTATTTCGTCGGGTGCAGCGGTTGCTGCGGCGATCGAACTGGGGCAGATGCCGGAAAATGAAGGCAAACGCATTGTCGTGATCATCCCGTCCTTCGCTGAACGCTACCTGTCGACGCCGCTGTTTGAAGGGCTTTAAGCCATTTTCTGGCTTATATAATGAACTGAGAGA
>JBNKVZ010000007.1:7876-35636 GCA_050299455.1 Thalassospira sp.
GAGGTAACGCGCCGTGCCTGACGCTCGACAACATCAAGTAAGCCAGGAATATCACTGCGTGGCAATTCGCCGCGATAAAGAATGGTATCAAGGACGATATCCGATTTTGTTGGGAGTGTATTTGCGGTTATTTCTGCATGGGCCCATGATAATATTCGCTCCCGCAGCCGGTTAGGTTCTACAAGTGAGCGCATGAATTTTACCTGATCAACTGCCGTTTTCAGGAAAAATTCGGTGAAGTTGATCAAAGCGTTCTGGCTTAAATGACCACGACCATCAAGATCACTCTGTCGTATCTTGTCGCAATGGGCGAGGTGCTGTTTATATTCCGCTTCCTGTCGGGCAAGACCACGCGCCACCGACCATATTGCCCCGGTATCAAGACTTTCAAGCAACATGGCATGGGTCACCAATCTTGTCACACGACCATTGCCGTCCAGAAATGGGTGAATCCATAAAAGGCGATGATGGGCTGCTGCTGCGGCGAGAATTTTGTTTGTACGGTTGAGTTGACCATAAGCACTGGAAAAACGTTCCAGAAAGCGTGGAATGGCACCGGGACTGACGGGAACATGTCGCCCAACCTGCACATCCCGATCGCGAAAAGCGCCAGGCAATACAGAAACTTTTGTTCCGGTTTGTGGGTCGGTCGTTGAAAGCAGGTCATCGGGTAGCAATTCGCAAAATCGTTTGTGTATTTCGATTAAGCCATCAACGCTGGAAGCGCGTCCCGAAAGGCCACCATCATCGATCCATTTTTGTACCGTGATATGCGCCTTTGCTTCGAGCTGCAAATCTCGTTTACGGGCATCAGAGCTATAGTCGTCTTGCAATGCGCGTTCAATATCAACAGGGTGGGTGTTGTGACCTTCGATCAGATTGCTGTAATAGCAGTTCATTGATCGCACCAGATTGGCCAGCGATGACACAATGTTTTGTGGCAGGCTGCTCTTGAAGGCTGCTGACTCTGCTGTGAGTTCCATTGCAAGATCAATCAGGTCTTCCCGACGTTTTGCACTTTCGGAAACAAGCATCGGTTCCATTAAACCAATGACTTCTCCACGATCTTCTGCCATCTGAATGTCCGCTTTTATGACCGGTACAACATCATGTTTTTTTCTTTATATCACAATGTATTGACGTGGATAACTGTTATTGACATGTCCGTCATTATGTCCGGATAAATGTCCGGTTGGCCCGGATTTTATTAAACAGATATTTTGAAATTTTCTGATTGAGCGATAGGGCCTCGCACCCTATTTCTTGGTAAGTAACCTAAGAGGCCCGAATATGGATTTTGACTTCAGCGACAGTGAAATACAGCGTTATGCCCGCCACATCGTTTTGAAAGATGTGGGCGGTACCGGGCAGATGAAGCTGAAGCAGGGGCGTGTGCTGATTGTGGGGGCGGGTGGCCTGGGGTCGCCGCTGGCGATGTATCTGGCCGCAGCCGGGATTGGCACCATTGGCATTGTCGATGACGATGTGGTTGAACTTTCCAACCTGCAACGCCAGATCGCGCATGGCATGGCTGACCTTGGCACGCCCAAGGTGGAAAGTGCCCGCCAGACCATGATCAATATGAACCCGGAAGTTACGGTTACGGCGCATAAGATGCGGCTGAACGCGGCAAATGTGCAGGATCTGATTTCGCAATATGACGTGATTGCCGATGGCTCCGACAATTTTGAAACCCGGTTTTTGCTAAATGATGCCTGCTATTTTGCCGGTAAAACCCTGGTTAGCGGGGCGGCCTTGCGCTTTGACGGGCAGGTTTCAACCTTCAAGGCCCATTTGGGCGCGCCTCATCCGTGTTATCGCTGCATTTACCATGCGCCCCCGCCGGCCGATGCCATTCCATCCTGTTCGCAGGGCGGTGTTTTGGGTGCGGTTGTGGGCACCATTGGCGGTTTGCAGGCCACCGAAGTGCTAAAGGAGCTGATGGGCATTGGCGAAAGCCTGAGTGGGCAATTGTTGATTGTGGATGCGTTGGGGGCCAGTTTTCGCAAAATTCGCGTTCGGCGTGATCCGGGATGCCCGATTTGTTCTGAAAAAGCAACGATCAAGGATTTAAGCTGCCATGAGCATTGAGACCCGTTCCAACGCATCGGTTGAGAAATTGTCGCTGGTGGTGTTTTCCGGCAGCTTTGAAAAAGTTCATTACGCCTTGGTAATGGCCAGTGCAGCCCTGGCAACAGGCCGTGACGTAACCCTGTTTTTCACGATGGAGGCCAGCCGGACCCTGCTGGCCCCGTCCGGCTGGCGGCATTTGCGGACCGATGCCCAGGGTGCAACCGCCACCAGCCTTGATTTTGGCTATTCCGAACGGGGTGTTGCCACCTTTGAAGAATTGCTTTCCGCCTGTGGTGAGCTGGGCGGTAAATTTATGGTGTGTGAAATGGGATTGCGCGCTCTGGGCCTGGAAAATGAAACGCGCCGCAATGATCTGGATATCGAAGTAGGCGGTGTTGTGACCTTTTTGAACGATGCCCGCAAAGAGGGCGAGATGCTGTTTATCTGACCGGTATCTGACCCGGTGTTTTGCGTGTTTTTGGCTTATCCCAAAGGGTACGGATCGAAATTGATCCGTGCAGCCCTCAATTGGCGGGCGGGATTTCTCAAGCCCCGCCAATCGATTTTAAGCCGCGCGGCACCTTCGCGTCGAACCCGTTCCGATGCGTTTTAGGCATGGAAAACGGGCATTAGTGGCTTGTCAGGATTTTAATGCCCAGGCCCGCCAAACAGGCCCCGACCCCGCGTTCAACCCAGCCTTTCACCCGTTCGATGCGGGCTTGAATGGCCGGCAGGGTTAATGCCAGCGCGACAATGGCAAACCAGACCATGTGGCACAGGGCAATGAAAATGCCATATCCGACCTGAAGGAAGGCACTGCTGTCGCTGGAAATAACCTGGCTGAACAGCGAAACAATAAACAGCATCGCCTTGGGATTTAACGCATTGCAGGCAAAACCGCCCCAAAATGCCGTCGACAGGCTTTTTTGTGCGCTGGGGGCTTCGGCTGCGGGGGCGTTGCACTGGTTTACTGTTTCGGTTTCGATTTCGATATGTTCTGACTTGTGATGTTTGCGCCGGTGCAGAATTTTGGCGAGATCGGGCAAAAAGGCGCTGATGCCTAGCCAGATCAGGTAACTGGCCCCCAGAATGCGAATGGTATTGAGCACCCAGACATTATTGGCAAAAATAACGCCAAGCCCGATCATGGTATAGGCGACATGCACTGAAATACCGGTGCCAATGCCAATGGCACATAAAACACCGGCCTTGCGCCCGCGCGCCAGGGCAATACGTGTGACCATCGCAAAATCGGGGCCGGGGCTGATGACAGCCAGGATGGTGATCACGGCGACGGCGATCATTTCGACAGAAACACTATCGGGCATTTTGATTTTCCTTGATCTGTGAGAAAATCGATTATGGTGGCGGCGTATCTGCCGGAAAATCGAAATAAAATGGGATTTATGGTGAATAATATTCACATAAAACGCGGATTCTTACCCTTGGCATCCCTGCCCGCCTTCGAGGCCGCAGCCCGCCATCAAAGCTTTTCGCGCGCGGCAAAGGAACTGAATTTAACCCATGGCGCGATCAGCCGTGCGGTGGCGCAGATCGAGGATCGGTTGGGCGTTGATTTGTTTATTCGGCGCAATCGACGGGTTTATCTGACCCGGGCCGGGCAGCGTTTGTTACGGACTGCAAATGAAATGCTGACCGCACTGGACCGCACGGTCGAGGAAATTCATCGCCATGATGTTCATTCGCCGATCCTGTCGGTGTCGTGTGAACCCAGCCTTGCCATGCGCTGGTTAATGCCGCGTCTGGGCCGGTTTCGCGAAGATAACCCCGATTTGAATGTTGAAATGCACATGGCCGGGGGGCCGGTTGATTTGCTGGCGTCGGGTTATGACATTGCCATTCGTCGCCTGGATTTTGGCGTGCCAGACGATTATGTCGTGACCCCGCTATGGGCGGAACTGGCCGGCCCGGTATGCGACCCGGATTGCTGGCAAACCATTTTGGCCCGTGATTTGACCAATGCCCGCTGGCTTCACAGCCGCACCCGGCCGGATGCCTGGGAGATTTGGAAAAAAGCCAGCGGTTTTGAAGGACGCCCGGCCAGCGAACAGTATTTTGACCATTTCTTTTTTGCCCTGCAGGCGGCCGTAACCCGCCTGGGCACGGCCATCGGCTCTTTGCCATTGGTGATTGATGACCTGGCAGCGGGCCGGTTATGTGCACCCATGGGCATGGCACCAACCGGCAATGATTATGTCATGCTGACCCTGGATTCGCCCCAAAAGGATGGCCGCATTGCCCGGTTTGCCAAATGGATGTCCGATCAGTCATCCGAGACTGCGTCACAGGCAAACCGGTTGTTTCCGGTATCAGGGAAGGCATGAAATTGCCCAATGTCACGCATCGGGCTGGTTTGCTATCCGTTGAACCGCCTGTTTCGCCAATGGAACATTGTTTGGCTATATCACGTTAAGGTTTCAGGTTCGAAATTGGAAAGCCTGAAAGCATGTATGACCTGCCCTATTTTGCAACAGCCAAAAATTATTTTGATATTGGCCTGATCGACCTGATTTTGCGGCTGGTGGCGGCCACCGTGATTGGTATGCTGATTGGCCTTAACCGTGACATTAACGATAAGCCAACAGGCATGCGGACCCTGGCACTGGTATCGCTGGGGGCGGCGGTGGTGTCGGTTGTGGCGGTGCATTTCCAGGATTTGATTGACCATCCTGATGCGCTTTCGCGGGTGGTGCAGGGTCTTTTGCAGGGTGTTTTAACCGGCATTGGTTTTATTGGGGCGGGCGTTATATTGCGCCGACCCCGCGAAATGACGGTTTCCGGGCTGACAACGGCGGCCACTGTATGGATGACCGCAGCCCTTGGCATCGCCTGTGCCCTTGCTGCCTGGCATATTGTGCTGGTGGCAAGTGTTTTGACCTTTTTTGTGCTGATTGTTTTAAAGCCGGTCGAGCTTTTTCTGGTGCGTTTGTTTGGCGGCGATGCGCAATCGGTGCGTGATGAGGATTGATAACCTGCCGTTTATCGCCGTGTGTTGGGTAATTTAGGTTAACCGGAACGGACAAGCTGCCTTATCCGTTCCGGCATGGGTTTATCGGGCCAATGTCAGGCCGCTTTGGGCAGACGTGCAATGACCTTGATCTCAAAATCAAACCCGGCCAGCCAGGTCACACCAACAGCCGTCCAGCTGGGATAGGGTTTTTCGGTGAAAATGTTGTTTTTGACGTCCAAGATGACATCCAACTGGTTTTCCGGGTCGGTATGGAAGGTGGTGACATCAACCAGGTCATCAAACGTCGCCCCGGCGGCGGCCAATGTTGCTTTTAGCCGTTCAAAGGCCAGTTCGACCTGTTTTTTGAAATCCGGTTCCGGGCTGCCATCCTCCAGACTGCCGACCTGGCCGGAAACAAACAACAGGTCGCCCGAACGGATGGCGGCGGAATAACCATGTTTTTCATAAAGGGCGTGGCGTCCTTCGGGAAAAATTGCTTCGCGCTGGGTCATGACGATAAAATCCTCGATTATTTAAAACCGCCCTTCTGACAAAACCATATTTGGCAGTAGGACTGTTTTGACATACGTTATGTATGTCAACTAATCGAAATACGCCTCGTATGTCAAATTATATACGCGGCGTACGTGAATGGAGAGGATCAATGGCCGCGAAAAAACGCGCTGAAACAATGGCGGAAAACCGCGAAAAGCTCATTTCTGCGGCGCGCATGGCATTTGCCCAAAAGGGGTTTGCTGCGGCTTCGATGGATGACTTGACGGCGGAAGCCGGGCTGACGCGCGGTGCTCTTTATCATAATTTTGGCGACAAGCGCGGCCTGCTTGCCGCGGTGGTCAACCGGATTGACGGGGAAATGGCGACCCGTGCCCGCGCCATTGGTGCCCGCCAGAACGACCCGTGGGACGGCCTGCTGGCAGAGGCGGAAGCCTATATAGAAATGGCGCTGGAACCCGAAGTGCAGCGTATTGTGCTGCTTGATGGACCGGCCTTTTTGGGGGATCCGTCACAATGGCCCAGCCAGAACCAGTGCCTGATTGCGACACAGGAGCTGGTTGAAAAGCTGGTGGCATCGGGCTTTTTAAAGCCGGTTGACCCGGAGGCCGCCGCACGCCTGCTATCGGGAACGGCGTTTAATGCCGCGCTTTGGATTGCGGCCAGTGATCAACCCGCAGAAATTTTACCAAAAGCCCTGGAGGCTTTTCGGATGCTGGCAACCGGGTTGCTGGCACCTCCCCGGGGCGAATGATCCTTGAACCATCACGGTGATTGGCAGAGCATTCAGGCGGATTTTTATCCTGTTCCCGATGGCAGGAATGTGGGCAGATGTGCTGATAACAGATCATTGCCTGTTTCGACCGTTTCTGCCGTACCGTCTGTTCGCCGTCGCCGCCGTCAGGCTTTGCGCATGATGGATTGTTTAAGCGAGCTGTCGGAAAACCGCGGATAACGGGTGCGGGCATTGGGCAATTGGTAATGCCACCATTCGACATTATAATATTCAAACCCGGCGCTGACCATGATGCCCAACAGCAATAAACGGTTGGATTCGGCCGTTTTCGAGATGCCTTCTGCCCCGTGATAGGATTTAAGATCCATTTCGTCAAAGCCGGTTCCCATATCCAGTTCCTTGCCGTTTTCGTCTAACAGCGTTAGATCAATGGCGACACCGCGGCCATGCGGTGATCCGATATCGGGATTGGCGACAAAATCGGCATTCGGGGTGTGGTTCCACAGGGCGCGTTGGGCTTCTTGTGGGCGAAACGCATCAAGCAGCCGAAGCTTGACGCCCTGGCGCCGTGCCATCAGGCTTGCCTTTTTCAGGCAGGCGGCGGCATCCTGATGCAGGTAACATGCTGGCCGTGCATAAATCGGTGCCCCGGTGAAGTTTCGATCGGTGGCGTAGACGATGTCGATTTCGACATCATATTCTTGCGGCGTAATTTCAACCAGCGCCATTGGCGGAGGCTCCCTGTTCTTGACGTTTACCGACTACATCAAAAAGATGCTGACCGGCGAGATGATTAAGTCATCGCATAGCGCAGATCACGATACGGCGCAAACCGGCAACGATGAAACCGTGCAAAAGCCTGCCGGGCCAACGTTGCTGGCGATTGATACCGCATCGACATCGCTGGCAACGGCGGTGTTGGTAAATGGTGAAGTGCGCGGTGAATTGTTCGAAAAAATGGAACGCGGACAGGCCGAATCGCTGCTGCCTTTCATTATGAAAAGCCTGCGCGACGCCGGGCTTGAATTCGCCGATATTGATGGCATCGCCGTTACGGTTGGTCCGGGGGCCTTTACCGGCATGCGTATTGGCCTTGCAACGGCACGCGGCCTGGGTTTGGCGCGCAAAATTCCGGTGGTCGGTGTGAGCTCGCTCGAGGCGGTGGCCTATGGGGTCGATGAACGTGACCATCAGGGCCGCAATATTCTGGTCGCGCTCGATAGCAAACGGACCGAGATTTTCGCCCAGGCCTTTGATGCGCGTAAAAACCCCATCAGCACAGCCGAATGTGTGGGGCCGCGCCAGGCCCTGATGTTGCCGCCCCCCGGCCCGACCCTGCTGGTCGGCGATGGTGCGGCGCGGTTATTGACCCCGGCCACCGGCAGTGGCAGCGATTTTTTTGCCGGCACCGCACCGGGCCTGCCGCGGGCGGGCAATGTGGCGCGCATCGCCGCTGAACGCTGGGAGACGGGTAAAAACCTGCCGCCCGTGCCGCTTTATTTGCGCGCACCAGATGCCAAACGTATGGACGAATTGGCCCGGGAAAAAGCGGCCAAACAGCAGAATGATGCTTAAGGTCCCAACAACCGGGATGCAGGCTTAAACGGCACGCCAATATAAATGCCGATAGAGGATTTACTGCCTTTAACCATGTCCACTGTCACCATGTCGGCCCCAGCTTCAGCCCCGGCCCCAGGCATCCAGGGGGCCGGGCGACAATTGGTAACGGCACCATCCCGGGTAAGATGATATGGCGGATATCGCGTAAGGGCCGACCCTGTTCGCGCATCTTTTTGGAAATTGACGATGACAACGGAAACATCTGCCCCTGAAATTGTGGCCCTGACCCCCGCCTTTGCGGCCGTGGCCGCTGCCCTGCATCAGACCGGGTTTGACGATTGCTGGGATGAAAGCGCAATTTGCGATTTGCTGAGCGTGCCGGGGGCCTTTGGTTTGCTGGCTTTTGTTCCCGAGGGACGCCAGTTTAACGGCGAGATTGTTGCAGCAGATATGCCGTTGGGGTTTGTGTTGGTGCAGACCGTGCTCGATGAGGCGGAAATCAACACTATTGTTGTCGATGCAAAAGCCCGAAGGCTGGGTGTGGGGCGGTTATTGATGCAGGGTGTGTTGGCGCAGTTGCAAAATCACGCCTGTATCCGGTTGTTGCTGGAAGTCGCCTGCGACAATGCGGTGGCAATTGCCCTTTATGGCAAGCTGGGTTTTGTCGAAATCGGGCGCCGGCGCGGATATTACCGCCGCAAGGATGGACCGCCCGTGGATGCATTGGTGATGGAACGGGTTTGACACCCTATTTCCAGTATGATTTGAATTTCACAAAAGAAATTGATAACCATATGAAAATATTGGCAAAATAAACCACATAAAGGGTGTGGTCTTGATCTTGAAATTGTTATAATATTTGCCTGATCATCATAACGGGCGTTCCTGTTTTCAGGTGCCCGGAGAATTAGTTTTTTCGGATTGTCAGCCGGTAGATGCCGGTGGCATCTGTCAGTTTTGTCAGGTCCAGAACGTCGTCGCCCATTTCTTTAACCGAACGCGGAACATTTTTAAGCGGTTCACCTTCCGCAAGAATGACTTCCAGAATTTGACCCGGTGTCATTTTTTCGAGTTTTAGACGCGTTTTGACAAAGGTCATGGGACAGACATCGTTTGTGATGTCTAGTGTGATATCTGGCGACAAAATCTGGCTGCTGCTGGACATTCCAACCTCGTTAATCAGGGTATTTGGTCAACGGGTAGCGTTAAATGAAGAAAACGGCAAGGTGTGCCGGGTTATTTTCGTGAAATCGGTCTTGCGACCGGGTGAAGATTTCCCGATATTTAGGGCACCAGAGAGAAAGTTGCCTGCGGGCCTTGGGGACAGGCGGAACCGGAAACGAGAACAAGAGTATGTTGGCAGAATCAACCATCGAGCAAAAGTGCATTGACGCAGGCCTGAAAATGACCGGGCAACGCCGCGTCATTGCGAAGGTATTATCGGAGTCCGAAGATCATCCGGATGTTGAACTGGTATATCGTCGGGCCACCGAAATAGACCCGAAAATTTCGATTGCCACGGTTTATCGGACGGTGCGTCTGTTTGAAGAGGCAGATATCCTTGAAAAGCACGATTTCGGCGACGGACGTGCCCGTTACGAGGAATTGACCGAAGAGCATCATGATCATCTGATTGATATGCGGTCCGGTACTGTCATCGAATTTTCAAACGAAAAGATTGAAAA
Organism: Thalassospira sp.; assembly: GCA_050299455.1. Lineage (GTDB taxonomy): Bacteria > Pseudomonadota > Alphaproteobacteria > Rhodospirillales > Thalassospiraceae > Thalassospira. The sequence goes on from JBNKVZ010000007.1 coordinate 17,415, forward strand.
GTTGCAAGAAGAGATTGCCCGCGAGCTTGGTTACGAGCTTGTCGGCCATCGTCTGGAACTTTATGGCGTGCCTGTTAAAGACGGGAAATGACAGTTTACTGACTGTTTACGTACAATAGGTGTATATAAAAGCCATCCGTGCTAGAGTGCGGATGGCTTTTCACATTTTTGTTACGTGTTCTTAACAAAGCCTTCACTCGCTCTTGAGGATTTTCTTGCGCAAGATTGGCGCGATCAAACGAAAGGGAGTTGCGATGAGCGACGTTCGACAGCAGGGATTGGAAGTCCGTCTGGCGCAAAGTGAGGCGGAAATTCTGGCGAGCCAGCGTTTACGTTATAAAGTTTTTTACGAAGAACGCGGTGCACAGCCGACTGCTGAAATGATCGACTCCAAACGGGATTTCGACCATTATGACCCGATTTGTGACCATCTTCTGGTGATTGATCATGGCAAAGGTGACGGTGCAGACGGGGTTGTTGGAACCTATCGCTTGCTGCGCCAGTCTGTTGCCAATGAAAATGGCGGCTTTTACAGCGCCGACGAATATCAGATCGACTCGATGCTGGCGGCGATTAAATCCGGCGAGATCATGGAACTGGGCCGCTCCTGTGTCGAGGAAGGCTATCGCAACATGCCGACCCTGCAATTGTTATGGCAGGGCATTGCGAAATATGTTTTTGATCATGATATTAAGCTAATGTTTGGTTGTGCTTCTTTTCATGGTACCGACCCGGATGATTTCAGCGATGTTTTGACCTATCTGCATCATCATCATCTGGCCCCGGAAGATATGCGCCCGCGTGCCGTTGCCGAACGTTATGAAAGCATGGCGCGTGCCAGCGTTGATACGATTGATGCCCGCCAGGCCCTGCGTGACCTGCCGCCCTTGATTAAGGGGTATCTGCGATTGGGGGGCTATGTTGGCGACGGGGCCGTGGTGGACCATCAGTTTAATACCACTGATATTTGCATCGTGCTGCCGACGGAAAAAGTCACCGAACGCTATTATAAGCATTATGAACGGACCGCGAGGGTGTCGTGAGCTGCTATCCCTGTGCCGCTATCAGACTGTTGATCTATGCCTTGTTGACGCTGGTTCTGATCCCGGTGCAAATGGTTGCAATTGCCCTGCGATTGAAATTGGCCGATGATCTGCCGCGATTTTATCACGGGCTGTGCCTGAAGATTATGCATATTGAAGTGCGTTATTCGGGTGTGCCCTTGATGGAAGATAGCGGCATCATCGTTTCCAATCATGCGTCTTACCTGGATATTCCGATCCTGGGCGCCATGACCAAAGGTGGCTTTATTGCCAAAAAGGAAGTGGCAAGCTGGCCGGTATTCGGCCTGCTGGCAAAGCTTCAGCGTTGCAGCTTTGTTGAACGCCGTCCGACACGGGCCAAACAGCAAACGACGGAACTTAGCCAGCGTCTTGCCAATGGTCACAAGCTGATTTTGTTTCCTGAAGGTACCAGCAACGACGGCAACCGTGTTTTGCCCTTCAAGTCGACTTTGTTTGCCGTTGCCGAAACGGTTTTGCCTGATGGATCGCAGGTTAAGGTCCAGCCGGTTTCGATTGCGGCAACCCGTTTGGACGGGGCGCCGATGGGCCGCGATTTGCGGGCTTTTTATTCCTGGTATGGGGATATGGACTTGGTGCCGCATTTGTGGCAGTTTTTCGCCCTCGGCAAGGTTACGGTGGAAGTGGTTGTTCATCCGCCGATGACGCTGGCGCAGGCAGGATCGCGCAAGGAAATGGCCCGGAAATGCGAGTCGCTGGTTGTTCAAGGGCATCAGGCAGCATTATCGGGTGCCACGCGGGGGGCTCAGGTCCCGTTTTCCGAAGAGCGGCGATCTGGCGACTTGATTGGCAGTTGCCCCTTGGCAGTTGTTTTTGAAGATTTTCGCCTGTTTGGCTAAAGTTTCCAGCGCGTCGCGATGTCGGCTTTTTTACCGTTCCGCCGAAAAACGGGTTGCATGAACGCAAAATTGTGCCACCTGATCTCAGATATCAGTCATGTTCGACATGCGGCGTGAAATTCACGCCGCTTTCGGCGTATAAAACGAGCGGAAACGGATCATTAAAGTGAGCGCGACGAAAAAGCTTTTTGTAAAGACCTATGGCTGCCAAATGAATGTCTATGACAGCCAGCGTATGCAGGATGTGCTTGCACCGCTGGGCTATCAGCCGGTCGACGAAGCTGATGGTGCGGATATGGTGATTTTGAATACCTGCCATATTCGCGAAAAAGCCGCCGAAAAGGTTTTTTCCGATCTGGGCCGGATTCGTAAACATAAAAAAGCCAAGGAAGAAAACGGGACCGACAAAATGATTGTCGCCGTCGCCGGGTGTGTTGCCCAGGCCGAGGGTGCCGAACTGATGCGTCGCGAACCGATTGTCGATATGGTTTTTGGTCCGCAGACCTATCATCGCCTGCCGGAAATGGTGGCCCGTGCCAACCGCGCGATTGGCAATGACCGTATTATCGATACCGATTTCCCGGTCGAGGAAAAATTTGACCATTTGCCTGCCCAGGTGTCCCAGCAAGGCTATTCCGCCTTTATCGCCATTCAGGAAGGGTGTGACAAATTCTGCACCTTCTGCGTTGTGCCCTATACTCGCGGGGCGGAATATTCGCGCCCGGGCATGGATATTGTGAAGGAAACCCGCCAGATCGTGGCGCAGGGAACCCGTGAAGTGACGCTTTTGGGCCAGAATGTGAATGCCTATCACGGGGCTGGCCCTGATGGGGATGAATGGACCCTGGGGCGCCTGCTGCGCGAGCTGTCGGATATCGAAGGGCTGGAACGCATTCGCTACATCACATCCCATCCGCGTGATGTGGATGATGATCTGATCTTTGCCCATCGCGATTTGCCCAAGGTGATGCCGTTTTTGCATCTGCCAGTGCAATCGGGCTCGGACCGTGTATTGCAGGCCATGAACCGCAAACATGACCGTCAGACCTATTTTGATATCGTCAAACGTCTGCGCGAGGCCCAGCCCGATCTTGCCCTGTCATCTGACTTTATTGTCGGTTTCCCCGGTGAATCGGAAAAGGATTTTGAAGATACGCTCGATCTGGTGCGCCAGGTTGGCTTCATTCAGACCTTCAGTTTTAAATACAGTCCCCGCCCCGGCACGCCCGCATCAGCCATGGAATTGCAGGTACCCGAAGAGGTCAAGGCTGAACGCCTGGCCCGTTTGCAGGACCTTCTGGCCGAGCAGCAGCTTGCCTTTAACCAACGCTGTGTTGGCCGGGAAATGGATGTTTTGCTGGACCGTACGGGCAAGTTTGAAGGCCAGCTTGTGGGGCGCAGCCCTTATATGCAGCCGGTTCACGTCAATGGCCTGACCGAGGCTGATTTGGGCCGGATCGTGCGTTTGAAAATTACTGCCGCCAAGCCATTTTCCCTGGCCGGGGAACTGGTTGATGAGGGCGGTTCGGAAAGGAATGTTGCGTGAGTGCGTCGACGGAAAAAGTAAAAGGCCCGATCAAGAAACAAAAACAGACTCCACTTGATACCGATCAGATAGAATTTGCTGACAATGCCCTGTCCCAGTTGCTTTACGGGCCGCAGGCACAAAATCTGTTGCGTCTGGCCGAAGGGACCGGAACGGAAATTTCCAGCCGCGGGTCAATTGTTGTGATGCGTGGCGCGTCGCAAAAGGTCAGCCAGGCGAAAAGTGTGCTTTCGCAGCTTTATGCCCGTTTGCGCGACCAGGAAATTGACCGGGTTGATGTGGAAACGGTGGATGCTGCCATTCGTCTGTCCGAACCCGATGAGGGTAATCCGTGGGATGATCCCGCATCGCCGGGGGCCGGCATGTTTGGTGGGTCGGAATTGGTGATTCAGACCAAAAAGCGGCGGATTTCGCCGCGCTCCAAACGCCAGAAAAATTATGTGAAGGCAATGCTGGAGCATGAACTGGTTTTTGGTATTGGCCCGGCCGGTACCGGTAAAACCTATCTGGCGGTGGCAATGGCGGTTCAAATGCTGTCCCAGGGGCAGGTTGACCGGATTGTTCTGTCGCGCCCGGCGGTAGAAGCAGGCGAGCATCTGGGCTTTTTGCCCGGTGATTTGAAAGACAAGGTCGATCCTTATCTGCGTCCGCTTTATGACGCATTGCACGATACGCTTCCGGGCGATGTTGTGATCAAACGCATGGAACGTGGTGAAATCGAGGTGGCACCGCTGGCCTTTATGCGCGGGCGTACGCTGTCGCATGCTTTTGTCATTCTTGATGAAGCGCAAAATACCACACCGATGCAGATGAAAATGTTCCTGACCCGTTTGGGTGAAGGATCGCGCATGGTGATTACGGGGGATTTGACCCAGATCGATTTGCCTTCGGGGGTGAAATCGGGCCTGCGTGATGCAATGGAAACCCTGGAAGATGTTGATGGCGTGGGTCGCATCAAGTTTGACCAGCGCGATGTTGTGCGCCATGCCCTGGTAACGCGGATTGTTCAGGCCTACGATGCGGCCGATGCCCTGCGTGACCGGATTGGTAAAAGCTATCGTCAGGGCCATGGTCCGCGCGATACACGAGAGACGCCCGGTGATGACAGCGCAGCTTGATCTGGACGTGGCGATCGAGGCCGGAAACTGGAGCGACGACGAACAAGCCGCCATTACTGGTGCTGTAGAGGCCGCCTTGCGTGCTGCAACCGAAGATGGCGCCTTATGGGATGAGGATGATGAAAAATCCTTGTTGGATCAGGTCAGCGTGATCGAGGTGAGTGTCACTCTTTCCGATGATGCCAGCGTGCGCGAATTAAACCGGGATTATCGTGGCAAGGATGCGCCGACCAATGTGTTATCCTTTGCTGCGCTTGAAAGCGATGAGGGTGCCAGCGATTTTGCCATGGCATCCGATATGCCCCTGATGTTGGGCGATATTGTGATTGCGCGCGAAACCTGTGAACGCGAAGCGCTCGACCAGAACAAGCCGCTTTTACATCATCTGCTTCATTTATCGGTGCATGGTACACTTCATCTTGTCGGTTATGATCATATGGTTGATGATGAAGCCGAACATATGGAGCAACTAGAGCGCCATATTCTTGCCGGGATGGGAATTGATGATCCCTACGCCCCAATCGAAGATCAGGATGTCGAAACAGGACAATGAACGACATAAGTGAACGCGACGAAGACAAGGACAGTATGACGCCCCGCATGAGTGGGGAGTTACAGGAAGAAGCCGATGGGGCTTCATTTTGGGGCAATGTTGCTTCGGTGATGGGCTTGCGCAAGCACCGCGCGCGCAATGGCGAGGCCTCTTTGAGCGACACGCTCGAAGAACTGGCCGAACGCACCGAAGAAGACGACGAACCGGTGTCGCTGCACGAACGGTCGCTGTTTGAAAACATTATTGCCTTGCGCGATATGACGGCAGAGGACGTCATGGTTCCGCGTACAGATATTGTTGCGGTTCCGAAAAAAATTACCCTGACCGATCTGGTCAATGAAATGGTGACAAAGGCGCATTCGCGCCTGCCGGTTTATGGCGATACCCTTGATGACATTGTTGGCATGGTTCATATCAAGGACGTGCTGGCCTGCCATGCAGCGGGGCGTGAATACCGGCTTTCGGCGTTGTTGCGCCGGGTTTTGTTTGTCTCGCCGGCCATTCGTGTGCTCGATCTGTTATCGGAAATGCGGCTGTCGCGCACCCATATGGCGTTGGTGGTCGATGAATTTGGCGGCATTGACGGCCTGATCACCATCGAAGATCTGGTCGAGGAAATTGTCGGCGAAATCGACGATGAACATGATGTGGACCAGACCCCGAAACTGATCCGTCTGTCCGATGGCTGTTTTATTGCCGATGCCCGCTACGAGATTGAAGATCTCGAGGAAAAGCTCGGTTTTGGCCTGCTGGATGAAGAAGAAGACGAGGATATCGACACGCTGGGTGGGTTGGTCTTTTCGCTGGCAGGCCGGGTTCCGGCGCGCGGCGAATTGATTGAACATCCGCTGGGGCTGCAATTCGAGGTTCTCGATGCCGACCCGCGTCGTGTTCGACGTTTGCGCATTCATTTGCATCGGAACGACCCTTCTGTGCCGGAAGGGGAACATTCTCAGGAATCGCTTAAATGATTGATCGCCTGGCCAATCGCGTGGCCGCTTTACAAGGTTGGCCGCGCCGTTTGGCGTGGCTGTTCTCCGGGGCGGCGGCAGTACTGGCTTTGCCGCCCTTGTTTATTATTCCTGCTTTGCCCCTGGGCTTTGCCGTTTTGCTGTGGTCGCTTGAGGGGGTTAAAACCCGGAAAAGCGCGCTGGCAGCGGGTTGGTGGTTTGGCACCGGGTATTTTGCCGCCGGTTTTTACTGGATCAGCCATGCTTTTCTGGTTCAGCCGGAAATATATGGCTGGATGATCCCGTTTGCTGTGTTGGGACTTGGCGGTGGTTTGGCTATTTTTCCCATGCTGGCGGTATGGGGAAGCTGGCAGTTGGGTAAGGGGCCGATTGCCCGGGCGTTTTTGTTGGCCTCTTTTTGGGCCATTGCCGAATTTGCCCGCGGGCATGTCCTTACCGGTTTTCCGTGGAATTTGCTGGGGCATATCTGGGCGATTAACCCGGCCCCGATGCAGTTTGCATCCATTGCCGGGATTTATGGGTTAAGTGCGCTTACCGCCCTGTTTGCAACCCTGCCCTCTTTGTGGGTTTTTGGGCGAAACGGGCGATTTTGCGCGATTGCGGGTGTGTTGATTGCGGTCCTGTTGTGGGGCGGTGGGGCAATCCGTCTTTCCGGCGCGCCTGATGTGGCCACTGAACTTGCCGATGCCCCGTCAAATGCACCGGTTTTACAAGTGGTACAACCTAATATCCCGCAATCGGAAAAATGGGATAAATCGCTTCAGGATGTCCATTTCCGCGAGCTGCTGGCAATGTCGCGACGGCCGGATAATCTTCCGGCCAGTCGGCAGCGCATCGTAATTTGGCCGGAAACGGCCGCGACCTTTTTCCTGGAAACCGATCCGACCCGTCGGGCGCTGATTGCCGGTGTTTTAGGGGCAAAAGACGTCTTGATTACAGGCGCACCACGGACTTTCCCGCGTAAAAGCCGGGAATTCAAGGTTTGGAATTCTGTCGAGGTCATCGATAGCCAGGGCGACATTATTGCCAGGTTTGACAAGTTTCATCTGGTGCCTTTTGGTGAATATGTTCCGTTTCGATCGTTCTTGCCATTCCCCAAATTGACGGAAGGACGAACGGATTTTTCTGCCGGTCCAGGTCCGGCAACCTTGCATGTAAAGAATTTACCGCCCTTTTCCCCGTTAATATGCTATGAGATTATATTCCCAGGTGCCGTTACGGATGATCAGGATCGTCCGGCGTGGCTCTTGAATGTGACCAATGATGGCTGGTTTGGTCATAGTGCGGGTCCCTATCAGCACCTGGCGGCCGCCCGGTTTCGTGCTGTAGAAGAAGGCTTGCCGCTGGTCCGGGCTGCTTATACAGGTGTATCGGCTGTTTTTGATTCTTACGGGCGTTTTCAAAAAGAACTGCCTCTGACCACAAAAGGTGTGCTCGTATCCCCACTTTTGGTGGGGAAAGTACATACCACCGTATATTATTTGTGGCGCAATATACCATTTTACGGTATTGTTATCCTGATTTTCGTTCTCGTATTGGGATATCAACAGGTTAGAAAAACCCCCGGAACGAAAAAATAATTTACCGGACCGCTCAAAAAGTGTCCCCCACAAGAATAGGGCGGCTGGTCGGAGTGTGAGAAGGACAAGACGATGTCGCCGAAGGATGACAATGTTATGATTGTGAAGAACACGCGTGGGCGTGGGCGCGGCCGTACAGCTAACGGAAACCCAAATCCGGTCGATATTCATGTGGGTTCCCGGGTACGGTTGCGGCGTACTCTTCTGGGAATGAGCCAGGAAAAGCTGGGTGAGGCGATTGGCCTGACTTTTCAGCAGGTGCAAAAATACGAACGCGGTGCCAACCGTGTTGGGGCGTCACGTCTTTATGACTTGTCCCGCGTGCTTGAAGTACCGGTTTCGTTCTTTTTTGATGATATGCCCGACGAAATTTCGGCAAAATCGGTGCATGAGCGCCGTGAAATGTCGGAAAGCCCGGATCCGTTTGATAACGATCCGATGAATCGTCGCGAAACGCTGGAACTGGTCCGGGCCTATTACCGCATTGTTGATCCGGTTCAGCGCAAACGCGTTTTCGAACTGGTCAAGGCCATGGGCGTGCTGCATTCGACTGACGAAGGCGAGAGCAAGTAAGCATCCCTGACGGACATGAAAATGTCTGGCGATGTTAAAGCACTGCGAACCTAACGCATCCGGCTTTATGCCGGGTGCGTTTTTGTATCTAGCAGGCCTTTAAAAGGCTGTTGCGATAAAATTTGCCGTTTTTTTCCCGCCAAAGACTTAAAATGCTTGGGTCATGTTTCCATTTGGGATATGACAACCCGATGACGTGGACGGATTTGGACCGCTTGCCACCACGCAAAAAAAGGCTAAGTGGGCGCTGAACGATACGTTCGTATCGCGGCCCTCCGGTCCAGTTTTTGGAAACTCCCTTTTCACCGGAGAAGGTTTATATGTCTCATAAAGAATATCTATTCACGAGCGAATCCGTTTCGGAAGGTCATCCGGACAAGGTTTGCGATCGTATTTCTGACTCGATCGTTGATGCTTTTCTGGCTGCAGATCCGGATGCTCGTGTGGCTGTTGAAACCCTGGCCACGACCAATCGTGTTGTTCTGGCTGGTGAAGTACGTGGCCCCTCCAGCGTTGCCAATGATGAAACCATGATCGAGGCCGCGCGCGAAGCCATTCGTGCCATCGGTTACGATCAGGAAGGCTTTAGCTGGAAAACGGCTGATATTTCCTGCCATGTGCATGAACAATCCGTCGATATCGCCCAGGGCGTTGATTCCAAGGACAACAAGGATCTTGGCGCGGGCGATCAGGGCATCATGTTTGGTTATGCCTGTGATGAAACCGACGAATTGATGCCGGCTCCGATCCAGTTTTCGCATCGGATTCTGCGCCATATGGCAGAAGACCGCCATTCTGGCAAATCCGGCATTTTTGGCCCGGATGCCAAAAGCCAGGTGACGTTGCGTTATGTTGACGGCAAGCCGGTCGGTGCGACCTCGGTTGTGGTGTCGACCCAGCATAATGATGGTGTCAGCCAGGACGAAGTTCGTGCGGCTGTCTTGCCCTATATCGAAGCTGCTTTGCCGGCAGGCTGGTTGCCGTCCCAGGACGAAATTTACATCAACCCGACCGGGCGTTTTGTAATTGGCGGGCCGGATGGCGATGCCGGTTTGACGGGCCGTAAAATCATTGTCGATACCTATGGCGGGGCGGCACCGCATGGCGGCGGCGCATTCTCGGGCAAGGATCCGACGAAGGTTGACCGTTCGGCAGCTTATGCCGCGCGTTATCTGGCGAAAAACGTGGTTGCTGCAGGCCTGGCAGGTAAATGCACCATTCAGGTGGCTTATGCCATTGGTGTTTCCAAGCCGCTGGCTTTGTATGTCAATACGCATCAAACCGGTAACGTTGATGAAATCAAGCTTGGCGCGGTTCTGCGTGAATTGATGGATCTGAGCCCGCGCGGTATTCGCGAGCATCTTAATCTGTGTGCGCCGATCTATGAGCGCACGTCCGCCTACGGCCATTTCGGCCGCGAGCCGGATGCGGATGGCGGGTTCTCCTGGGAAAAAACCGACCTGGTTGACGAACTTAAATCGGCTTTTGGCGCTTAATTGCACCAGAGATGATGGATAGGTGATTTGCCAAAATCGCCAGACATGTTATGAGGCGGGCGGTTTTAAGAACCGCCCGTTTCGCTTTTTAAATTGCCAGAAAAACCATGCGTAGCAACAGACCCATCCCGACCCCAGATCGCCCCAATTTTTATGGCCGCCGTGGCAGCCGTGCGCCCAAGGCGTCGCGCAAAGTCCTGATGGATGATCTGTTGCCAAAACTGGCAATCGATTACCCCGATCAGGCCGGTATTGACCCGCGCAGCTATTTTGCGCCCGATCGCCGTGAAGTGTGGCTGGAAATCGGGTTTGGCGGCGGCGAGCATCTGGCGGGTCAGGCCGAAGCCAACCCGGATATCGGCATTATCGGCTGTGAACCCTATATGGATGGGGTCAGCAGCATGATCCGCCATATCAGCGAGCGCAATCTGGAAAATGTCCGCCTTGTGCCCGATGATTCCCGTCCGTTGCTTTATAAGCTGCAAGATGCCTGCTTTGACCGGGTGTTTTTGCTGTTTCCCGATCCCTGGCCGAAAAAGCGCCATGCCGAACGCCGTTTTGTCGGGCCGAAAAATCTGGCCTTGCTGGCGCGATTGATCAAGGATGGTGGGGAGTTCCGGGTGGCCAGCGACGATATGCAATATATCTCCTGGACCTTGCAGCATTTGCATCATCATCCCGATTTTGAATGGCTGGCCGAAAGCCCGGATGACTGGCGCATTCCGCCGGAAGACTGGGTGCAAACCCGCTATGAGCAAAAGGCACTCCGCCAGGGTAAAAAGTGTAATTACCTGCGGTTTCGCCGCAAGGTACGCGCCTGATTGCGACCTTGAATATTCAGAATTTTAAGGCTCTTCGCATTGTCGAAGGGCCTTTTTTAATGTGCCAAAAATCAACATGTCCGGGTCTGTTGATTTAAAATTGTATTGAGAATGATTTTCATATGCGATATCTGTTGGATAACACCAACATGACATTGCCTGTCTTATTGCCGCCAATCAGTCGGTAAGGGAGGGCTGCGTTTCAGAAGGTCAGGTTTGTGACTCATTGGGATATCAATCAACTTTTTCGCACTTATCATGCGCGATTGCGGCATTTCGTTCAAAAGCGGAAACTGGCCTGGTACACCGCCGATGATATCGTGCAGGACACGTTTTTGCGTGTGGTGGCAACGCCCTCCCTGCCCGATGTAAAATATGCGCAATCCTATTTGTATCGCACGGCGCAAAACCTGGTTGTTGATCATTTCCGCCGTGAACGGATTTTGAAATTCGTGCCTGATGCGGAACAAAGCCTTGAATATGTCGCCAGTGATAGCCCCTTGCCCGATCAGATTGCCTGGTCCCGGCAGGAACTGCGCCAATTGCAGGCGGCAATTAACAAATTGCCGGCCTCCACCCGTGAGGTTTTTGTTTTGGCCCGCCTTGAAGGCAAAACCTATGCCGAGATTGGCGAAAAACTGGGCATTCCGCCGCAAACGGCCTTTAGCCGCATGGTGCGCGCCCTGACATTATTGCGCGATCAAACCACAAGCGACGAAAAAAACTGAAATCCGTCTCGGATATTGTCACGGCTGCTTCGTCATAAGAAAAAGCCCTGCTTTTTTTGCGGGTATATTGGGCGGTTAGGGGCGGACACATCATGGAACGAAGCAACGCGATCTTTAAAAATGCACTGGCCGATGATGTGTCGGAACAGGCGATTTACTGGTTTGCCCTGTTATTGGACGGGGCGGAAACCGATCAGGACCGCCAGGCATTTGCCCGTTGGCTTGCCGCAGATGATGCGCATCGCCAGGCTTTTCTTGAAATCGAACATCTTTGGGCCGGGACATCCAGCCTTGATATGTCTGCTCATGGCAGCGTGCTTGGAAGGCGGGCCTTTTTAGGGGCGGGCCTTATGGTGGCGGGTGCACTTGGCGCTGCGGGCTGGTATGGCAAATTGATCCCCCATCATCCCTTTGCCGATTTTTCAGCTGCCAGGGGCGAGCGGCGCAAAATTACCGTTATGCCGGGTATTCAGGCAGAGTTGGCCAGCGACACATCTTTGTCACTGGCGCAAAACGCATTGGGGCAAACGGGCCTTACCCTTCATGAAGGCGAGGTTTTTGTCGAGCATGATGGCCGTCAGCCGGGATTTTTTGTTCAGGCGGCGGGTGTTGTTACCCGACCGCGCGAGGCAGCCCGTTTTGACATTTCCCATTATGATGCGGGGGGAGAGGTGATTGCGGTACAAGGGATGCTCGATGTGGACCTAAATTCCCGGTATCAAAGCATTGCGCCCGGTCATGCCATTTCTTTTGTGCCGGGCGACATTGGTTTTCCTCAGCCCATTGACCTGGCGGTGCGGCTGGCCTGGCGCCAGGGGCGGCTGGTTTTTGTCAAGGATTCGTTGGCCCATGTGGCAACGGTGTTGCAACGCTGGCAACCGGGGAAAATCGTCGTACTTGGGGAGCACTTAAAAAAGCGCCCTGTGACTTTGGTCGTCAATCTGAACCGTACGGCAGATATTTTGCCCCTCATGGGCAAGGTTCTGAATGTCGAGGTCGATCAGATCGGCACTTATCTGACCATCTTACGCGCAGCATAAGGGGCTTTGCCGTGGTGTCCCGGCGACGGGATGTCGGGGTGTTGATAGAGGTCCTTGTGACAAGACGACAGAGAATTCTTTTCTTAACTCTGTCACCGCCTGGTTCCTGCATTGATCCTCGGCTTTGTTGCTCTCCTTCCTCCTTTTCCTCCCCTCTCCCTCTCCCTCTCCCTCTCCACATCTCCATTTTCAGTTTCACTGCTGTTGCTGGTTGTTTGCCCAGGCTCTGCGTCATGGCTCCGTCCGCGCTTCTTATCTTGATAATAAAAATTATTTGCAAAAAATTCCCCCTCCTTTCGGATAGCGACCAATCCGGCTCGTCATACTGGATAGATCAAGATAATGCGAAGCATTTGCATAATTAGGAGACGCATACATGGACTATCCGTGGGGGACTTGCCAGACATCGATGCCAGGGGGCGTGGCATTGGGACGAAGACCTGGCGATTTGGCGCAAAAACTTGCTGCGACGGCTCTGTCGGGATGTTTGTTGGCGTTTTTGCCGCAGGTGGCATTGGCCGCATCTGGTAATGCGACTGCGGCTAATAAAACCACAACCGAGTTGGCGCGCGCAGTAACCCCCAATCTGTCCTTCCGTTTTGATATGCCGTCGCAAAAACTGACCTCAGCCCTGGTTGAATATTCCAAAATTACCGGCATTGACGTGGTTATTGATGGCAATCTTTCGGCGACCCATACAACACGCGCTTTTAAAGGCGAGATGACGGCAAACCAGGCGCTGGACCGGTTACTGGATGGTAGCGGCCTGACATGGCAGGCACTGGATTCACATACGGTTTCGATTGTGGCGGTTCCTGTCGATCCATCAATTTCGCCGGTTGTGACGGCACCGGTAACAATTACCGCCCTTGCCAGTCAGGGTACCGGTGGTGAAGTTGATGAGGACCTGCCATATGAGGTGCCGGGCGGCATAAATGTTCTCACTTTAGAAAAAATGCAGGAAAAACCAGCCCGCGAGGCACGCGATATTTTCGGGCAGATGGCAGGCGTTGATATATCCAACGATGCCCGTGATCCTGGCTTGACCGTTAATGTGCGTGGTCAACAGGAAATGGGTCGGGTTAACGTCAATATTGATGGCGCCAGACAAAACTATAATCAGGTAACGCACGGAACAACATCACGTGTCTATCTGGATCCTGCGCTACTGGCGTCGGTAACGGTTGATAAAAGCAACCTGGATCAAAATGGTGGTGCGGGGGCTTCGGCAGGGATTGTGACCCTGCGGACACTTAATACGGACGATATCCTCGACCCGGATGAAAATTGGGGTGGGAAGGTTAATCTGAGTCACGGGACGAATAATTATCAGTTTGCCGGGGATGTTTCGGTTGCTGGGCGTGTGTCACCAAAATTTGACATGGCGGTTGCCGTGAGCCGTAAAGTCATTGGGAATTATCGGGCAGGAAGTCGTAATCCCGGGCTGTTTACAACAGGCAACGGCAAATATTACACAGTCGAAAATTCACGACCTGAATATACCTATTCCCGTCAGACGTCCGGTTTGCTTAAGGCAAATGTTAAACTGACGGACGACCAGGAACTTCATTTGGGGTATGTTGGCAGCACAATTGACTATGCCAAAACCAGTGATGTGACCAATTCATTTGTGGACTTTAACGAGACACAAACCCACACCCTGACAGCGAAGCATAATTGGGATCCGGTTTCTGATTTGATCAATCTTGATACTAATCTTTACTGGACCCGGACCCAGAATAATCAAAAACGTCCAGTGCGCTACACAACAGCAGGTGCCGTTTCGACAAATTCATTCGAAACCGATTACACCCTTGATACTGTTGGCCTTGACATTGCCAATGAAAGTCGCTGGCATCTTGATGATTTAAATGACGGGTTAAGCAGTGTACGCCTGAATTACGGCACCGAGTTTTTCCAGGACAAGGGCACAACAGATTCTTCGACAGGGAATGAAGGGGGGGCTGGCGCTGGTTATCAGCTTGAAGGGTCAACCCCAGGCGGGAAACGTGATGTCGCGGGAAGCTTTTTGCGAGGGACATATGACTGGAACGACCGGTTCGAAGTCTATGGCGGTGTGCGCTATGATTATTATCAATTGGATGGCGATGCCTATTGGTGTGACGTCAGAAACACCTGCGCCAACGGTGGTGTTCCTTATGATGTTGATCTTTCCGATCAAAAGCTTTCACCTTCTTTTGGTGCCAGTGTGACGCCGGTTCAGGGGATGCAGGTTTTTGCGAACTATCGCCAGAACATGCGTGCGCCTACCATTACCGAAACCATGATCAAGGGCGAGCATATTGGCAATGTCGGGATTCCCTTTTATTCCAATGCCAATCTTAAGTCGGAAGAAAGCGAAACCAAGGAAATTGGTGTTAATTTCAAATATGATGATGTTGTGCAAAAGGGCGACAAGTTTCGTGCCAAACTGTCATATTATCGTACAAAAGTCGAAAATTACATCACCTTGGGTTATGTGCCTCAGCCTGCGACAACTAATTCGGGGTTTGGGGCACTAACGAATCGGGCTGCTGCCATGGTGAACCTGTCTGATCCGGTTTATATTAACGGGACAGAATTGGAGTTAGGCTACGATGCACAGCGCTATTATCTTGGTGGTACTTTAAGTCTCAACGATATGGATCTTGAGGGGAGCTATGATCCATTCGTTCTTAATACCACCTATGACCCAACTGCGAACTATAACAATTCGTTTGGGAGATTAACCGGCCCTATCTACGGTTCTGGTACGACTCTTTATGGTATTTATGCCATGCCAAAACGTAAAATTACGGTCGATGGTGGATTGCGATTTTTCGATCAGGATCTGGTCGTGGGCATGTCGGCCACGTTTGTGCAGCCGCAGGACAATTTTGGAGCAGCAGATCTTTCTACGGTGGTTGGTAAGTACTTTAGCTACAGGGTTTTTGATTTTTATAGCTCCTATAAAATTAACGACACTGTTAGCGTCAGCCTCAATGTGAATAACCTGCTTGACGAAGCCTATGTTCAGGGTTCCGGCGGGACATTTTCTCCGGCGCCGGGGCGAACAGGCGTGTTGACCTTGAGGGGTAATTTCTAGCTTTTAAGTTGCTTTTCGCACATTGAAACCGGTCAGGGATTCCCTGACCGGCATGTTGCGTTGTGTCGATATAAATCATTGATTTAATTGAATATTTTTAAAAAATACGGTTGACGATAAATAATAATGAGAGTCATTATCATGTTTATCGGCCCGTTGGTTGGGACGATGAACATCAACAGGAGACTTATGAAATGACGATTAATATCGACCTGAACGCAGATGCATCCGGAAATGGTGTTGACCTTCATGGCGTGATTGAAGATTTCAACAACAATTTCTCGCTGGGTTCAGGGAACCACGGTTCTTTCTTTGAGGATGGTAATTATACGACTTCATTTGGGGGAGATCAGTACTATGCGACTGATCTTGACAGCAGCAGCTCCTATACCGGAGGTGTTCTGGCAACGGCGGGTGCCAATGACTTTGCATACGACATCTCCACGCATACCATTGGTGGTGATCTAGACGGGTTCTCGTTTGGCAGTGCGCTTTCGCAAACGGCGGATGGTACGGCAGTTGAATTCACCGATTCATCTGTCGATATTTCCAATCTCGGCCTTTCGGGCAGCGATACCAACGATGTGTTGGTCGACATTTATACCGGCAGCACCGATGCCCTTGAATCCGCTTTTGCCTCGCAGGGCGTTGCCATTAACGGCAGTGCCGGGGCTGATGTGATTGAAGGTTGGTCGGGTGATGACGTTTTGACCGGCAATGGCGGTGCAGACGTTTTTGAATTTGATGCCAGCGCCAGCTTTGGCAATGACACCATCACCGATTTTGAAAATGGCAGCGACCAGATCGGGCTGAATTACGATGATGTCACCATCAGCGGCGATTCCAGCCACACCGTGATCACCCATGCCAATGGCACCGTGACCCTGGCTGGCGTTGATTTTGCGACCATCGACCAGAATGATTTTGTCTAAGGCAAAATAAACCCGTTCCGAGACGGCTCATCGCGGAACGGGCACTTGGTCAGCTCGGGTGTCGCGCACGGCAAAATGGGCGGCACCCTCTTTTATCTTACCGGCAAATCACGGGATAACCAATAGTCATGCTTTGGCGTGCCAGTACTGCTGCGTATTCCCCCTCCTCTTCTCCCTCCGCCGGACCTTCCGGGGCATCCCGGTCAAGCAGGCCGTCTGATGTGTCTGGTGCATCCGGTTTGTCGGGTTCATCTGGTTCTTCCGGTTCTTCTTTGGCGCGGGTCATGGCGTCGTTGCGCCGGGCATTTTATTGTGTCGCGGCCTTAAGTGGTGTTTCCAACATCCTGATGCTGACAGGCCCGCTTTTCATGTTGCAGGTCTATGACCGGGTGCTGGCCAGCCAAAGCATGCCAACGCTTCTGGCGCTGACCATACTGGTCTTGGTGTTGTATCTGTTTTTGGGCACCGCCGATGCGTTGCGCGCCCGAATGCTGGTGCGGATTGGCTGGCGCGTCGATGAAGAGATCGGACCGGATGTTTTGCGCCACGCCCTTGGAAATCCGCTGGATCATCCGGGGTCTGAGGCCCGGCCGGTTCATGACCTGGACCAGATCCGCCAGTTTGTGGGCAGTGCCGGCCCGGTGGCAATTTGCGATTTGCCCTGGATGCCGCTGTTTATGGGGATTGTGTTTTTATTGCATCCCTGGCTGGGGATATTGGCACTGGGCGGCGGGATGGTGCTGATCGGCCTGACATTGATCAGTGAAAGCCTGTCGCGCCGCCATGTCACGCGCATGAACCATCAATCGTCCCGTCGCACCCTTTTGCTGGAAGCCGGGCGCCGCAATGCCGAAGTTTTGCGCGCAATGGGAATGGTTCCGGCCTTTCTGGGCCGCTGGGCCATGGTGAATGACCGCTATCTTTATACCAACACAGCCGCGGGTGACGTCACCTCGACCTTTACCGCCTATATAAAGGTAATCCGCCTTGCCATGCAGTCCGGTGTACTGGCACTGGGGGCCTATTTGGCAATCTTGCAGCAGGTTTCGCCCGGCGCGATGGTGGCAGCCTCGATCTTGACGGCGCGCGCCCTTTCTCCGGTCGAACAGGCGATTGGGAACTGGCGGGGCTTTGTGGCGGCACGGCAGGCCTATGCTCGGCTTGGCAAATTGTTGCCTGGTGCAGCCGGCTCGGCTTCGGGTCAGGCCGCCAGCCAGGATCAACCGCGCCTGTCCCTGCCCGCCCCCTGCGAAAGTTTGACAGTGCAAACCCTTGCCGTTCATGCCCCGATGGTTCGGAATGCCGGGGCACCTGGCAAAACCGGTTTGAAAGCCGGCAGTAGCAGTGCGACCGGGCGGACCTTGTTAAAGGTCTCCCGGCTGGAGCTGAAGGCTGGCGATGGCCTGGGGGTGATTGGACCCAGCGGGTCGGGAAAATCCACATTGGCGCGTGCCCTTGTCGGGATCGGTCAATGTTTGCAGGGCACCATTCGCCTGGATGGTGCAGAGCTGTCGCATTGGTCACGCGATGATTTGGGCCAATATGTGGGCTATTTGCCGCAGGATGTTGAACTGTTTGACGATACGGTTGCGCGCAATATTGCCCGCCTTGCCGCCCGGCCCGACGCCAAAAAAGTGATCGCGGCGGCCAAAATGGCCGGAGTGCATGACCTGATCCAGTCCCTGCCCAATGGGTATGATACGCAAATTGGCCCCGGCGGCATTGTGCTTTCGGGCGGGCAGCGCCAACGCATCGGCCTGGCCCGTGCCCTGTTTGATGATCCGTTTTTGGTGGTGCTGGATGAACCCAATGCCAGCCTGGATGCCGATGGCGAACAGGCCCTGATCAAGGCGGTGGT
>JBNKVZ010000007.1:35736-58846 GCA_050299455.1 Thalassospira sp.
CAGAATGGTCAGCAGGTCGCCTTTGGCAGCCGGGATGACATTTTGCGCAAAACTCTGCGCCAGGTTGGAGAAAGCGCATGATCCATCCGTTTAAACGCCTGGTGCCATCGGCCGGAGCCCTTGCCGCAACACAGGCTGAAGGGGGGCCGGATGCATCGGGTGTGCCACATTATAAGGATAAGCCAAGCCAGGCCTTGTATTCCTTGCGACGGCATATGGTTTTTGGGGCCGGGTCGATCCTGGCGTTATTTGCTTTGTTTCTGACATGGTTGATCCTGGCCAATCTGTCCGGTGCGGTGGTGGCAACTGGCAAGATTGTTGTGGAAAGCAATGCCAAGGTTGTCCAGCACCCGGATGGCGGCATTGTCGGACATATATATGTGCGCGATGGCGATCATGTGCAGGCCGGGGATATGCTGGTGCGGCTGGATGATACACGGGCAAAGGCCAGTCTTGGCATTGTCGAAAGCCAGATTGATGCCCTGAGCGCACGTCATATGCGCCTGTTGGCGGAGCGCGATGACCGTGCGGTGCCCGTGGTGCCAGATATTTTGGCCGCCCGGCGCACCCAGCCCGATATCGCAGATTTGATCCGTGCTCAAATGCGCCTGTTTGAGGCGCGTAAAAACAGCCTGATGGGCGAAAAACAGCAATTACAGCAAAAGCGCCAGCAACTGGATGAACGGATTGTCGGCCTTGAAGCGCAAAAAAGCGCCAATGTGGAACAAAGCCACCATATTCTTGACGAGCTTTCCGGGCTTGAAATGCTGTTGGCCAAGCAATTGGTGCCGATTACCCGTGTCGCGGCCTTACGCCGTGAAAAAGCCCGCCTTGAGGGACAGCACGGGGAATTGGCATCCGAGATTGCCGCGATCCAGACGCAGATTGCCGAAACCGAAATGGCCATTTTGCAGCTGGAACGTGACCGGCGGACGGAAGTCTTGACTGATCTTTCCGATGTGGAGCGTCAATTGGCCGAACTGCGCCAACGGCAAATTGCTTTGGTGGACCAATTGCGCCGCACCGATATCCGCGCCCCTTATGATGGCACGATTTATCAAATGCAGGTGCATAGTGAAGGCGGGGTTATTGCCGCAGGCGAAAAGATTTTGGGTATTGTCCCGGATCAGGATGCGCTGGTGGTCGAGGCCCGAACCCGGCCGCAGGATGTGGATCAGATCCATCCCGGGCAAAAGGCGATGCTGCGCTTTACCGCCTTTAACCGCCGCACCACACCGGAACTGGCCGGGCAGGTGGATTTTGTTGCAGCCGATTTGTCGCGTGACGAGGTGACAGGCGAAAGCTTTTATCCGGTTCGCATGCATATCACGCCGGGGGAACTGGCCCGGCTGGGCGATCATGCCCTGATGCCCGGTATGCCGGTGGAAACCTTTATTGCGACTGGTGAACGCTCGGCACTCAGTTATTTTCTAAAACCGCTGGCCGACCAGTTTGCTCGCGCCTTTCGCGAAGAATAGTCATAGGGCGATTTATTTTGTCGTCATGTCGGATATCGGCGCGGCTGGTTCGTTCCATATTAAAAGGGATATGCACAAAATGTGTAGTCCGATCATTTTCAGGACGAGATGAGGGGTGCCAGTTAAAATGAACGCAAACCAGTCTTCACAAGAAGCCACAGCACAAACCATGACCCGAATCGAACGGGTAAAAGCCGCGACCCGCGATGATCATCAGCAAATTGATGATATGGTCATGGCGATGAAGCCGTTTGATAACCGGGTTAATTATGCCCGCTTTTTGAAAATGCAATATCGCTTCCATCGGGTGATGAAAGCGCTTTATACCGCACCGGACCTTAATGATCTGGTCCCTGGCCTGGCATCACGCAGCCGGTTTGACGATGTTTGTGCCGATTTGGCGGACCTGAAGGTCGCCTTGCCGGGTGCTGACATGACGCCGGGAACGGCCGGCGACGCATCCGACATGGCTGCCCCGCAAAAAGGGGTTGGCCGGATTGGCTGGCTTTATGTATGTGAAGGCTCTAGTTTGGGGGCCGCGTTCTTGCTGAAAGCGGCAGGGAATATTGGCCTGGAGGAGACATTTGGTGCCCGTCACTTGCGTGGCCATGCCGATGGCCGGGGCAAGCATTGGCGCGAATTTGTTGCGCAATTGAACGCACTTGAACTTGACGCGGCCGAAGAGGCGGAATTCATGCAGGGGGCTCATGATGCCTTTGCATTTTTCCACAGCCTTCTGCTTGAAGATCAACGACTGGCCGCTTAGGGGCCAAGGGCAGGTTATCCCTTGGTTGAAAGCCGGTTACAGTCAGGATCGTGACTTGATTTCTGTGGAAAATGGCGTTATACAGCGCGCAAGCTTTTTGTAAAACGTAACAAAGAGTGGGCCCCGGCCCGCTCTTTTGTGCATTTTGGGGTATGGCATACTATATGGCTGAACTGATCGGACAGCAGGTGAAAGACCCGCTTTTGTCGCGGATCGCGGATATTATTGCACCGTCGATAGAGGCACTGGGGTTTGAACTGGTACGTGTGTCCATGATGGGCAAGGACAGCCAGATCCTGCAGATCATGGCCGATCGTCCTGAAGGCCAGGGATCAATCAATGTCGAAGATTGCGCTGAAATCAGCCGCACGGTTTCGGCGTTGCTGGATGTCGATGACCCTATTTCCGGTGCTTATCACCTTGAAGTCAGCTCGCCGGGGATTGACCGGCCGCTGACCCGGCGCAAGGATTTTGATGTTTGGCGCGGTTTTGACGCCAAGGTCGAACTGGTGGTGGCTGTTGCCGGTCGCCGCCGTTTCAGCGGAAAGCTGGATGGACTCGAAGACGATGCGGTCGCCATGATAGTGGACGGCGAACGCGAATTGTTGCCGTTGGCCGATATCGCAAAGGCGAAACTCGTGCTGACAGATGAATTGATCGCGCATGTCACCGGCCCGCGCCGGTCTGACGACAACGCAGAATAGAGGTTGGATATGGAAGCAACTTCGGGAATGCCGCGGCCAGAGCTTTTGCAGGTCGCTGATGCCGTCGCCCGCGAAAAAGGCATTGATCGTGACGAGGTTCTTGGCGCGATGGAGCAGGCTATTCAAAAAGCCGGTCGTTCGCGTTATGGCCATGAGCATGACATTCGTGCGCATATCGATCGCAAAACCGGTGAAATTCGCCTGGCACGTTTCATCGAAGTTACCGATGATATCGAAAACGACTTTACCCAGATGACGCTGGAACAGGCGCGTATTCGCGACGAAAACATCGAATTGGGTGAATTCCTGATCGATCCGCTGCCGCCGATTGACTTTGGCCGTATCGCTGCCCAGACCGCCAAACAGGTGATCGTGCAGAAGGTGCGTGATGCAGAACGCGAACGTCAGTTTAACGAATATCAGGATCGCGTTGGTGAAGTTATCAACGGGGCCGTCAAACGTGTTGAATTTGGTAATGTTCTGGTCGATCTGGGCCGGGCAGAAGCCATTTTGCGCCGTGAAGAACTGATCCCGCGTGAAACCATGCGCCAGGGCGACCGGGTGCGTGCCTTGATCCTGGATGTCCGTCGGGAACAGCGTGGTCCGCAGATTTTCCTGTCGCGTACCCATCCGACCTTCATGGCAAAACTGTTTGCCCAGGAAGTGCCGGAAATTTACGACAACATCATCGAAATCAAATCGGTTGCCCGTGACCCCGGGTCGCGCGCCAAGATTTCGGTTCAGTCCTCGGACAGCTCGATTGATCCGGTTGGGGCCTGTGTCGGGATGCGTGGTTCGCGTGTTCAGGCCGTTGTTGCCGAATTGCAGGGTGAAAAAATCGACATCATCCAGTGGTCGGAAGACCCGGCAACCTTTGTTGTGAATGCTTTGGCCCCGGCCGAAGTCACCAAGGTTGTGATTGATGAAGATGCCAACCGCATCGAAGTGGTTGTGCCGGATGATCAGTTGAGCCTTGCCATTGGCCGTCGTGGTCAGAATGTGCGTCTGGCATCGCAGCTGACCGGCTGGGATATCGATATCCTGACCGAGGAAGACGAAAGCGAACGTCGCCAGGAAGAAGCCCGCAAGCGCGCTGAAATGTTCATCAAGGCCCTTGACGTTGATGAAGTCATTGCCCATCTCCTCGTGGCTGAAGGCTTTACCTCGATCGAGGAAGTTGGTTACGTGCCCCTGGCCGAACTGGCAGAAATCGAAGGTTTCGAGGAAGAACTCGCCGAAGAACTGCGCGGTCGTGCGCGGAGCTTCCTTGCCGAGGAAGCCGAACGCCTTCAGACCCGCCGTGACGAACTTGGCGTTCAGGATGACCTGATTGAATTCCCGGGAATATCGCTTGCCGTTGCTGTTCAGCTTGGTGAAAATGGCGTCAAGAATCTTGAAGATTTCGCCGATCTGGCCAGTGATGAGCTGATCGAATTTGCTGGTTCTGCCGAAACCGTTACCCTTGATCAGGCCAATGAACTGATCATGGAAGCCCGCCGTCGTCTGGGTTGGTTTGATGACCTGGAAGAAGAAACCGGCGAGGCCGGGGCGGAAGGCGAAGACGCCTAACCGCTGATCGGAGGGGACCATGTCGCACCGTAAAGGCGACAAGGAACGCGAGCTCCCGGAGCGCCGGTGCATTGTCACCGGCGAGGTCCGGTTAAAAGAAGACCTCATCAGATTTGTGATCGGCCCGGATAACAGTGTCGTTCCCGATCTGGATGAACGGTTGCCCGGACGGGGATTATGGTTGTGCCCGTCGCGGGATGTGGTAAATACCGCCTGTGCAAAAAATGCCTTTGCCCGGGCGGCGCGGCAAAAAGTCGTGATTGATCCGGCGCTGGCAGACAGAATTGAAGCAATGCTGTCACAGAAATGCGTTGATTTGTTGTCTTTGGCGCGTCGCGCCGGACAGGCTGTCGCCGGGTTTGAGAAGGTTCGCGCCCAAATAGATGACGGCGCGGAACTGATATTGGCGGCACGTGACGGTGCTGCGGACGGAAAAGCGCGTATTGCGGCGAAAGCTGCGGATATACCGGTCTTTTCTGTTCTGGATGCTGCCGAGATAGCAGCGGCTTTTGGCCGCGATCACGCAGTACATGCGGCTGTTGCACCAGGTGGTCTGGCGCAACGCCTAAGCCGGGCACTACAGCGGCTTGAAGGATTTCGCGCAGCCTGAAGGCAGGCCGCGCCGTACGGAAGAACAGGATTGGCCGCCAGGCGACCGATCCCGCAGGAAATGAGGAAGTTGGACGGATTATGAGTGATCGCGATCAGGAGAAGAAGCCGCTAAGCCTCAATCGATCGAAGCTTGAATTACGCAAGACGGTCGAGGCTGGGCAGGTGCGCCAAAGCTTCTCGCACGGACGGTCCAAATCTGTGGCCGTGGAAGTGCGCAAGAAGCGTACTTTTGAACAGAACGAATCCGGCCGCTTCCGCGAAGTGAACAAGGATGACGCAGCCAAGGCTGAAAATGCAGCCCCGGCAAGCGCCCCTGCGGCCCCGGAAAGCAAACCGGCGCCGGCACCGGCCCCCAAGAAGCCTGCTCCGGCAGCTTCCAAGCCGGCATCGCCGCAGCGCCACAAGCCAAAACCGGCCCCGCAGCGTCCGCGCAAGGAAGATCAGGGCAGCCTGACCCAGAACGAGCGTGCCACCCGTATGGCCGCTCTGATGGCTGCGGAAGAACGCCGCAAGCAGGAAGAAGCTGCGGCTGAACAGGCGCGCAAGGAAGCGGCCCGCAAGGCCGAAGAAGAAGCCGCCCGTCAGAAAGCCGAAGCTGAAGAAGCTGCCCGTCAGGCAGAAGAAAAGGCAAAGGCTGAAGCGCAGGCCAAGACCGAGGCACCGGCCAAACCGGCCAAG
Source organism: Thalassospira sp. (assembly GCA_050299455.1). Classification (GTDB taxonomy): domain Bacteria; phylum Pseudomonadota; class Alphaproteobacteria; order Rhodospirillales; family Thalassospiraceae; genus Thalassospira. The sequence continues at coordinate 41,544 of JBNKVZ010000007.1, forward strand.
GCCCCTGCGGCCAAAACCGACGGTAAGGCCCGTGATGCTTCGGCACCGCGTCCCAAGAACCAGTCGCGTCCGAAACCCGAAGCCCGTAAAAAGGCCGAGGAAGAAGTCATTCCGGGTGCACCGGCTGAACCGCTGGTTCCGGAAGAACGTCGTCGTTCTGCCCCGGCCGCTTCCAAGCCGAAAAGCCGCAAGGAACTCGACGAGGAAGAACTGCGTTCGGCAGCTGCGCGCAAGCGCGCTGAAGAAGCCGAAGCTGCCGGTCGCGGTGCGCGTGGCAAGACCGAAGATGCCAGCCGCCGTCGTGGCAAGCTGTCGATCAACACTGCAATGAGCGGTGATGAAGGCGGTCGTCGTCGTTCGATGGCGTCGATCAAGCGTCAGCAGGCCAAAGCCAAAGCCCGGAACCAGGGCCAGCAGAAACCGAAAGAAAAAGTTATCCGCGAAGTTATCGTTCCCGACGTTATTACGGTTCAGGATCTTGCCAACCGTATGGCAGAACGTGCCGCTGACGTGATCAAGTGTCTGATGGGTCTTGGCGTTATGGCCACCATCAACCAGAGCCTTGATCCCGATACCGCACAGCTTGTTGTCGAAGAATTCGGCCACAACATGAAGCGTGTTTCCGATGCCGACGTTGAAGAAGCGCTGGTCGTTGCAGATGACACCGAAGAGCAGCTGATTTCGCGTCCGCCGGTCGTGACCGTTATGGGCCACGTTGACCATGGTAAAACCTCTCTGCTTGACGCGCTGCGTAAAACCGACGTGGTGAGCGGCGAAGCCGGTGGCATTACCCAGCATATCGGTGCCTATCAGGTGACGATGGCCAATAATTCCAAAATCACCTTTATCGATACACCGGGCCACGCTGCATTTACCGAAATGCGTTCACGCGGTGCCAAGGTAACCGACATTGTGGTTCTGGTGGTTGCCGCTGACGACTCGGTCATGCCGCAGACGATTGAAGCCATCAGCCATGCCAAGGCGGCCGAAGTTCCGATGATCGTTGCGATCAACAAAATGGACAAGCCGGGTGCGGATGCCAACCGGGTGAAAACCGCCCTTCTGCAGCATGAAGTTGTTGTTGAAGAAATGGGGGGTGATGTTCAGACCATCGAAGTTTCGGCCAAGGCCGGAACCGGCCTGACCGATCTTGAAGAAGCCATTTTGCTCCAGGCCGAAGTGCTTGACCTTAAAGCGAACCCCAACCGTGTTGCGGACGGCGTTGTCGTCGAAGCCCGCATGGAAAAAGGTCGTGGTCCGGTCGCAACGGTTCTGGTCCAGCGCGGTACGCTTAAAACCGGCGACATTTTTGTCACCGGTCCGGAATGGGGCCGTGTGCGTGCCCTGATCGACGATCACGGCGGTCGTGTCCAGGAAGCCATTCCGGGCATGCCGGTCGAGGTTAACGGTCTGAACGGTGTGCCGTCTGCCGGTGATGACTTTGTGGTTGTCGAAAGCGAAGCCAAGGCCCGTGAAGTTTCCGACTTCCGCCAGCGTCGCATCCGTGAACAGCAGGCTGCCGCGATGAAAAAATCGGCGCTTGAAAACATGTTCACCAGCAATGGCGAGCTCAAGGAACTGCCGGTTGTCATCAAGGGCGACGTGCAGGGCTCGGTCGAGGCACTTATCGGAACCCTGCAGAAGCTGGGTAACGAGGAAGTCACGGTTCGCATCCTTCATAGCGGTGTCGGCGGGATTAACGAATCCGACGTGACCCTGGCCCGTGCATCGAACGCGCTGATCATTGGCTTTAACGTGCGTGCCAACCAGCAGGCCCGTGAACAGGCCCGTCGTGACAATGTCGATATTCGCTACTACTCGATCATTTACGACGTTGCCGATGACACCAAGGCCATGCTGAGCGGGATGCTGTCGCCGGAAGTTCGCGAGAAATTCCTGGGTTATGCGCAGATCCGCGAAGTCTTCACCATTTCGGGCAACCGGATTGCCGGTTGTATGATTACCGAAGGCACGGTCAAGCGTGGTGCAGGCGTTCGCCTGTTGCGCGACAACGTTGTTATTCATACCGGCGAACTTTCGACGCTGCGTCGCTTCAAGGACGAAGTCAAGGAAGTCCGCGAGGGGTATGAATGTGGTATGTCCTTTGCGAAATACAACGACATTGCCGTTGGCGACGTTATTGAGTGCTTCGAGCAGGAGGAAGTCGCTGTCGAGCTTTAAGTAAGACGCGATTGATACGGATATGTCGAAGCCATCAGCCAAAGGACCCAGTCAGCGACAGTTACGCGTGGCGGAGGAAATCCGCCAGGCGCTGTCCTATGCGCTTGAACGTGGTGATATTTATGACCCGGAATTGTCCCGGCGTCCGATTACCGTGACCAAGGTTGACCTGAGTCCTGACATGCGCAACGCAATGGTGGCCGTCACCCCGCTTGGTGGCGGCGATGCCAAACCGACCCTTGATGCGTTAAAACGCCAAAAGGGAATTTTGCGAAGCCATGTTGCCAATAGCGTGCATATGAAATATGTCCCGGCATTGCGATTTGTCGAAGACACCAGCTTTGATATCTCCGATCATATCGGGGAGCTGTTGCGCGACCCGCATGTGGCACAGGACCTGTCGTCCGATACTGAATCGGATGATTACGATAAAGAGGACGATTGATGGCGCGTCGGCGTCGCGGCAAAATAATCAGCGGCTGGCTGGCGGTTGACAAACCCCTTGAGATCACGTCTTCAACCGTGGTCAATCAGGTGCGTCGTCTGCTTGATGCGGCCAAAGCCGGGCATGGCGGGACGTTGGACCCGCTGGCAACCGGGGTTTTGCCCATTGCCTTTGGCGAGGCGACAAAAACTGTCGCCTATGTCATGGATGGAAGCAAAAGCTATCGCGTTACCCTGAAATTCGGGGAATCACGCAGCACAGATGATGCCGAAGGCGATGTTACCGCCACCTCGGATCATCGCCCGAGCCGCGAGGAAATCGAGGCTGTGCTGGGTGAATTCATTGGTGAAATTCAGCAGGTACCGCCAAAATTTTCGGCAATCAAGGTCAATGGCAAACGTGCTTATGACCTTGCACGCCGCGATGAAGACGTGGTTTTGAAGGCCCGTCCGATTTTGATAAAAGATCTTCGTTTGGTTGACATGCCTGATCGCGATCATGCCGTGTTCGATGTAATATCGGGCAAAGGAGCATATATGCGGTCGCTGGCGCGCGATATTGCGCTGCGTCTGGGCTCTGTCGGCCACATTGCCGCGCTTCGCCGGACCTCGGCGGGGCCGTTTGCGGAAGGTGATTCCATTCCCTTGCAGGAGCTGCTGGAAATGGACCCCGAGGCGGTAATGGAAAAACTGCTTCCGGTTGAGACCGCGCTGGACGACATCCCGGCGCTGGCCCTGACCGAAGTCGAGGCGCAACGTCTTGCCAGTGGGCAGCCTGTCGGGCTGTTGCCGGTGGTCAAGCGGAGCGAGCTCGGTACTCCCGTCGCCCAGGACGGAATCGTCTGTGCCATGCTGAACGACCGCGCTGTTGCGCTGGCCGAGATTCATGGCGGCGAGATCCGCCCGGTGCGTGTATTTAATCTTTAAAGGCGAAAGGATGCCTGATGTCGATTACTGCTGAACGTAAAACCGACCTGATCAAAGAATTCGGCCAGAAAGACGGCGACACCGGTTCCCCCGAGGTCCAGGTTGCTATTCTGACCGAACGGATCAAAAACCTGACCGAACACATGAAAGAGCACAAGCACGACTTCCATAGCCGTCGTGGTCTTTTGATGATGGTTGGTCAGCGCCGCCGGTTGCTGAAATACTTGCAGCGGAAAAATACCGAACGTTACGAAGCGATCATCGCGCGTCTCGGTATTCGCCGCTGATTTTGACGTGCGGCGGAGCGGTTTATCCCTCCGCCGTCGTTTTTTATTATCCCGCGGATCGGGATGCACGGGAGCGTATTTCCAGAAAGGCTGGTTACGCCCTGCTTGTCCGGACCCATTAATTATGTCGCTTGACGCAAAAGCCTCATAATTAATGTGTTCGGATCTCGTGTAAGAGTTGCTTGGTCCGCAAGTAGGTTTGGAAGGAAGTAAAATGTTTAATGTCGTCCGTAAGGAAATGCAGTGGGGCAATGCCAAGCTGGTTCTGGAAACCGGCAAAATTGCCCGTCAGGCAGATGGTGCGGTTAAGGTCACATATGGTGAGACCGTCGTTCTGTGTACTGCTGTCGGTGCAAAGTCACCGCGCCCGGACATCGACTTTTTCCCGCTGACCGTGAATTACCAGGAAAAGGCCTTTGCCGCTGGTAAAATTCCGGGTGGCTTTTTCAAGCGCGAAGGCCGTCCGTCGGAAAAGGAAACCCTGGTTTCCCGCCTGATCGACCGTCCGGTTCGCCCGCTGTTCCACCCGCAATATCGCAACGAAACCCAGATCGTTTGTACCGTTCTGTCACATGACATGGAAAACGACCCTGATGTTGTTGCCATGATCGGTACCTCGGCAGCGCTGACCATTTCCGGTTTGCCGTTCCTCGGCCCGATTGGTGCGGCCCGTGTTGGGTATAAAGACGGCGAATATCTGCTGAACCCGTCAACCGAAGCCATCAAGGAAAGCGACCTCGACCTGGTGGTTGCCGGTACCCGTGACGGCGTGATGATGGTTGAGTCCGAAGCATCCGAACTTTCCGAAGACGTGATGCTGGGCGCAGTGAAATTCGGTCACGAAAAATTCCAGCCGGTGATTGATCTGATCATCGAACTGGCCGAAGAAGCCGCCAAAGACCCGCGTGACATTGCCGGCCTGCCGGAAGGTTATGATGCCCTGGTCGAAAAAGTTGCTGCTCTCGGCACCGACAGCCTGACCGCTGCTTATGCCCATGTTGTCAAGCAGGAGCGTTCGGCTGCTGTTTCGGCGGCCAAGGAAGAAATCGTTGCCAAGCTGGCTGACGAAGAAATTGACGATGCCCTGAAGGGCAAAATTTCCACGATCATCAAAAATCTGGAAAAAGACATCGTTCGCGGTGCCATCCTGAAAACCGGCAAGCGTATTGACGGCCGTACCGGTTCTGACGTGCGCCCGATCATGGGTGAAGTTTCGGTTCTGCCGCGTGCGCATGGTTCGGCCCTGTTCACCCGTGGTGAAACCCAGGCACTGGCTGTTGCCACCCTTGGTACCGGCCAGGACGAACAGATCGTTGATGCCCTGGACGGTGAATACCGTGAAGGCTTCATGCTGCACTATAACTTCCCGCCCTACTCGGTTGGTGAAGCAGGCCGTATGGGTTCGCCGGGACGTCGTGAAATCGGTCATGGCAAGCTGGCATGGCGCGCCCTTCATCCGCTGATGCCGACCAAGGAAGCCTTCCCCTATACCGTTCGTATCGTTTCGGAAGTGACCGAATCGAACGGTTCGTCCTCGATGGCAACGGTTTGCGCAACCTCGCTTGCCATGATGGATGGTGGCGTTCCGCTGGCACGCCCGGTGGCCGGTATTGCCATGGGTCTGATCAAGGAAGGCGAAGACTTCGCCGTTCTGTCCGACATCATGGGTGACGAAGACCACCTTGGCGATATGGACTTCAAGGTTGCCGGGACCGATCATGGTATCACCTCGTTGCAGATGGACATCAAGATCACCTCGGTAACGCCTGAAATCATGCAGATTGCCCTGGGTCAGGCTCGTGATGGCCGCCTGCATATTCTGGGTGAAATGTCCAAGGCACTGCCGGAAGCCCGTGGTGAAGTTTCGGGCAATGCCCCGACCATCACCCAGTTCTCGATCCCGAAAGACAAGATCCGTGACGTTATCGGCTCGGGCGGCAAGGTCATTCGCGAAATTTGCGAAGAAACCGGCGCCAAGGTTGATATCGAAGACGATGGCTCGATCACTGTTGCACATACCGATGGTGCAAAAGGCAAGCAGGCCGTTGACTGGATCAAATCGATCGTTGCAGAACCTGAATTGAACCATATCTATGATGGTAAGGTTGTGAAGGCTGTTGATTTTGGCGCATTCGTCAATTTCTTTGGTGCGCGCGACGGCCTGGTTCACATCTCGGAACTGGCACAGGAACGTGTCAAACAGGTTTCTGATGTGGTCAAGGAAGGCGACAAGGTGAAGGTCAAGGTTATCGGCTTTGATGATCGCGGCAAGATCAAATTGTCGATGAAGCGTGTTGACCAGGAAACCGGCGCTGATCTTGAAGCGGCTGCTGAAGCCTGATGTAAGGTAAATGTGTGCGGGCGGCGATAATAACAACAGACGCCGCCCCTCCTCACATCGACTCGGATAACCCGCTTTTCCGAGAAGCCGAATGGGAGAGATGAACTTGAAAGCCCTTAAACCGCTCGTCATGTCGGGAAAAGAGGTTCTGCCTTTGATTGAAGGCGGAAAAGGTATCTCTGTTTCGACAGGTGAAAGCTCAGGCGCATGGGCTGCGGCCGGTGGTATCGGCACGTTTTCTGCCGTGAATGCAGATTCCTATGACGCTGAAGGCAATGTTGTGCCGATGACATATGAAGGCAAAACCCGTGGTGAACGCCACCATGAATTGGTGTCTTATGGCATTCAGGGCGGCATCGCCCAGGCACAGATCGCCCATGAAACCCGCAATGGCGAAGGCCGTCTGCATGTAAATGTGTTGTGGGAAATGGGCGGGGCCGAAGCCATCCTTGAAGGGGTTCTGGAAGGAACCAAGGGCCTGGTCCACGGTGTCACCTGTGGTGCCGGGATGCCTTACCGGGTATCAACCATTGCCGCCTCCTATGGCATTTACTATTACCCCATCGTGTCGTCTGCCCGCGCCTTCCGTGCGTTGTGGTTACGCGCCTATAAAAAGGTCCCGGAATGGCTGGGCGGTGTGGTTTATGAAGACCCGTGGCGTGCGGGCGGGCATAACGGCCTGTCCAATTCCGAAGACCCGTTGGTCCCCGAAGATCCGTTCCCGCGTGTTCGGGCCCTGCGTGAATTCATGAATTCCGTTGGCCTGAATAATGTGCCGATCATTATGGCCGGCGGTGTCTGGTATTTGCGCGATTATGCCGACTGGATCGAAAATCCGGAAGTGGCACCGGTGGCGTTTCAATATGGCACCCGCCCGCTTTTGACCCAGGAAAGCCCGATTTCCAATGAATGGAAACAGCGCCTTCTGACGCTCAAAAACGGCGATGTCTCGTTGCATAAATTCAGCCCGACCGGCTTTTACAGCTCGGCGGTGCGCAACGACTTCCTTGAAGACCTGCATCAACGTTCGGACCGTCAGGTACGCTATTCGCGTACCGCCGAGGCCGATTTGCATGTGGGGATTCCGCTGGGGCGTCGTGGCCGGCCGATTTATGTGCGTGAAGACGATGCCGACAAGGTGCGTGGCTGGCTTGAGGCCGGTTACACCGAAGGCATGCCAACACCGGATGACACAATGGTCTTTGTCACCCCGGAAAGTGCGCTTGAAATCAAGAAAGACCAGATCGACTGCATGGGCTGTCTGTCGCAATGCCAGTTTTCTAACTGGCAGCAGCATGAAGGCACGACCGGCAAGCGGGCTGATCCGCGGTCTTTCTGCATTCAGAAAACCCTGCAAAACATCGCACATGGTGCCTCTGTCGAACATGAATTGATGTTTGCCGGGCACAATGCCTACAAGTTTGCGGAAGATCCGTTCTATGCGGATGGGTTCATTCCGACCGTCAAACAGCTTGTGGATCGTATTGCCACGGGTGACTAGGGCGCGATATTGCCAAAAGCAACCGTGCGTTGCGGGGAAAAAAGAATGGGGCTGGTTTCAAACCGGCCCCTTTTTTTTCATTATTGTTCCTTCAATCGACCACAAGAACAATTATAGTTGATCAAAATCAAAGAAAACGACTTTAAGCTCTGTCTAATATAGCCTCGACATCAACGGGTAGTGGTCCTTCAACTACCGGTTAAAAACTTTGTTAAGGGGCATCATTATGACCATCCAGCGGCCTTACACCCATGCACTGAACCGTCTTAAAGAAGCCGGTCTGCGTCCGACCCGCCAGCGCCTTGCCCTGGCCCGTTTCCTGTTTGATGCCGGCCACCGTCATGTGACCGCCGAACAGCTCCATTCCGAAGCAATGGCACAGCATGTAAAGGTTTCACTGGCAACGGTTTACAATACCCTGCACCAGTTCACCGACGCTGGCCTGATCCGTGAAATCATTGTTGATTCCGGTCGGTCCTATTTCGACACCAATGTCGCCCCGCATTATCATTTTTATTGCGAAGATGACGGCAGCCTGGTTGATATTCCGGCTGATGCGGTTCATTTGGCCCGTATCCCCAACATGCCGCGCGGCACCGAATTGTCTTCGGTTGACCTGGTCTTCCGTTTGCGCCGCCAGCAGGAACGTCACGCAGCTGCCTGATCGGGTAGAAGCTGGACTGATGCCGGGTTTTCATCCCTGATGTGAAGCCGCTGTTCAACTGCCGCGATTTTGCCTTTTGCCGTTTGTGACGGTAAAGGGGGCTGCGTATATATGGCCGCTGCTGTGACAGGGGTATGAAAACCAACCGGCGCGTTACCAAACGCCCCTTTGGTTCTTGACGCGCATCGATATTGGAACAAATAGAAGGGCGGCAATGCGAGCGATCGTATGCCGTCCTTTTTTGATTTCTCGACATAAAAGAAACAGGGGGCCCATGTGGCGTTGAAGGGAACACGTACCGAGGAAAACCTGCGTTCTGCCTTTGCCGCCGAGGCGGCAGGAAACCGGCGGTATCTTTATTTTGCCCAACAGGCGGATATTGAAGGCCAGCCCGGGATTGCCGAACTGTTTCGCAGTGCCGCCGAGGCCGAAACCGGCCATGCCTTTGGGCATCTGGAATTTTTGGAAAAGGTTGGTGATCCGCAAACCGGCCTGCCAATTGGTGACAGCCGCAGCAATTTGCGGGCGGCCTTTCAGGCTGAACGCGAAGAAGGGGCCAATTCCTATCCGGAAATGGCACGTATCGCCCGCGAAGAGGGGCTGGAGGATATTGCGGCATGGTTTGAAACCCTTGGCCGGGTTGAAAAACAACATGCGGATCGTTTTGAGCGGGCCTTGCGTGATTTGGGCGAGAGTGTTGAATAACAACACCATCACAAAAAAATGCCTTAATGTGCGCCGTTAAGGGGTGCCGTAAACGCGAAAATTGACGTTGAGGAACACCGTCGCGATCACTTTCTTGGGGGTGGTCGTTATTTGCAGGTCAAAGGGAAGGCACGACCGGGCCTGTTTATGTGAAACCGGATGACAAATTGAATGTTCATTGTGAACCTGACCTATCTTGTCGATCTGAGCGAAATCGACGCGGTGCTGGCGGACCATGTTGAATGGCTCAAGCAATGTTACGAGGTCGGCGCTTTTGTGGCATCGGGCCCCAAAAAACCCCGGGATGGCGGGGTTATTCTGGCACGATGCACGCGTGAAAAGCTTGAGAACTATCTGAAAAGCGACCCGTTTTGGGAGAAGGGCTTTGCCCGTTACGAGATCATCGAGTTCGAGCCGGGCATGATGGCCAGCGGCTTTGAAAAGGTTTTGATGAAATAACCTGTTTGCGACCCGCCAAATCGACGAACGGTCGAACGGCGATGACGTTAAATCCCCTTGGATGACGGGTGATGTTCCGGTCGTGTTGCTTGCACAATTAATTCCGGACTGTCATCCGTCACCGGGTTTCCATCCCAGTCGCCCTGCCAGTGAAGGGATGAAAATCCGCATTCTGACAGCAAATCCTCGATGTCGCTTTGTGCGGCAAAGCGCAGGATGCTTTCATTGGTCATGGGGCTGGCGGTTTTGGGGAAATAGTGATGGGTCTGAAAACACACCTTGTCGTCTTCTATCCATTGCAGGTCGTGCTCTATTGTGACCGGGCCGATATTTTCCAGATTGATTGTTTTGCGGGTTTTTTCCGGGTTCCAGTTCAGCCACGGTTTTGCGGCCGGATTACGGGTTTCAAAAACCAGTTTTCCGCCAGGTGCCAGCATTGAAAAAATGTTGGCAAAAACGGCTTTGATATCCTGATTGCTTAAAAATACCTGAAAAACATGCCCGGTCATGATGACCAGATCAAATGTACGATCCAGGGTCAGGGACCGCGCATCGCCCTGCAGCCAGGTCACAAGCTCCCCTGCCGGGCGCTTTCGGGCAATGGCGAGCATTTCCTCTGCCGGGTCCAGGCCGGTAACATCCTTGCCCTGTTGTGCCAGACGCACGGTAAGAAGGCCGGTGCCGCAGCCGACATCCAGAACCGACGGGGCATTTTCAGCTATTTTCTCGTAAAAGGCCGTGTCGGCCCCCGCCGGGTTCAGCGCATCATACAGGGCGACCAATTGATGATTTTGATAAATGGCGTCCTGGGTCATTGCGGCCTTTAGGGATAAAATTGTACATCAATATTGTGGTATTCAGGATGCAGGATTATCATGAAAGATGATCCTTCCAACCGTTGCAAGGTGGTATTATGAGACGCCATCGTCTTGTTTTTCAAGTCATTACATCCCGGGACCGTCATCTTGTTGTTCGCCAGATTCAGGATGCGTTGACCCTTGCGCATGGTTGGGTCGATGACGCCCATTTTTATTCAAACAAAATGACGACGATCCGCTTCACCCTTACGGCCGGTGATTTGCCGGTTTTTCAGGCCAAATTGCAGGAATGCGGCCTCATGATCGAGGATGTCACCCGTCAGGCTTCCGGTATTGAGGTGGTATCAGTGCCCGAAGAGAGCGAAATTTCCGGCTCCCTACAGATCACCTTTTTGCATAATGAACCTGATTTAAAACAGGTTATTCCGGCGGTGCCGGGCTAAGATTTGTCGGGGTTTCTGCCGGATCAGACGGGATCGCGTGTTTGGGCTCTGCGTGCTTTTTGCGGCCTGATTTGCCAAATCCGGCACGGGCCAGGATGGCCCGGCTTTTGTCACGCGCACTTAGTGTGGCGATGGCGGCCTCACTGGTTTTGGCGCTTTGGCTGGTTTCAGGCAGGGCGACAGGTTCGATAGGGTCCATAGGATCGATCGGATCGTTAGGATCAATAGGCTCCACCGTTTCGATTGCATCAATACTGTTAACCTGTGCGGTAATCAGGGCCTTGTGCGTGGCCTCATCCGAAACGGGTTCTGAAACCGGCAATTCTGCCTGGTCGGCATTGGCAACAAATTCCATCACCAGATCAACCGCCCCGGCGAGGTCTTCGTTTAAAATACCGTGCCGGTTGGCAGGCAGCATTTTAACGGTTTTGTTTTGGGTGCCGGTCAGGCGCCGGGCAATCATATTGGCGCTGGCCGGGTCGACAACCTGGTCACTGTCTGCCTGTAAAACCAATACCGGCACATCAATATGGGCCAGTTTGCTGTTCATTTCGGCAACCGCCCGGCGCAAGTGATACAGCCCGTTAATCGGAATATGGCGGTAATTGGTTTCGGGATGTTCAGATTCGTTGGGGCGAAAGCCCAGCATTTCGCTGGCATTGGGCACCCAGCCCATTAATTTGTTGGCCCCATAAAGCAGCGGCACAAACATCAGGTTGCGATTGCGGAATTTAAGCGGCGTGCTTGCCATGAGCAGCCCGGCCAGGCGGGGCGGATGCTGGGCGGCGAAAATGGCACTCAGCGTGGACCCGGTCGAGAATCCGACAATCACCACCCGGTCGCAAAAGGCCGATAGAATGTTATATCCCCGCGCGACCGAGGCCAGCCATTCCTGCCAGCTGCGGGTTTGCAGGTCATGCGGGGAGGTGCCGTGGCCGGCCAGGCGCACGCCAAGCACGGCGTGGCCCTGGGCGGCAAGACGGTCGCCCACATTGCGCAATTCCGCGGGCGATGCCAAAAAGCCATGCACCACCAAAATCCCGGTTTTGCTGTGATGCGAGGGTTCGGGCAAATGCAGATAAGGCGCGCCGGACAGCGTGGCTGTTTCCTGGTCATTGATGGCGGCATATTTGGCATGATGGAATTTTTGCCAGTTCCATTTCCAGGCCCGCACTTCATCATCAAATCGCAGGCGGGCGAGTTCCGCCTGGCTGATTTTACCCATTTGTTTGCGGGCTGTTTTCAGGGCATCCCACGCGGCCTGGATCGGGGCCATTTCATTGGCATAAACCATAATGGGGTTGTCCATGCGAATTTGGTCAAACCCGGCTTCGGCCTCCAATTTGGGCAGGATACAATATTTGCCATCGCGCCGTTCGATCAGGCCAAGATGCACGGCACTGTCAATAAACTGGCGGATTTGCGGGCATTTACGATCAAAAATACCGATATAGGCGGCCGGATTGAGAATGCCGCGATGTAAATGGACATTGGTGGCCTGCTGGACATTTTTGATGGCCAGATAAATGGTTTTGTCAAACTGGTCGATATCAATTTCGGTTTCGCCGTCGGCCAGCATCATTTTCATCAGCCGTGCGGCAAGGTGGCTGACATTCAGCGTGATATTGGAATACATCACCGCCATGCACTGGTCGCGCAAGGGATGAACATGGCGGGTTAAGGTATTCTGGATAATCCGGTCACTTAAACGCGGCAGGTCTTTGGCCGGGCGAAACAAATCATCCAGGGTTTTGGCATGGCGCACCATGCGCCCCAGCAATCGCTGATCCAGCCAGTTAAACCTTTCATGCGGATATACCGGGTCCCCCAGGCGGATATCCATATCGGTCTGTTTCAGGATCAGGTTGCCTTCAATAATCAGTTCTTCGGCCATTTTCGGGCTCAGGCCGCCCATAAACATTTCCGCCCCGCGTGCCAGCAGGTTTTGATCCACGCGCAGCGGGTGAAAGGTAATATTGGCCGGAAACATCAAGGTGGGCTTGGCAATTGCGGTTTTCAGTTGCTCGGCTGAAGTGCCCAGAAGGTCCGCCCAGCGCAAAAGTTCGTCCGGGTTGCCGTGTGTGATCAGCCAGGACAGCCCGGTTTTAAAGCCATCCAGCCCTAATCCCAGCACGGCCGCCCCGGTATGATGGGCGCGGCGCTGATGGGCGGATCGTGAATAAACGCTGTAATCGGGTTTGCGCCCGACATAGGGGGAATCATCGGTCATCACCCGCCGGTCTTTGACCATGCCGCCTTCGGGGAAAATCACGACCTTGCCACCCCGCAGGATTTCTTCTGCCAAAAATGGCAATAGGCGCCCATAATTGTTGGGAATGCCGCCAAGTGCCCGTAAATATTTCGACAGGGCATTGTCTTCGACAAAGAATTCCGCCGATGCCACCGAACGGCAAAACACGCCGGTTTCCAAGGCAATCAGATATTGCGGAATAAAGGTTTCAAAGCGGGCGAAGTGGTTGAACATGAAGATATCGCCATGGGCAAGATGATCATGTTCGCCATACAGTTTGATATTGATGTCAACCCGATTGCGCAGCACGCTCATGGCGCGCATGGTCCATTCACATGCCGCCGGGTGAATGGCGAACTGTTCTTGTTCGATCTGTTTGAAATCGGGTGTCATGGGCGGCCTTCCCTAACAGTGCGATTGCACATGGCAGCAGGAATATGACCTGTTTTTTTCCGGCGGCCTGTTTAGCAGGCCTTAAGGCGCTTGTGGTGTGTTGCGGTCATATCCAGAGATTATGATTATAATTATTATATGTGGGGAAATTTTGACGTTGCCAGACGCATTTGGTGAAGAAAGATCGTGCGAGGCTATGCCTTGGTGTTCAATTTTTCGAGATAAGCCTGCCTTGCGAAGGGGCGCACATATGGGACGGTCGCCTTTCAGGGTCGCAGAACCATTGTGCTTTTCAGACCGGTTTTGTCCCGGGTTAAGGGCCGGTTTTGGGCATTGCCTGTGGGCTTTGTAAATCGCATTGCATTTCGCTGTCGACAACCCCCCGTTAGGCCGTGTAAGGAGCTTTTCAGGGACTGCTTTTTTGGCGGTATTAAGCCGTATTTGGCGCGTGGTGGCCCTGCCTGCGCAATGCGTGGTTGATTTGATTTTGCCCCCTTTGAAGGGGGCGGATCGGGCTGTGTAAACACTTGTTTAACAACGACAAGGTATGATGGAATGCAGTTATTTGGGGGCCATGGGATGCGTCAGTTCGCGATTGTTTGTCTGAGTTTGCTTCTTGCCGGATGTTTTTCTTCTGCCAATAGTGCGACCGGTGTTTCTGTTCAGCCAGATTTTAATCGTGATGCTGACAATGTCAGCGATACCCCTGATACGCCAGATACCCTTGATAGCCGCGTTACCCAGGTTGCCCATATTTCCCTGCCGCCGTCACGGTTAAATAATTTCCCCCCGACCGACAAGTTTTTGCAATGCGTGCCTTATGCACGGGCCGTTTCGGGCATTCAAATTTATGGTGATGCGTGGACCTGGTGGTCCCAGGCCAAGAACCAGTATAAACGCGGCAACAGGCCGGTTGTGGGCGCGGTTCTGGCTTTTAAAAAGACCAAACGTCTGCATTATGGGCATGTTGCCGTTGTGTCTGCTATCTTGGATAAACGCCACATTCTGGTTAATCAGGCCAATTGGGGCAGTGATTCCCGCACCCGTGGCAAGGTCCATTTGCGTCAGCCGGTCAAGGATGTGTCGCCGAAAAACGACTGGACCCAGCTTCGTCTCATGAACACGCTTGGCACCTTTGGCCGGATTTATCCGGCACATGGCTTTATCTATCAGCCCAGCGAAACTGCCGAAGCCAACTAAGTATCATCACCATCTCCCATCTTTTTTCTGTGGTGTGATGCCCCTGTGCATCGTCATAGCTTCATGGCGTAATGCGTTATTGCTGTGCCCATGATGGTGCGAAATCTGCGGTAAAGACCCGTGATAATTTGCCGTCTTATTGGCGCAAAAGGGCCTTATCTGGCGGAAATTATTTTGTGGCAGATTGAGGTGCTGAAAATTTATCGAAAACAGGTGGTTGTGGTCGGGTTTTGATAAATTAGTTCAAATTTTGAATTATATTGCTGTCTCAACACGGCGAAGAATTTCACTCGAAATGGCGCTGTGGGTGCTGTCAAAAATTGGTTTTTGGACCGTGCTGCACGGCAATGCTCTGTTGCTTTGAAACAGGGTGTGATCCGGTCGATACATGAAGAATTTATCCTTCGATCACAGGAAGATAAATAATATTTTTGACGTATAAAATCATCACCTTGAAATCAGTTCAAAATTTAAAGTAATTTCTGAAGTTTTTAAAATAGCGTTCTTTTTACCCTGCGATGTTGCGGGCGTGTCTTTGTCGCCTGTGATAGCGCCTTGGGACGTGCTGGAGGCTTATTTTGATGGCTGAGGGGCGTCTGACAGCTAAAGGGGGGTGTTTTCACCGCTCGGCGTTGTTTGATGTGGTGCAAAAAGGGATTTATTTTCAGGGAAATGGGCCCAGTTTTTAATCAATTGGATTTTAAAATTTCGCCGTAAATTTTGACTTCCCTCAAGGTTATGGTCCCGGACGGGGCGCATAGTTTGATTTTAGATCTGTTGTTTACGGAAACCATGCCATGTCACATGAACTGGATGGGCAGGACAACAATCAAGCGCCTCATTCTCAAAAACCATCTTCCCCTGCCCCAACCTCAAAGCATACCTCATCCTCTGCCGCCGCTTCTTCTGCGTCATCCTCGGCAGATTCTCCACCTTCGTCATCCTCATCTTCCCCCTCATCCCCCTCATCTCCTTCTGGGATGTCTTCCGATCTACCTGGGGATGCGGCTGCGGCCCCGCTTGAAAATCCGACCAGCCTGGAACAGGGGCTTGATGCCGCCACTGTGCAAAGGCGGCTTGAAGCCGACGGGCCCAATGTGATTGCCGAAAAGACCCCTAATGTCTGGTGGAAGCTGGCGTCTTATTTCTGGGGGCCGATTCCCCGGATGATCGAGGTGGCGGCGATTTTGTCCGCTGCCGTACAGCACTGGGCCGATTTTGCCATTATCCTGATCATGCTGTTGCTAAATGCCGGCGTGGGTTTTTGGCAGGAATACAAGGCTGACAATGCCATTGCGGCCCTGAAAAACCAGCTGGCCCTGAGTGCCAGGGTGTTGCGCGATGGCAAATGGCGCGAAATCCCGGCCCGTGAATTGGTATGTGGCGATATTGTTTCGCTGCGTTTGGGCAATATCATTCCCGCCGATGCCCGCCTTGTTGACGGGGATTATCTGGCCGTTGATCAATCCGCACTGACCGGTGAATCCCTGCCGGTGGATAAAAAAATTGGCGATGATGTTTATTCCGGCTCCATCGCCAAAATGGGCGAAATGACCGCCCAAATCACCGCAACGGGCATGAATACCTATTTTGGTAAAACCGCCCGGCTGGTGCAAAATGCCGGCAATGTTTCGCACTTTCAAAAGGCGGTTTTGCGGATCGGCAATTTCCTGATCCTGTCTACCTTGGGGCTGGTGGCCCTGATTTTGATGGTCGCGCTGTTTCGGGGCGACCCGTGGTTTGAAACAGTGCTGTTTGCCCTGATCCTGACGGTGGCGGCCATTCCGGTGGCGTTGCCTGCTGTCTTGTCGGTGACAATGGCTGTTGGGGCGGAAAAGCTTGCGCGGTTAAAGGCGATTGTGTCGCGTCTTGTCGCGATCGAGGAACTGGCCGGGATCGATATTTTATGTTCCGATAAAACAGGCACCCTGACCCAAAACCGCCTGACATTGGGGGACCCGGTTGTTCTGGCCGCGCAGGATCGCAATGATTTGCTGTTGGCCGCAGCAATGGCATCGCGTGCCGAAGGGGGTGATGCCATTGACCAGGCGGTGATGGGCGGCCTTGGCGCGGCGGTGATACCGCCCAGCTGGGAAACAACTGCCTTTCACCCCTTTGACCCGGTATCGAAGCGGGCCGAAGCCACCGTTCGGGATGGTGCCGCGCAGTGGCAGGTGGCCAAGGGCGCACCCCAGGTGATTTTGAACCTGGTGAAACCTGATGCTGAATTGTCCGATAAAGTAACCGCGGCTGTGAATGACATGGCATCACGCGGATATCGCACCATTGGCGTGGCCCGGCGTGTTGGCGGACAAAATGATGCACCTGATGCAACTGGTGCCTCTGACGCCGCGCAAGAAACGTCAGACCCGGGCGGATGGCAGTTTCTGGGGCTTCTGCCCCTGTTTGACCCGCCGCGCGAAGATGCCGCCCAAACGGTACGCGAAGCGGCCGCAATGGGCGTGGATATCAAGATGGTGACAGGGGACCATGAAGCCATTGGTCGCCAGATTGCCATGTCGCTGGGCATGGGCAGCAATATTTTGCCGGCCGATCAGGCCTTTGGTGAAGGGCAGCCCGCAATCAATGCGGCGGCAATTGAACAGGCCGATGGCTATGCCCGGGTGTTCCCCGAACATAAATATGCCATCGTCAAGGAATTGCAGGATTGCGGCCATATCATCGGTAT
>JBNKVZ010000008.1:0-58440 GCA_050299455.1 Thalassospira sp.
GGTCATCGCAGGCAACCATCGGCCACGGGCTGGCGGAACTTGGTATTGATCGCGGGCAGGTTTTTGCCACCGATAAAGTCTGGACCAGCGACGAGAATGGCGGGCCAGAGCAGATTGACGAAACCGCCCGGCGTTGGGGCATTCGCCAGTTTGACCTGTTGCAGGTTCACAATATGCTGGATTGGGAAAACCAGTTGCCGCTTTTGCAAGATATGAAAGCCGCCGGGGCGCTGGGCTATACCGGCATTACCACATCGCATGGGCGACGCCATGAATTGCTGCGACTCATCATGGAACGCGAAGCGATTGACTTTATTCAGGTCACGTATAATCCGCTCGACCGTGCGGTTGAGGACCG
Organism: Thalassospira sp.; assembly: GCA_050299455.1. Classification (GTDB taxonomy): domain Bacteria; phylum Pseudomonadota; class Alphaproteobacteria; order Rhodospirillales; family Thalassospiraceae; genus Thalassospira. Next base: position 359 of record JBNKVZ010000008.1, read on the forward strand.
GATTTTACCGATGGCCCGTGATCGCAATATTGCCGTGATCATTAACCGGCCCTTTCAGGGCGGCCGCCTGACAAAGGCCCTGCGCGGGGCCCCATTGCCCGGCCTTGCTGCGGATTATGGGGCACAAAGCTGGGCGCAACTGATTTTAAAATATATCGTGTCGCATCCGGCGGTGACATGCGCCATTCCCGCCACCACCCGGGTGGATCATGTGCGCGAAAACATGGCCGCGATTACGCCAACCCCCAACAGCACGGCACACTTGTTGCCCGAGGGGGTTGAACGCCACGCCATTGCAAAGGCCGTCGAGGCGGCATTATGACCGCGTGGTGGGATTATAGCCTGGCCGATTTTTTGCTGTTTTCACCGCGCGTGTATTACCGGCTGTTTCAAAACATGAATACCAGCTGGGGATTGGTGGTTGCCTGTGCGCTGGTCGCCGGGTTGGTCGCGGCGGGCTTGGCCCTTCGGCATGGATGCCGCGGTAACCGGGTTATTATGGTGGTGTTGGCACTGGTCTGGGCGTGGTGTGGCTATGGCTTTCTTTGGCAATATTATCTGCCGATCAATTGGGCGGTGCGTTATCTGTGGCCGGGCTTTGCTTTTCAGGTTGTTTTGTTTGCCATTTTTGCAGCACGTCCGTTGCCGCTGCGCTTTGGCTGGCGGGGGGATCTGTCATGTTATGTCGGGGCGCTAATGCTTGCCGTTGCCCTGTTTGCCTATCCGTTTGTCGGCCTGATTGAGGGGCGTGATCTTATAAAGGCGGAGCTGTTTGGCAGTGCCGGTGATCCAACAGTGCTTGGCACATTGGGCCTTGTTTTGTTGGCGCGCGGTACATGGCGCTGGGTTCTGTTACCGGTTCCGTTGGCGTGGTGCGTCATTTCTGCCGGTACGCTTTGGGTCATGGATCAAAAGGTTGCGTTTGTCATATTGGCGGCTGTTTGGGGCACTGTTTTTTGCGGCTGGCTGGACCTTAAAAACGGTGTGACCACCCGTCGCCTGACAGAGGCAGAGATCAGGGATGAAACAACTGGGGCCTGATCCTTGTTCCGCTAAATCAAAAAAATTCTTTCGCGTTGAAAAAAGTCTGGAAACCAAAGGTGATCAGTGGTTTCGTGTTTTTATTGGAACAAGTTATTTGTCTGCATCACCCTGCATCAGACCAAGGCGCGGTAAGTAAAGACATCCATGACTTAGGTTCTGCGCCAAGCTATTCCCCCAAGCGTGAAAGGGTGAGCCATGATCCAGGTTTTAACCAGTGTCTGGGCACTGCTTATTGGTATCGTCCTTATCATGCTGGGCAACGGCATGCATTTTACCCTGATCGGTTTGCGCGGCGGGATCGAAGGGTTTTCCTCGGCCGAGCTTGCAATTGTAACATCGGGTTATTTTGCCGGGTTTCTTGCCGGGGCGCGCATTACCCCCAGAATGATCAAGCGTGTTGGCCATGTTCGCGTCTTTGCCGCCCTGGGCAGCTTTACCTCGGCCGGGTTGATTACCCTGCCTTTGGTTGCCGAACCGTGGGCCTGGACGTTGCTGCGTGTGCTTTTGGGATTCTGCATGTCGGGCATTTATGTCACGGCGGAAAGCTGGCTGAACGATTCCTCAACCAATGAAACGCGTGGCAAGGTTTTGTCCGCCTATATGATTGCCCAGACATTGGGAATTATTGGCGCACAGGGTCTTTTGACATTTGGCGATGCCGCAAATTCGGGCCTGTTTATTGTGGCATCGATTCTGGTTTCCATTTCCTTTGCGCCGATCCTGCTCTCGGCAAGCTCTGTTCCGGTGACAGAAGCCGCCCGCCCGATGGGGCTTAAGGAGCTTTTTGCCGGATCCCCGCTCAGTACTGTGGGCATCTTCCTGTTGGGCTGTGTCTATGCGACCCAAACGGGGATGGCGGCTGTTTTCGGAACCCAGATTAACATGACCACCGGGCAAATTGCGGCCTTTGTGGCGATGCTGTTTGCCGGTGCACTGGTCTTTCAATATCCGATCGGCTGGCTTTCGGATCGTATGGATCGTCGTAATTTGATCTTCGGGGCATCGGCGGTGGCGATGGGGGCCTGCATTTTGGGCTGGGCATCAGGAGACAACTTTGTCTTCATGATGTGCGCCGCCTTCGTTGCGGGCGGTATGACCACGCCGCTTTATGCGCTGTTTCTGGCCTATACAAATGACTATTTGCCGCTTGAAGATATGCCGGCGGCCTCTGGTGGTTTGGTTCTGACCTTTGGGGTTGGCGCGATTTTGGGGCCGCTTTTGGCTGGTTGGGCGATGGAACATCTTGGCCCGCGAAGCTTCTGGCTGGTGCTGGCCATGACATTTGCTGTCATTGCGGTTTATGCGCTTTACCGCATGACGCGCCGTGAAGCACTGCCGGTCGAAGAAACCGAAAGCTATGTCAGCGTCCTGCCGACGACATCGCCCATGGCGGTTGAAACTGCCGGCGTTTGGGCGGCCGAACAGGCGGAAGCCGAGGCCGAAGCAGCGGCAGAAGAAGAAGCTGCCGAGGAAGCCGCCGAAGAGGCCAGGGTGGAAGCTGCGGCAGAGGCAGAGGAAAAGGCACAGGCGGAAGCTGAAGCTGAAGCTGAAGCTGAAGCCGATACCATGAAGGACGACACGCCCAAGGTTTAAACCCTGGGTGTTTGATTTAGCGGTTGATCAGCAATCTGATCCCAAGGGTGGCAAAAAACACGCCAAGGACGGCATTGATCCAGCGGGCGAGGCGGCGATAGAGCGCAATAACGGGCCGTGTTGAAAAGGCCGTGGCATAAAAAAGATGCACGAGGGTCGAGATCAACCCGCAGCTTGCGACAATCATCACGCCCACCCACAGCGGCGCACCGGGATGAAATCCAATCGAGATAATGGCAATCCAGGTCAGAATGGCCTTGGGATTGGTTAAATGCAGGGCCAGACCCCGGCTGAAATAATGCGCGGCGGATTGTTCGGGGTCGTTATCGGCTTTGGCCGAAACCGTTGCCGGGCGGGCGGCGGCCTTCAGGGCCTTAAATGCCATCCACAGCAAATAACAGCCCCCGGCAATGCGAATGGCATACATCGCATCGGCATAGGCGAGCAGCAGGGCCGACAAGCCAGACAATGTCAGAATACCAATGCACAAGGAACCAGCGCCAATGCCCAGGGCGAAATACCGCCCGGCGCGGCGGCCGTCGCCCAGGGATATCCCCATCAAAGCCATCAGGGCGGGGCCGGGGCTGATCAGGCCAACCATAAACGCGGCATAAGCCAGTAATATGCCCGGAAGATACGTAAGAAACTCGGCCATGACACCCCTCCCTGTTTTGAAAACCTTTAAAACTATAGGGGAGTGTCGGACTCGCGTCGATTGGGGAAAACCCATATGTGAAGACCACGGACGTGAGATGTTAAAGGCAAAGCGCTTTAACAAAAAAGCCCGACCGTGGTGATCGGTCGGGCTTTTGCGATGGGTTAGGGTATTTTGGTCGGCTAATCAGGCTTCTTCAACGCCGCGGGCGATTTCGGAAAGGGCCTGTTCAAACACTTCGGGGGGATGTCCGCCCGAAATGGCGTATTTGCCATTGACCACATAGGTCGGCACCGACGTGATGCCGGCATTTTTAAATTCTTCTTCCTCGGCGCGGACTTCGCTGGCGAATTTGTCACCGGCAAGAATTTCGGTGGCTTCCTCGGGCGAGAGGCCGACTTCCTCGCAACAGCGTTTCAAGACGCCATGATCGCCGGGATTTTCGCCTTCCTGGAAATAGGTTTTGAACAGGGCCAGTTTCAGCGCCGTCTGTTTGCCTTTTTTCCCCGCCCAATAGAGCAGACGGTGGCAGTCAAAGGTGTTGTAAATCCGGCTGTCGGAACTAAAGCGGATTTCAAAACCGGCATTTTCGCCCATCGTCTGGATACGGGCGCGGTTTTCAGCACTTTGATCTGGCGTCAGGCCATATTTTTCATGAATATGTTCGCCCAGTTCCTGGCCGTCCGGCCCCATATCGGGGTTGAGTTCAAACGGATGCCAGCGCAGTTTGGCATCAATCTGACCATCCAGATTGGCCAGCGCCTGCTCCAGATGTTTATAGCCGATAACGCACCACGGGCAGACGACGTCGGAAACAATGTCGATCTGCATTTTGGTCGGTTGGGTCATGTGGAGACCTTTTTTAGTGAAACAATCTGCCCCAGAAATAAGCCCTTATCCGTCGAACGCAACCGTTCTTGTGATGGCCTTGGTAATTTGGGGCAATTTGGGACGATTATCGGTATTCAAGCCCCTGTCTGCCGGAAATTTGAAACAATATTCCTGTTTGGACAAAACAATGCAGCAGGGGGCAGGCCGCAACACAATCAGTCGAGTTCGAGGCGGGCGTGACGAACCTGGTCGATCAGATATTCGGCATAGGTTTCAATGGTCGGGCAGGACCATTCTGCCCGGGTTTTAATACCGTTACGCATCCAATAGCCATGCCATCTGTCATCGGGTTTGCGGCAAATGGTGTATTCGGCAAAACGGTCGGCTGCGCGCCAGCAATGCTTGCCGTCCCGATACCACGTGAGCCCACCCAGGAAAATCAGATCGTCTGACAGGGAAGCGATGCGGTCCATCTGACTGTTTCCTTAAAATACCAAAGAAAGTCTGCATCCGCACGGATAGCAACGCTACGTTGAGGTGCTTAAATATCCGGACCTTTAAAACTTCTTTACAATATAGTGCCACCGCCATGCGGGGCACAATCATGCAGGGGGACAGGTTTGCTACTCTAAAGGCGGTGAAACGGTGGAATTTGCTGTTTTTTTCTCTGGTGTGGTAACGAGGTTGCGCCAGACGAGGTTTTGCGGCAATTTGCCAGACCGTCCCGCCATAATGTCGGGGTGTTTCGTTTTGACCGGCGTTTTATGCGCCGCATCCTACTGCAGATTTGGAACCAATATGTCTGACAAGCGCGTCTATCTCTATGACAGTACCTTGCGCGATGGGCAACAGACCCAGGGCGTGGATTTTTCAGCCGCGGATAAAACCGCGATTGCCAAGGCGCTGGACGAGCTGTCGATTGACTATATTGAAGGGGGCTGGCCCGGCGCGAACCCGACGGATGATGCGTTTTTTGCCAATCCGCCCAAATTGAAAAATTCCCGCCTGACGGCCTTTGGCATGACCCGGCGGGCCGGGCGTTCTGCCTCCAATGATCCGGGGCTGACCACCTTGATCCAGAATGCGCCTGTGGTGTGCATGGTTGGTAAAAGCTGGGATTTTCAGGTGACCGAGGCCCTTGGCATCGAGCTTGATGAAAACCTGGCGATGATTTCGGAATCGATCGCGCATGTGAAACAGCATAGCGAAGAAGTGCTGTTTGATGCGGAGCATTTCTTTGATGGCTATAAGGCCAACCGCGATTATGCCCTGGCGGCGATTCAGGCAGCTTATGATGCCGGGGCGCGCTGGGTTGTGTTGTGCGACACCAATGGCGGCACCCTGCCGGACGAGATTTCTGAAATTGTGAGTGATGTGTGCACGCGCATTCCCGGCAGCCATGTGGGTATTCATTGCCATAATGATACGGAAAATGCGGTGGCCAATTCGCTGGCCGCGGTGCGGGCTGGCGCCCGGCAAATTCAGGGCACGCTGAATGGGTTGGGGGAACGGTGTGGCAATGCCAACCTGATTTCCATCATCCCGACCCTGATGCTGAAAATGGGCTATGATGTGGGCATTAATGCGCAGCAATTAACCCAGTTGCGCCGTATCTCGCATGTTCTGGATGACCGCTTGAACCGCGAACCGACCCGGCAGGCGGCTTATGTGGGGGAATCCGCCTTTGCCCATAAGGGTGGTTTGCATGTGTCGGCGGTCGAGAAAAACCCGACTTGTTATGAACATGTTGAACCGGAAAAAGTTGGCAATCAGCGCCAAATTCTGGTGTCTGACCAGGCCGGGCGTTCCAACATTCTGGCTCGCTTCCGCGAGATCGGGGTCGAGGTTGATCCGAAATCCGAATCTGTTGGCAAGCTGGTGGAACTGGTCAAGCAGCGCGAATTTGATGGTTATGCCTATGACGGGGCCGAGGCCAGCTTTGAGCTTTTGGCCCGCAAGGCGATGGGCGAGCTGGAACGCTATTTCCGTGTGACATCATTCCGCGTGATTGACGAACGCCGCTGGGTGGATGAACAGGACGAACAGGTCATCACCATGTCCGAGGCGACCGTGAAGGTCGTGGTGGGGGATGAACAATTTATGTCGGTGGCCGAAGGGAACGGCCCGGTGAACGCCCTTGATGCAGCACTTCGCAAAGTGTTGCTGACCGTGCCGGAATACCGCGAGGTCATCGCGCCGATTGAGCTTATAGACTATAAGGTGCGCATCATAACCCGCGGCGATGGCACGCGTGCGGTTACCCGTGTGATGATCGAAAGCCGCGATTCCGAAGGCAATAGCTGGTCCACCGTCGGGGTTTCCGGCAATATTATCGAGGCGTCCTATAACGCGCTGCGCGATTCCATAAGTTATAAACTCTTCAAGGCCGGAATTCGCAGCCAGCATTCGTGATTGCAGATGTGCTTTTCATTTGATCCTGTCGCCTGATGCTGGCGCAGGCGGGCAGGAAATGGTAAAGCAGCCGCAAATGACGGGCTGGCATTGCCGCTTTTTGCGTTTGGTACCTGCTTGGCGGGGCTATGCGCCTTTATCGAGATAACAGGAGAAGACAGGGGATGAGTGATACCCCAACGGCGGACCGTCCCGAAACAGCGGGCGTTGAAAATCCGCCGGTGATCATTCTGATCGAACCGCAGCTTGGCGATAATATTGGCAAGGCGGCGCGGGCCATGCTCAATTGTGGCCTGGTAGAGCTGCGCCTGGTGCGTCCGCGCGATGGCTGGCCAAATGAGCGGGCGACGGCGAATGCGTCGGGTGCGGATATCGTGATCGACAATGCCAAAGTGTTTGATCGCGAAGAAGATGCGCTGGCCGATTTAAACCGTATTTATGTGACCACGGCACGGACCCGCGACGCCGTAAAGCCGGTTTTCACCCCGCGCGGGCTTGGCCCGGAAATGCGTGCCAATATTGCGCGGCAGGAGAAGGTGGGCGTGATGTTTGGCCCGGAACGCACCGGCGTTCGTAACGAACATGTTGCGATGGCCGATGCGGTGGTGACGGTGCCGCTTAATCCCGGTTTTACCTCGCTTAACCTTGCACAGGCGGTGTTGCTGATTGGGTATGAATGGTGGCAGGCCGGTGTGGATGTGCCCGATTACCAGATGTTGCTAAACGATTCCTTCCCCGCCACCCGCGACGAGGTGGAACGCATGTTTGTGCATATGGAAAATGAACTTGATGAATCGGGTTTCTTCCGGGTTGTCGAAAAACGCCCGGCGATGATGCGCAATATTCGCAATATTTTTAATCGTATTGGCATTACCCATCAGGAAGTTCAAACCATTCGCGGCATGCTGGTGGCCCTGCGGGGTGGTAAATACAAACCGCGCACATAACCCTTGTTCCGAGGCTGGTTTTTCAAACATTCGGCCCGTGCGCCGGATGTCCGGGTTTTACGGCGTTTGCAGGGCAAACAGGTGCCTTTTCGTTTGACTCTCGGGCAATGATCTCTATATTGCGCCTCACTTCCGAGAAAGCGGGTCGTGGCAAAAGTCTGCGGCCCCGTTCTGTATTGTGTTGATGCAGAAACTATCGGGACAACAAAGCACTTTAAAAAAGCGAGTTTTAGAATGTCGAAACGTATTGCTGCCAAGCATAAAATTGACCGCCGCCTTGGTGTTAACCTTTGGGGCCGTTCCAAGTCGCCGCTGAACAAGCGCGAATATGCACCGGGCATGCACGGCGCAACCCGCCGTAAAAAACCGACCGATTATGGTACCCAGCTTTTCGCCAAACAGCAGCTCAAGGGCTACTATGGCAATATCTCGGAAAAGCAGTTCCTGCGTTATTACAAAGAAGCATCGCGTCGCCCGGGTGATACCTCGGAAACCCTGGTTGGTATCTTGGAAACCCGTCTGGACGCCGTTGTTTACCGCATGAAATTCGTTCCGACCGTTTTCGCATCGCGTCAGTTCGTTAACCACGGCCACATCCTGGTCAATGGCAAGAAGGTCACCATTCCTTCTTACCTGGTGAAAGAAGGCGATGTTGTTGAAGTCAAATCGGCTTCGCGCGAAATTCCGATGGTTCTGGAAGCTGCCAGCCTGGCAGAACGTGATGTTCCTGAATATCTCGACGTTGACGCGAAGGCTTTCAAAGGCACCTTCGTTCGCGTCCCGAAATTCTCGGAAATCCCGTACCCGGTTCAGATGCAGCCGAACCTGGTTATCGAATTCTATTCGCGTTAATCTGCCCTGCAGATTACGCCGAATTCGAACAGAAGCGCCCGCTGTTTTCAGCGGGCGTTTTTTTGTGCGCCTGGCGGATTGTCAGCAAGGTGATCTTCAGGCAGGATGGCGCGCAAACGAGGACGACCTCGCCCATTGTGGGATCAGGACCGTTTTAACGGCTTTTGCCTTTAATAAAAGCGGACCTCGCATTCGGGACGGCCCGGCATAAAGATGAGGTCGGCATGCGCACGACACTGGACCGTATTCGTCACGCCCTTTCCTTTGAAATCATTGGTTTGATGCTTGTCATCCCGCTGGGCGGATGGCTCTTTGATTTTGATATGAAGGAAGTGGGGGTTGTCGCACTGGTCAGTGCCACCATCGCCATGTTGTGGAATTATGTGTTCAATCTGATATTTGACCACATTTTGCGCCGGATAAAAGGCGATACAGGCAAGTCGTTTTTCTTGCGCGTGTTTCATGCCATCGCGTTTGAGGCGGGCTTGCTCACCGTTTTGATGCCCTTTATTGCCTGGTATCTGAATGTCAGCCTGTGGCGCGCCTTTACGATGGATGTGTCTTTTTCGGCCTTTTATCTGGTTTATGCCTTTGTCTTTAACTGGGCCTATGATGTGGTGTTTCCCGTGCCCGGAACCGGGGCGGATGCCCCGCGCGGCCCGAAAGGCGATTACGCATAACAGGTGCGTTATGCCCGCCATGTTGGCATAAAAAAACACGCCAGGAACGGGCCCTGACGTGCTTTTGGATCGTTAATATGTGCGACCAATCAGGCAGCAGCAGCAACACCCTTGTCGCGCATATGCTGCGAAAGTTCGCCCGAGGCAAACATTTCACGAATGATGTCACAACCGCCGACAAACTCGCCTTTGACGTAAAGCTGCGGAATGGTCGGCCAGTTGGAAAAGTCCTTGATGCCCTGACGGATGGCAGGGTCAACCAGCACATTGACATCCTTGAACGGAACGGCCAGTTCGGCCAGGACCTGAACCACAGCGGCCGAGAAACCGCATTGCGGGAACATCGCGGTCCCTTTCATGAACAGAACGACGTCGTTTTCGTCGATATCTTTCTGGATGCGGTCAAAAACTGGATTTTCGGACATAGCGGGTATCCTTGACTGTAATAAGCGCGGTGCGCGTGCGACCGCAGGTATATGAAGAAGGCTGGCCGAAGATATGGCCTTCCGGGGCCTTTCTGTCAACTGTTGGCGCGTGCGGCACGGCTTGTGCGCAGATTATCCCAGGTGAAAATCGCCATCCCACACCAGACAAAAATATAGGTGATAAGGTGGGCCTGGGTAAAGGGCTCGCCAAAAAGCAGGACGGCCACACAGAGCTGAATGGTTGGGTTGATATATTGCATCAGGCCCAGTGCGCCAAATTTCATATTGCGGGCGGCAAAAGCAAACATCACCAGCGGAATGGTCGTCATGGCGCCAAGGCCGATCAGCATGGCATCATTGCCCGTGCTGGTATGAAGAAACGCCATTTTGCCCTGGCTTTGCAACCAAGCCAGATAAATCAGCGCAACGGGCAGCAGGGCCAGGCATTCAACAAACAGGCCGGCAATCGGGTCCGCCGGGACCAGTTTGCGCAACAAGCCATAAAAGCTGAACAACAAGGCCAGGCACAGTGCGATCCAGGGCAGGGTGCCAAAAAAGACCAAAAGGTTTACCACGCCCAGCGAGACGATGACGACAGACAGGACCTGAATGCGATTAAGCGTTTCTTTCAGGAAAATGCGCCCCAAAACCAGCATCACCAAAGGCATGATATAATAGCCCAGGCTGGCCTCGATGGCATGGCCGTGATTGACCGACCAGATATAGATCAGCCAGTTTCCCGCGATCAGCAGGCTGGTAATGCACAAAACCCCGATTGTCCTGGCCGAGCTTAGCAATTGCATCAGGGATGCTTTGCGCCCTAATGCAAAGATCAGCACCAATGTCAGAATCACGGACCATACAATACGATGGCTTAGAATTTCCAACGCGCTGGCAAAACCGACCGCATGAAAATACGCCCCCGAGACACCCCAGGCAACAAAGGCGAACAGCCCGGCCAAAGGACCTGCCCCGATCAGGGCTGCTTTGTGTGATTGTGACATAGAATGAACCAGGGTCAGTTGCGGGGGCATACTCTGGCCCCGGAAAACCTGTGCGCCCCAGCAAGGGCGGGGCGCACGGCACGGGAGTTCTGAAAAGTTTGAAAAGGGATGTCCGGGGCGGTTTATTCAGGCACTGAGGTTTGCAGGGCAAGCGCGTGCAATTCGTCGCCCATTTTGCCCTTCAGGGCGGAATAAACCATTTGATGCTGGATCACGCGGGTTTTGCCGCGGAATGCTTCGGAGACAACCAGCGCGGCATAATGATCGCCATCCCCGCGCAAATCCTCGATTCGGACCTGGGCATCGGGAAGGGCTTCCTTGATCATGGATTCAATTTCGTGTGCTGCCATCGCCATATGTATTATCCTTTATAAAACAGAGCCTCTGGCCCCTGCGGGTGGGCGGTTCTGTTAAAAATGCGTTCTGGCTTCTGGTATATGTTGCGCCACCGGGGCTGTCAATCAAGGGACGGTAGATCGCCTTAATCTCAAGTTGAAGAAGTGCTGCTTTTGAGGGCGGCTCGCGGCGCTGTTTGCGAGGGCGGCCTAATGCAGGATTGCGTTGCACAGGGTGCCACATTACGCTATTGCCTGTTTGGGCTTTGTGGCAGCCTGCCGTTCGCACCCGCAAGGGAGGGTGAATGCCGCAGCATAAAATCTTTCGGTTCCGCGTCGGACCGGCAATGCGAACACCCGGCCTCCTTGATGGAGACGATGATGCGTATGAATAATCCGATGGATCACAGCCCCGATGCCCCGGCAAATGGGGCACCCAAAAATTTTACCAATGAGGGTGCCGATACCCTGAAAGCCCAGGCAAAACGCCTACGGGCCGCGCTTGCCAACCGCGATGTTCGTGTTTCCCATGCCGGCAGCCTGGAATTGATGGCGCAAAGCTATGGGTTTCGCGACTGGAACACCGCAATTGCCATGACACGGCGCAATGCCGCCAGCATTGATGTGGCCGACCTTGGAATTGGCAAACGGTTTGCCGGGTCCTATCTGGGCCATGCTGTTACCGGCAAAATTCTGGGTCTTACAGGCACTTCGGTTGCCGGTGTTTACCGGGTCGAGGTGCATTTGGACGAGGCCGTTGATGTGGTGGCCTCGAAACATTTTACCGGCTATCGCCAGCGTATTGCCGCCCGGATCAACAAGGATTGTGAACCGGTTCTGGCATCGGGCCAGCGGGGGCCGGGGCTTTCGGTTGATCTGTTGTTATAGGGGCGGCTTTTGACGCTGCTGTTGAGCGATATTTCCGATCAAACCCTCCGGCTGCTTCCCAAGGCAGCCGGGGCCTATATTTTGGCAATTGGCGTTTGGCACCCCGTTACGCTAACGCAGCGGCAATTTGCAGGTCAAAGCCTGGCGCGTGGCCTGTATTTTTATTGTGGCAGTGCGCGGGGCCCGGGTGGCATTGCCGCACGGGTGAAGCGCCATTGTGCGCCGGTTAAAAAACCGCATTGGCATGTTGATGCCCTAACCACCCTGCCGGCCGGGCAAGTGATGGTGGCCCTTGCCATTCCTGACGGGGATGAATGCCAGTTGCGCGCAAGGCTGTGCGATGACTTTGGCCTTGTGGCGCCCATTGCCGGTTTTGGCAGTTCCGATTGCCCCACATGCCCGGCGCATTTGCTGGCCGTGCCGGGCGAGGGTGACGGGAACGGGGATTTTAGCTGTGACAGTGACAGTGACCGTGAACTTGGTCGTGACCGGAAACCTGACCGCGAGGTGGCGATTTCTATGTTAAAGGCTGTGCAGCGGGCGTTGGCACAGGATGAATTGGCGTGAAGTGCCGAGAAATAAGATGTTGTGCCGTGCCAATCACCTGTGAGGCGGGCAGGTGGTTGCTGCGGGCAAGAATAATGTGTTCGACCGCGCCGGGATCACAAATTTCACGGGCCAGAACCGGGGCACCATCATAGGAAACCTCGCCCGGTGGTTTGGTATAGGCAATACCGACCCCGTCATTGGCCGCGGCAAGGCTGCGCATGACTTCAAGCGCCTTGACCCGATGAACCACTTGCGGGTTATGCCCCTTTTGGCGAAACAGATTAAGCATGTGACGAATGGACAGGCCTTCTTCAAACAGGATCAGGGGCTGGTTGGCAAGGTCGGCCAGATGCAGGCGGGCCTTTTGCGCCAGCGGGTTTTGCGGCGATAGAAAGGCGTGGGGCGACACCGCTTTGAGCGGTGTTTTGTCAAAGCTGGCATCAAGGCCCAGATCATAGGTTATCGCCAGGTCGATCTGGCCTTCGCGCATGTCACGGGCCAGGCTTTCAAAATCCTGTATCCGCCAGCGCAGGGCAACATCGGGCAAATGGTGGCGTAATGATTGCAGGACGCGGGCCAGGCAGGTTGGGGCAAGGTCATCAAAACAGCCCAGCGTCAGCGTCCCATTGACGATGCGCGACAGGGCGGCGGGGTCTTCCAGCCTTTGTGCCTGTGCCAGCAGTTTTTCGGCTTCGGCAATATAGTTTTGGGCAAAGGCCGTTAGGGTAATGGGGCTGCCCTTGCGGCGAATAAACAGCTTTTGGCCCAGTTTTTCCTCGACCAGATTTAACGCCACTGACAGGGCCGGTTGCGACACATGCAGGTTTTGCGCTGCCTGTGCCAGGCTTCCGGCATGGGCAACGGCGACCACATATTCAATCTGACGCAGGGTTAAATATAACATCAGATTAATTCTAACTTTATTATCTATTATTGGAAACTATTAGTGGAATGCGGCAGGCTGGGGACATCGCCACAAGGAGTTTTGTTATGGTTCACCCGCTTTTGACCCCGGCCGATATTGAAACCTATCAGCGCGACGGCGTTGTTTTGGTGCGCGGCCTGTTTGCCGATTATTTGCCGCAACTGGCCGCGGGCATAGAGGCCAATATGCGTGATCCTGGCCCTTATGGGGCGGAAAACCTGAAGGCGGGCGAGGCTGGCCGCTTTTTTGATGATTATTGCAATTGGCAGCGCATTGGCGAATTTGAACAGGTGATCCGCCAGTCATCCGTTGCGGAGGTGGCAGCTGACTTGATGGGCAGCCACCAGGTGCAGCTTTTTCATGATCATGTGCTGGTCAAGGAACCGGGCACGTCAAAGCCGACTCCCTGGCATCAGGACAGCCCCTATTATTTTGTCGAAGGTCAGCAGACGGTGAGCTTCTGGTCGCCGCTGGACCCGGTGCGCGAGGCGACATTGCGCTGTGTCGCCGGGTCGCATCAATGGCCGCGCGCGGTATTGCCAACGCGTTGGCTGTCGGAAGAAAGCTTTTACCCTGACGAAGCGGCCTATATGCCCGTACCGGACCCGGATGGCGAAGGCATGGATATTCGCGAATGGCAGATGGAACCGGGCGACGCCGTTGCCTTTGATTTTCGCATCCTGCATGGCGCACGCGGCAATATGACGCAAAACCGTCGCCGGGCCTTTTCGCTGCGGCTGGTGGGGGATGATGCCCGCTATGTCGAACGACCGGGCCGCACATCGCCACCCTTTCCGGGCCACGATATGCAAGCCGGGCAAAAGCTGCGCGAGGAGTGGTTTCCGGTGATTTTTCAGCGCTGATAAGTGTCCCGCGCTATTGGCGCGGGATTTGCGCGTGTCAGAGCAGGCCGACGGGGCGGTTTAGCCGCCCGTCATGCTCATATGCCGGGCAACAGCGGGTTTTTGGCCCTTGCGGTCGATGATGAAATCATGGCCCTTGGGTTTTAGCAACATGGCGCGGTCCAGGGCATCATCAAGCAATGCCGGGTCATTTTCCCGCAGGATGTCGCGCAGGTCGATATGGTCCTCCTGGCCCAGGCACATATAAAGCGTGCCGGTACAGGTAATACGGACGCGGTTGCAGCCCTCGCAGAAATTATGGGTCATCGGCGTGATAAAGCCCAGGCGCCCACCGGTTTCGGTAACGGAAACATAACGCGCCGGACCAGGGGTGACATGGTTGCTGGGAACCAGCGTCCAGTCCTTTTCCAGCCGTTCACGCACCACGGTGAGCGGCAGGTAATGATCGGTGCGGTCGCCATCAATATCGCCCAGCGGCATGGCTTCGATCAGGCAAAGATCAAACCCTTCCTGTCCGCACCAGGCCAGCATGCGGGAAATTTCGTCTTCATTTTGCCCGCGCAGGGCCACGGCATTGATTTTAATGCTAATGCCGGCTTCCTTGGCGGCCTGAAGGCCGTTCAAGACCTGTTCCAGGCGGCCACGACGTGTGATTTCGGCAAATTTCTGATGGTCCAGCGTATCAAGCGAGATATTAAGGCGTTTTACCCCGGCACGCGCCAGATCATCGGCATAGGTGGTCAGCTGGCTGCCATTGGTGGTCAGGGTTAATTCGTCGAGTGCACCGGATTTAAGATGGCGCGACAGATCGCGGATCAGATCCATGATACCCCGGCGCACCAGTGGTTCACCGCCGGTCAGGCGGAGTTTACGCACGCCTCGGGCAATAAAGGCACTGCACAGCTGATCAAGTTCCTCAAGGGTGAGGATTTGTGATTTTGGCAGAAACGTCATGCTTTCCGACATGCAATAGGTACAGCGAAAATCACAGCGGTCTGTTACGGAAACCCGTAAATACGAGACATGACGGCCATATTTGTCGATCAGCGGCTTTTGCACGGTATCCTGCCTGAAATTTTGACGTTTGATAGTGCCCTATACACTCCTGCAAACAGATAGTGCAAAGAAGTAGCTGCGGGCAAGGGCCTTTGCCATGTTTTTTCCTGCGGCGGCGGCCTCTGGGCTTAATCCTGCCAGGTTGCTGCCTCGCGATTATGCAGGGCGGCGATATCGCGGTCGATATTGGCCATCACATTACGCAGCACGCCGACCTTGTCGTGGTCAATCTCGGCGGCCAGCAGGGCCGAGCGTTCCGGGCTGGCAAGAATGGCGCGTACATCGCGGAAAAGCGCGTGAATCAGTTTGATGAAATGGTTTTCGGTAAATTCCCACTGGGTCCCGTTGCGGTGCATATTGTCATTCACCAACTGAATGAACCAGTTTTTGCGTTTTTCATAATCGGCAAAGTGCATTGCCATCCTGACGAAAACCATTGTGATCTGTTTTGAAACCAGCGGGTTTTCGGCCAGATGGTCCCAATAATCGGTGGCATCGCGGATGTCATCGTCTTCGTTGGCATGGGTTTCGACAATGCTGCGGATTTCGCTATCGATCTGCTCGATGGTGTCGGCCCCGACCATCATGCGGATGGCATGGAAAAACGGCTGCAACATATCGCGTGAAAGTGCGCCATGTTCCACATCACCGGCTTCGCGCCCGGCCAGAAGATGGGCAAAACGGCTGACCAGCAGGCGGCCAAACGGATCATTGCGAATGGAGGGCGCGCGCCGGGAATTGGCTGCGGAAATTTCGGTTTTCATGGCCGCCCAGGCTTCGTCAAACAGCCGGGGTTGCCCGTGTAGCGCATTGAGGGCCTTTTCAATTTCCTCTGCGCTGATCTGATTGCCCTGACTGCGTGCCTTGGTTGCCAGCCCGATGGCAAAACGTTCCAGTACGGCCCACGCAGCATCGTGGTGGCGCTGTTTGAAGCTGTCCGTCTCAGGGGGCGTTTCGATTTTTCTCATTATTTTGTCCGCAATTGTTCGGGGTCATCTGAACGCAGTGGTGGTTTGTGTCGGGGTCGTTGCCGTTGCCTGCGGGATCATTGGTTTGCGCGCATTTATCGCGTTTTGGCCGATGATGCCGGCTGGCATTAACCTGATGTCGGGGCAAACATTATTCATACCCCATTGCCGGTTCGACAATTTCAAGGGCGACATGGCGTGTGCGAATGATCTGGCGGCCGGCTTCCTCGAAATTGACGGCAAGGCTATCCCCGTTAACAGCCTGAATGCGACCCAGCCCCCATTCGGGCTGGCCGGGATGGCGTACAATGGTGCCGGGTGTAAGCAGAAAATCCATAAAATTGCGTTCTCAACCAAGTGGGCCGGCAGGTGCCTGTTGCTGTCCTGGCTTTCAAAAAATAGCCAAGCGGCCAACTAGACAGGGCCGGTTCAGTGTCATCTGTTAAAATAAATCTATCATTGCAAAGCAGTTGTGACAAAGAAGGAAAAACGGGGCATCATGGTTTTGGCACACAAGGCATGTGTTTTTTGGCCTGCCATTTAAATAAGGTTTTAATACCTGTTTTGCACATTAGGGCCTCGATTCCCGCCAGACAGGGCGGGAAAGGCTTTGTTTTCATATGGGGTTGCGGCTTTTTGGGGAAGGCGCACCGTCAAGATCTGGAGCGCAGTGCATGCAGCAGGACAGGCAACTGGAGCTTATCCTGATAGAACTTATCAG
This sequence comes from Thalassospira sp., assembly GCA_050299455.1. Lineage (GTDB taxonomy): Bacteria > Pseudomonadota > Alphaproteobacteria > Rhodospirillales > Thalassospiraceae > Thalassospira. Next base: position 17,107 of record JBNKVZ010000008.1, read on the forward strand.
CTCGCGAATTTGTCATGATCTGGTCGGACCGGTGGGTGCGGTCAATGCGGGGGCTGAATTGATGGACGAGGCAGGGGGTAGTGATGATGAAGCCCTGGCACTGATGCGGCGTAGCGGGCAAGAGGCCCAGCGCCGCCTGCAACTGTTTCGTCTGGCCTATGGACGGGCGGGAAACAGCGTTGATGCCGCCACCATGCGCAAAACCGTGATGCAGGCCTATGAGGCCGACGGCAAGGTGACACTGGCCTGGGAGGGCAACATTGAGATGGATGCTGCTACCGCGCGGGTTGTTCTGAATATGGTGATGATGGCGCGCGAGGCCCTGCCCTTTGGCGGCGAAATTGCCGTCACCAGCGACTCCGGTGCGAAAATAAATGTCACCGCACAGGGAAAACGCGCCGCCATCAGGCCCGAAATTGAAAATGTTCTGTCGGGGCCGGTTGACCCGCAAGACCTTGATCCGCGTAACATTCAGGGCTTTTTTGCCCGGAACCTCGCCGAAAGGTCAGGTCGGCAGCTGCAGGTGGTGGCAAAAGAAAGTTCTGTGACTTTGATCTATGTTTAAAAAAATTGCCGTGCCAGTATAGTAAATCCGTGTGCTAGGCTCTACCTACATGGTAGTTCTCGTGTAAAACGGGAATACAAGACGATTGGGCAGATTTGATGCGGTTGACGTCCCGGGTCCGGTGATGGTCTGATTGCCGGCATTGTGGAGGGGATATATGGACGATCTTTTAAGTGAATTTCTTACCGAAACTTCGGAAAGTCTTTCGACGCTCGACGTAGAGCTGGTGAAGCTTGAACAGAACCCGAACGATCCGGATATTCTGTCGAATATCTTCCGTCTGGTTCATACCATCAAAGGGACATGCGGCTTTTTGGGGTTGCCGCGCCTTGAGGCAGTTGCCCATGCTGGTGAAAACGTTCTGGGCAAAATTCGTGACGGGGAACTGATTGTTACCGCCGATGCCGTGACGCTGGTGCTTGAATCGATCGACACCATCAAATACTTGCTCAGCGAGCTTGAAACCAACGAGACCGAGCCGGACGGAAATGACGCCGATCTGATTGCGCGTCTTAATCATTTTGCCGATACCGGGAACTTGCCGGCCGGTACAGGCAGTGCGCCAAAAGCACAGGCCCGTGCCCCGGAACCCGAGCCGGAGCCTGCCGCATCCGCCGCACCGGAGCCAGAGCCCGAACCCGAGCCGGAACCTGCTGCCCCCGCAGCCGCCGCGACACCGCCTTCGGCACCGAAATCCAAGGCTGTTGCCGCTGCGGCATCGTCCGGGCATGATGGCGGGGCAAAGGGCGAAGCCCATCCGCGCAACGAAGCCAAGGAAAGCTCGGTTGCGGCCCAGACCATTCGTGTGAATGTCGAACTGCTTGAAAACCTGATGACACTGGTTTCCGAACTGGTGTTGACACGGAACCAGCTGTTGCAGATGGTCCGTGGCAAGGATGACAGCGAATTTACCGTTCCGTTGCAGCGTTTGTCGCATATCACCACCGACCTGCAGGAAGGGGTGATGAAAACCCGTATGCAGCCGATTGGGAATGCCTGGGCAAAACTGCCGCGTATCGTGCGCGACCTTGCCCTTGAAATGGGCAAAAAGATCGATCTGCAAATGATTGGTGCTGATACCGAACTGGACCGTCAGGTTCTTGAACTGATCAAGGACCCGCTGACCCACATGGTTCGCAACTCTGCCGACCACGGCCTGGAAGACATTCAGGGCCGTCGTGATGCGGGCAAGGGCGAAACCGGTACGGTAACCCTGAACGCCTATCATGAAGGCGGACACATCATTATCGAGATTTCCGATGATGGCCGTGGCCTTAATGTCCCGCGGATCAAGGAAAAGGCTCTGGCCAACGGCATTGTGACCGAAGGCGAACTGGAAAATATGTCGGATCAGCAGATCCACCAGTTCATCTTCAAGCCGGGTTTTTCGACAGCAGAAAAGGTGACATCGGTTTCCGGTCGTGGTGTGGGGATGGACGTGGTCCGGACCAACATCGAAAAGATCGGCGGTACGGTGGAACTGAAATCGGTTGAAGGCCGTGGTTCGACCTTCATCATCAAAATTCCGCTGACCCTGGCGATTGTTTCCGCCCTGATCGTTGAAAGCGGCGGGGAACGTTTTGCTATCCCGCAGATCAGCGTTCTGGAACTTGTTCGTGCCTCGAGCAATTCCGAACATTCGATCGAACGCATTCACGATACGCCGGTTCTGCGCCTGCGTAACCGCCTGCTGCCGCTTGTCACGCTCAAAAGAATCCTTGGGCTTGATGAAACGGCCGTTGATGCCGATGTCGATGAAGAGGCCTTCATCGTGGTCGCCCAAGTGGGCACCTACAGCTTTGGTATTATCGTGGATCGCGTGTTTGATACCGAGGAAATCGTGGTCAAGCCGGTGGCACCGATCCTGCGTGATCTGTCGCTGTTCTCGGGCAATACCATCCTTGGGGATGGCAGCGTGATCATGATCCTTGATCCGAACGGCATTGCGACCCGTACAGGTGAAATCACCGTTGGCGGCCAGCAGGGTGTTGAATCCAAGGCCAAGTCGGAAAGCTCGGATCGCGAAACCACCTCGATGCTGGTCTTCCGTGCCGGTGGGAATGAAGTGCGCGCCGTGCCGCTGGCACTGGTGGCCCGTCTCGAGGAAATCGATGTCGAAAGCATCGAATATTCCAACGGTCGTCCGCTGGTTCAGTATCGTGGCAAGCTGATGCCGCTGGTCTTTATTGACGGTGCCTATCAGATGAAGTCCGAAGGCCGTCAGCCGACCCTGGTGTTCCAGGATCGCGAGCGGACGATGGGCCTGGTTGTCGACGAGATCGTTGATATTGTTGATGATGTTCTCAATGTTGAACTGACAGCCGATCGTGATGGCCTGGTTGGCTCTGCCGTGGTTGACGGCAAGGCAACCGACCTGATCGATGCCGGTTATTACCTCGAACTCGCCTTTAGCGACTGGTTTGGCAAAGAAGAAGGTGGTGGCGGTGAAAAGAAGAAGGTTCTTCTTGTCGATGACAGCCCGTTCTTCCGTAACCTGCTGACCCCGATGCTGTCGGTTTCCGGTTTCAAGGTAACGTCGGTTGAAAGTGCGGAACAGGCGCTGGAGCTGAAAAATAATGGTGCGGTGTTTGATGCCATTATCAGCGACATCGAAATGCCCGGCATGAACGGCTTTGAATTTGCCGAGAGCCTGCAAAATGACGAGAACTGGGGTGAAGTTCCGATTATCGCCCTGTCGTCTCATACCAGCGAAGAGGATTTCGAGCGCGGACGCCGTGTTGGATTTAGCGATTATGTCGCCAAATTTGACCGTGACGCCCTGGTCTCGACCCTGATCCAGACGCTGGCTGCTGTCTAAGTCGAAGGTAAAGTATCATGAGTGACAAAAACGCACTTGTCCCCAGTTCCGAGCGTAGTACTGCCCTTGATCTGGGGGGATCGACAAAGGATTTCGTCACGGCGACAATCGGCAAGCAGATGTTTGGCATTCCGGTTTTGACCGTACAGGACGTTCTTGGCCCGCAGCGCATCACGCGTATTCCGCTGGCACCGCCTGAAGTGGCGGGCTCGCTGAACCTGCGCGGACGCATTGTGACCGCCATTGATGTGCGCAAGCGTCTTGGCCTGCGCAACAGGGAAGTTGAAGAGCCCGGAATGAGCATAGTGGTTGACCAGGGCGGGGAACTTTACAGCCTTATGGTCGATCAGGTCGGCGAAGTTCTGAGCGTTCCGCAGAATGCTTTTGAACGGAATCCGGCAACACTTGATCCGCGCTGGCGGGAATTTTCCGACGGTATCTTTCGTCTTGAAAAGAACCTGCTGGTCATTCTGGACGTCACCCGGCTGCTTGATTTTGCCGGGTCTGTAAAACAGGTTGGCTGATGCCAGTCTGTTAACGATGTTCCGGGCGCGCCCGGCGCCCGGATATTGCCGGTCGTGGCTTAACACGTGAAATTGCGAGAAGGAAATCGATGAAGAGTTGTCTCGTCGTCGATGATTCAAAAGTCATCAGAATGGTGGCACGCCGTATCCTTGAGGAATTGGGATTCGAGGTTGTCGAAGCCGAAGACGGTATGGAAGCCCTTGAGAAGTGCCTCTCGGATATGCCCGACGCGGTGCTGCTGGATTGGAACATGCCGGTAAAAAGCGGTATCGAATTTCTTCGGGATCTGCGCGCCGCACCGGGAGGGGACGAACCCGTTGTTGTGTTCTGCACCACGGAAAATGACCTGGAGCATATCCAGGAAGCCATTACCGCCGGGGCAAATGAATACATCATGAAACCCTTTGATAGCGAGATCATTCAGGCCAAGTTTGAACAGGTTGGTCTGATCTGATCCTTGTGGCCGCGACTTCGCTTTGGGCGTTGCGGCCTTTTGACCAAGCGGGAACATCGTACCTGTGGAACAAAACCACATCGATCCACCATATAAAGTCCTGATTGTTGATGATTCGGCAATTGTACGCGGGCTTGTCGCGCGTATGCTGCAAGATGATTCCGATATCGAGGTTGTCGGTTCCGTTGCGAACGGCGAAGACGCCCTTGCGGTGATGCGCGACGGTGGCATTGAAGCGGTCGTTCTCGATATTGAAATGCCGGTCATGGACGGATTGACGGCTTTGCCGAAAATTCTGGAAATTGATCCCACAGTGCGTGTGATCATGGCGTCCACCCTGACCAAGCGAAATGCCGATATCAGTTTCAAGGCAATGACCCTGGGGGCGGTTGATTATATTCCCAAGCCCTCGTCGGCCAAGGACCTTAATGTCGGGTCAGGGTTTCGCAGTGAACTGGTAGACAAGGTCAAGGCGTGGTCTGAACAGCGTCGCAAGATGCTGGAACAGGCAAACGGCTTTGACGAGATTGATGATTTTGACGAAGACGGTGCCCTGGTTGATGGTACAGCGCCGCATCCTGATGGGGATGAGCCGGGTGCGGTACCCGCATCGGGAACCAGTGACGCAACGGCCACGGGTACGGAAACCCCGCCCGAGGGCGGAGAGACGGGCGAGCATGATGATGCGAAACCGTTTCGCGCCGAAATGTCGATTGAACATCAGGTTTTGCAAAAACCGGGACGCATTCAGCGTAAACGTTTTACCGCAGAGTTGCGCCCCCGTCCGATGCAGCAGCCGATGCAACATCAACCCATGCGTCCGCAAATCAGGCCGATGCCGGCAGATCCGGCACCGGTGCCTGCGCGCGATAGCGGCCTTGCCAAACCCGGCATGGCGGCCCATGTACGCGATCCGGGCCGCTTGATCGAGGATGCCGCCGTTGCGGCGAAAAAGGCCGGTATTGTTAGTGCGGCCCCGGGGGCGACGCCAGCGGGCAAAGCCCATGGCGGTGCCAAACCTGAAACCGCGCGACCAGGTGCCAGTGCGCCGGGGGCACGCCCGACGGGCGATGCCGGGCCGCGTGCTGCCGCGCAAACCCGCGAGGCCCCTTCGCGCCGGGCGGAGCCACATCCGGCCCGGCCCAAGCAGGAACGCACCAAACGGGCGGCGGCGGGCAATGCGCCGGCACCGGCGCGACGTGGGCGTTCGCAGGGGCAGGTGACGCTGCTGCCGGAAAAACATGTGAATGTCGAGGCCATTGCCATTGGCAGTTCTACGGGCGGGCCGCAGGCTTTGTTTGAAGTGTTGCGCGGGCTTGTCGGGGTGCGGCAGCCCATTTTTATTACCCAGCATATGCCGGCGACATTTACCACCATTCTGGCCGAGCATATTACCCGTTTGACCGGGCTTAAATGCGCCGAGGGCGTAAATGGTGAACAGGTTCAGCCCGGAAGGGTTTATCTTGCGCCCGGGGATTACCATATGGTGATCGAGGGACGGGGGAATAATCGTAAAATTGCTCTGAACCAGAACCCGCCGGAAAACTTTTGTCGCCCGTCGGTTGATCCGATGTTGCGCAGTCTGGTGGAAAGTTATGGGGGCAATATGCTGACAATCATTCTGACGGGCATGGGCCAGGATGGTATGTTGGGCGGGCGCCATGTTGTTGGCGCTGGCGGCATGGTGGTTGCGCAGGATGAAGCAACCAGCGTGGTGTGGGGAATGCCCGGTGCTGCTGCCCATGCGGGAATTTGTTCCGCAATACTGCCGATAGGGGGCATTGCCCCTTACGTGAAAAAATTTGCCGGAGGTCGTTAACACAAGATGTTGAAGCCGGAAGACTTTGATTTCGTCAGCAAATTGATCAAATCCCGCTCGGGCCTTGTCCTGACGCAGGATAAGTTCTATTTGCTCGAAAGCCGGCTCATGCCGATTGCGCGCAAGCGTGGTTTGAAGGACCTTGGCGAATTGATCGGGGCATTGCGCGGGATGGACCGCACGCTGATTGAAGATGTGGTCGAAGCCATGACCACCAATGAATCTTTCTTCTTTCGCGATACCAAGCCGTTTGATCAGTTCCGTCATGTGGTTTTACCCCACATGATCAAGGCGCGGGCAAGCAAACGCCATTTGCGTATCTGGTGTGCTGCGGCCTCTTCCGGGCAGGAGCCCTATTCCCTGGCAATGATCCTGCAGGACTTCGCAAGTCAGCTTGCGGGGTGGCGCATTGACATTATCGGGACTGATATTTCGCGCGAAATTCTTAATAAGGCGCGGGCCGGGCTGTATTCGCAGTTCGAAGTCCAGCGCGGTTTGCCGATCACGCTTCTGGTCAAGCATTTCCAGAAAGCCGATGACATGTGGCAGATTTCGTCGGAATTGCGCTCCAAGGTGCAATATCGCGAATATAACCTGCTGGAAGATCTAAAGCCGCTGGGCCAGTTTGACGTGGTCTATTGCCGCAACGTTCTGATCTATTTTGACCAGCCGACCAAAACCGATGTTCTTGCGCGTATTGCCGCGCAAATGCCCGATGACGGTTTTCTGTTTTTGGGTGGGGCGGAAACGGTGCTGGGCATCTCGGATAAGTTCAAGCCCCTGACGCGCCAGCGCGGCATTTACCAGCTTAACCGTCCCGGCGCACCGGATGTGGATGTGACCGAGCTTGAAAAGGTACAGGCTGGCAGTGCATCGACAGGGGCGGCTGCGGGTGGTTTTGCCTTTCCCAAGCCCAAGGCAATGCAAACGGGGGCGGGCAGCACAGCGCCAGCATCTGCCAGGACAACAGGCACCACGGCCCGTCCGGCCAGTAGCTCAACAACATCCTCAACGAATACGACCACACCGCGTAGCAGCTTTGGGAATACCGGCAGCACAACAGGTGCAGGTGGCACGGGAAGTTCTTATAGCCGTCCATCCTCCACGGGTGGGGCAACGCCGGGGACGTCGCGCTATGGCACCGGCAGTGCTGGCAGCAGCAATTCATCGGGCGGTGCCAGCACCTATCAGCGGCCCGCGCGCCCGGCAGGAACGGAGGGGACAAATAGCAGCTTTTCGTCCACCCGTCCGACAACGCCGTCGTCATCGACATTTGGCCGGACCTATCCGCGTAAACCCGATGATAAAAAGGACTGATCGGGTTCTCTGCACAGGATGGTTTTAACAATTAAACGCTCGGGTCTCTCCGGGCGTTTTTTTTGCTTTAAAACCATCAACGTTAAGGAGGACCTTGTGGCCGAACTTCAGGGCAGGGGTGCAGGTATGAAAACGGCAGATGGGGCATTGTTGATGCCACAACTGGCGAGTAACGTTGCGCGAGGCATCCCGGTAATGTGATGGAAGATGTAGATATCTTGCATATTCCAAAAAATACCCCGCAGCCAGAAAGGGTGCGGGGTATTTTAATGGCAGATAGCGGGCAGCGATAGCAGGGCCAAATCAGGCGGCTGCGTGTGCGCCATTGCTTTCGGGGTCGCGCAGCACATATCCGCGCCCCCAAACCGTGTGAATATAATTGTCGCCGTTGGTTGCAGACTGGATTTTCTTGCGCAGTTTGCAAACAAAGACGTCAATGATCTTCAGTTCCGGCTCATCCATGCCACCATAAAGGTGGTTGAGGAACATTTCCTTGGTCAGGGTCGTGCCCTTGCGCAGCGACAACAGTTCCAGAATGCCATATTCCTTGCCCGTCAGATGCAGCGGTGATCCGGCGACATCCACGGTGCGGGCATCAAGATTGACATGCAGCTTGCCTGTTGCAATGACCGACTGGGCATGCCCCTTGGACCGGCGCACAATTGCCTGGATACGGGCCAGAAGTTCTATTTTATCAAATGGCTTGGTCAGATAGTCATCCGCGCCAAAGCCAAGACCTTTGACCTTGTCTTCGGTTTCCGTCAGGCCCGACAGGATCAGAACCGGCGTTTCCACCCGCGCATCGCGCAGGCGGCGCAAAACCTCGTAGCCGTCAATATCGGGCAACATCAGGTCGAGCAAAATAATATCGTAATCATATAATTTACCAATCTCGAGGCCGTCTTCCCCCAAATCGGTGGTATCTACAACCATGCCTTCGGATTTCAGCATAAGCTCTATGCTGTCCGACATGGCGTCATCATCTTCTACAAGCAGCACCCGCATTTTCCGCTCCGCTCCGTTACCATTTTCCGCAATAAATTTGTTTTTATCCGGATTGTACCGGCTATGCCCCAACAGCAGCCGTGTCGTGGGATTTTTCCCGTTTCGTTAACGATACGTTGCTTTGCGACTCGAGGCAAGCACACGAGTCGCTATTTGTTAACTTTTTTACTGCCATATTGTTCCCGTCATGACCAAACAAAGATTTAACAGGGTGTTAGGCGGCCTTGCCTAAGCGAAAATTTTGGCGGCAATACGGCTGTGTTGGCTTACTGGCTTTGTAAATGAGCCCTTATCCCATTATATTAGGAACTGCAGGCGGCATTTTCCACCCCGCGTCGCGTTTTCAGTACGGTCGACATCCCACAAGACGACGTAAATAAAAGGCTCCCATGTTTCAAATTGGCAAAAACATCATCGCTGACCTTCGCCACGTTCCCGATTATTGGGTCGTTGGCCGGGTGACGGCTGTTTTGGGCTTGCTGGTCGAAATTGGCGGGGTTGAAGGGGCGTTGTCGATTGGCGATCGATGCAAGGTTGTGAAACGCGATGGCGAGGCGGTTATTTGCGAAGTCGTCGGCTTTCGCAGTGAGCGTGCCCTTCTCATGCCGTTTGGCGCCCTGGATGGCATTGGCATTGGTTGCGAGGTGGAACTGGCCGATACCCAGCCGCAAATCTACCCTGATGAAGGCTGGCTTGGCCGGGTTGTGAACGCCTTTGGCGAACCGGTGGATGGCAAAGGCCCGCTGCCGCAGGGCAATGTGCCCTATGCCATTCGTCGCACCCCGCCGTCGGCCCATACCCGACAGCGGGTGTCGGGCAAGCTGGATTTGGGCGTGCGGGCGATGAACACCTTTCTGACCTGTTGCCGTGGGCAGCGTATGGGTATTTTTGCCGGGTCCGGTGTGGGTAAATCCAGTATCCTGTCCATGATGACGCGCCATACCACGTCGGATGTGTCGGTGGTGGGGCTGATTGGGGAACGTGGCCGCGAAGCGCGCGAATTTATCGAAGATGATTTGGGCGAGGAAGGCCTGCGTCGCTCCGTCGTGGTGGTGGCGACGTCGGACGAAAGCGCGCTGATGCGGCGTCAGGCGGCCTATATGACCATGGCCGTTTCCGAGTTTTTTCGCGACCGGGGCCGGGATGTGTTGTGCATGATGGATTCTGTCACCCGTTTTGCCATGGCGCAGCGCGAAATCAGCCTGTCGGTCGGTGAACCCCCGGCATCCAAAGGTTATACACCAACCGTTTTTGCCGAATTACCGCGCCTGTTGGAACGCGCGGGTCCGGGTGGGCCGGGCCAGGGCTCGATTACCGGGCTGTTTACCGTGCTGGTGGATGGTGATGACCATAACGAACCCATTTCGGATGCCGTGCGTGGTATTCTGGATGGGCATGTGGTGTTGGACCGGTCGATTGCCGAACAGGGGCGTTATCCGGCGATTAACATTTTGCGCAGCGTGTCCCGGACCATGCCGGGCTGTAATAACGAATATGAAAACCAGATTGTACGGCGTGCCCGGCAATTGCTGGCAACCTATGATGATATGGCCGAACTGATCCGCCTGGGGGCCTATCGCCGTGGGACGGACCCGAAGGTGGATGAAGCGATCCATTATTTTCCGCTGATCGAGGAATTTTTAAGTCAGCGTAAAAATGAATGTACCCGCTTGGCCGAAGGCTATGCCGATTTGGCCCGCAGGCTCGATATGGCCCCGGTCGATGATGGCAATGCCCAGGTGGCCGGTAATAATGGCGGGCAGGGATACCGCCCGGGGGCGATCAATAGCCAGTCCGGGCAGAACCCGGCCGACCTGAATGCGGCCAAACGCGCCCTCGGCGGATAAAGTAAGGGGCTGAGGGGCTTTGCCCCAGGTGCTTTTGGGGTTGGGGTTTGGTTTTTTGGCTGTTCTGGCCTGATGGGGCTAAGATTGGCCCGGGATCGGGATGCAATGCGGCCCCGTTTTGTTTTTAAGACAGGCAATGCTTTAGGAGAAAGGCCGGGAAATGGCCAAGGATTTTAAGGCGCTGGTGCGTGTGCGCAAATGGGCGCTGGATGAAAAACAGCGCGAACTGGGTGAAATGCTGCGCGTGGCGGAGCATTTGAAACATCAGCGCCAGGAACTGGAACGTGCCCTGTTGTCCGAACAAAAGGTCGCGGCGGAAAACCCGCAAACCGCCGGCTTTGCCTATGGTAATTTCGCCAATGCCATTATTCAGGAGCGTGAAGCCCTGGACCAGCAGATCAAGGCGCAGGAAGACAAGATTGATGCCTTCCGCGATCAGGTGGCCCAGGCCTTCAAGGAAATGAAAACCGCCGAAATTTCCGAACGCAATCGCGTTGCGGCCTTGCGCGCCGAAGAAGACCGCAAGGAGCAGGAAACACTTGATGAAATCGGCGCACGCGCGGCCACCCGTAAAGACGGGCTGATGTAACACCCGTTTTCACAGCAAAGATGCTTAAAGGCGGAACCCGGAACCCGGAACCGGCAGCCACGATTGAGAGCATTGCCTATTTGGGATCAAGGGCCAGATCATGCCCAACATTGATGCCGGTAATGTGGCAAAGCTGTTGCGGGGTGAGTTGGAAAACGCTGCTGGGCGTGCCAGCCGCCAGCCAGATGGCCGGTTTTGCCAACAGTTTTTCATCAATCAGGGTGCGCAGTGCATTGGCATGACCAAAGGGCGGCACGCCGCCAATGGCATAGCCCGTATGGGTGCGGACCTGGGCCGCATCGGCCTTGCCAATCGGCTCGCCAATCAGGGCTTTGACCTTTTTCTCACAGACCCGGTCTGCGCCATTCATAATGATCAGGATCGGTTCCTGGCTGTTTTTGGCCTGAAAAACCAGGGATTTGCCAATGTCGCTAATATCGCTGCCAACGGCCGCTGCGGCATCAGCAGCCGAGCGGGTACCAGCCGGAAATTCCAGAACATCAATATCGTTTAAACCGGCATTTTCAAAGGCAGCAGCAAGCCGGGCGGGTGGCGTTATTTTTTTCATCACGGTTCCGCAGCATTTTTATCAATGGAATGTAAAGGCGGTGCTTTGCGGCCTCGCCTGATGTTTCGCGATTACGCTAAGGTTAAAAAGGCCTGCTTTTCAAGACTTTCTTGCCTGCGCACAGCAATAGGCCTTTGGTGATCCGTGCCATAATGCGCGTTGGGCGACTCTGTCATGGTGATATGAAAACAAATCTGAAGTCATTCCAGGGATGTCAATTTGCCCGCACTTTGGAATAATACTGATTTTCTTGCTGATTGAAGAATGTGTTATTTGCCGGCTGAAATTGCCAATTATTCTTAATTTCTTGCGATTATTCTGGCCTTGAAAGCATGATAATGATAACGCTTCTCAAGTTCTTTGGGGGGCGTCGTTTCCAAAACCCTGCCTCGTTAGCCCCCATTTCAAAATTTGCAACACGTCGTTATCACCCGCGGTCTGGTGTTTAAGTGCCTTTTGGCATTTGGCGTCATCGTATGAAGGAATGTGCGTTATGAAATTCAAAGCCCCCTGGATCGCCAGGATTGGTGCTGCCAGTCTTGGTGTGTCTGCAGTGTTGATGTCCCTGCCTGCCCAGGCACTGGAATATCCCATTGGTAAACCCCAGGAAGGGGGCGGCCTGGAAGTGGCTGCCGTTTATTTGCAGCCGATCACGATGGAACCCAGGGGCATTATGCGCCCGGCAGACAAGTCTGATGTGCATCTTGAAGCTGATATTCATGCCCTGGCGGATAATAAAAACGGTCTCGCCGAAGGCGAATGGGCGCCTTATTTGCAGGTTGGTTATACCCTGACCAAACTTGATGATGGCAAATCGGAATCCGGCATGCTGATGCCGATGGTCGCCAGTGACGGGCCGCATTATGGCGACAATGTCAAATTGATGGGGCCGGGCAAATACCGGTTGACCCTGGATATTGCGCCGCCCTCGGCGGCATCGAAATTTGGTCGCCATGTCGACAAGGAAACCGGCGTTGCGCCGTGGTTCAAGCCGTTCAAAAAAGATTATGACTTTGTTTTTGCCGGCGTCGGTAAAAAAGGCGGTTACTAAAACATTCGGGCAGCTGGCACATATGTGATGTGCCAGCTGTCTGCATGGATGTGTCAATCAAGGAAGCAGGCATGATCGAACACGGGAAACGGGCCGTTTTTACGCTTTTGGTCCTGATACTGGCCGGGGCCGGTCTGGTCGGATTGACCCGCACGGCACAGGCCGACGAAATGCAGGTCATCAAGATGGACATCAAGGATGGCGTGATCACGCCGAACCGGATCGAGGTCCCCGCAGGCTCTACCTTTAAAATTGTGGTGACAAATTCCGGCCACAGCCCGGCTGAATTTGAAAGTTTGCGCTTGCGGCGCGAAAAGGTGTTGGCGCCGGGCGTGACATCCTTTGTCGTGATCCGTCAGATCTCGGCGGGGACATATAAATTTTACGATGAATTCCATATGGACCAGGAATCGGCCAATGGGGTCATCGTGGCGAAATGATAAAACGGGCAGCGTGTTTGTGCCCGTTCTTGGTTTGTGAAGCGGCTTTTTGACATGACGATATTCACAAAAACAGCAAATGGTTCTGTTGCCGCCCCGTCCGGGCGGCTTTTGGCGTTTGGCATGTGGTTGCGCAATCATCAGGCCTTTGTCCGCCGCCTGCAATGGGCGGTGGTGGGCATTTATGCAATATTGCTGATTGTGCCGGTGATCATGCCATTGCCTGGTTTGGCCGCACATATCTGGAACAATGTCACCGTTTTTGCCCAGTTTGTGTTTTGGGGCATTTGGTGGCCGGGTGTGCTGGTATCGATGTTGCTGTTTGGGCGGTTGTGGTGCGGGCTGTTATGCCCGGAAGGTGCCCTAACCGAATTTGCCAGCCGCCACGGGCGCGGCCGGGCCATTCCGCGCTGGGTGCGCTGGCCGGGCTGGCCGTTTGTCGCCTTTGTGCTGACCACCATTTATGGGCAAATGACCAGCGTTTATCAGTATCCGGCACCGGTTTTGCTGGTTTTGGGCGGGTCTACCCTTGGTGCGGTCATTGTGGGCTATCTTTACGGGCGCAATAAACGGGTTTGGTGCCGTTATTTGTGCCCGGTCAATGGGGTTTTTGGCTTGCTCGCCAAGTTGGCCCCGATGCGCTATGGCGTGGACCGGGCAACATGGGATGTCAATGCCGCCAGCCATAGCCATGAACACCGTTTTAATTGCGCGCCCTTGGTGGCGGTCAAAAACATGGAAAGCCCGTCGCCCTGTCATATGTGTGGCCGGTGTGCCGGTTTTCACGATGCGGTTGCCCTCGAGGCCCGCAATCCCAATGAGGAAGTCGTTCATTTATCCGCCCGCACGGCAACCAAATGGGACAGCCTGTTGATCATTACTGGCCTGATGGGCGTTGCGATTGGCGCCTTTGAATGGAGTGCCAGCCCCTGGTTTATCCAGATCAAGCAGATGCTGGCGATGGCGCTGGTCAATCACAACATCATCTGGCCGTTACAGGCGACCTTGCCGTGGTGGATTCTCACCAATTATGCCGCGCAGAGTGATGTTCTCACCGTGCTTGATGGCGTGGTGTTGCTGGGCTATATCGCGACAACGGCCCTTGTTATGTCGGTCTTGATTGGAATTCCGCTTAAGCTTGCCTGCCTGGTGATGAGGCATCGCGACCGGCCGTCCTTTTATCATTTGTCCCATGCCTTGATCCCGCTGGCCGCCTGTGGGGTGGTTTTGGGCCTGTCGGCGCAAACGGTAACATTGCTGCGCGCCGATGGCTTTGCCCTGGGCTGGGTACCAATGGCGCGCGCGGCCCTGTTGGTGGGCGCGAGCGCATGGGCATTGTGGCTGGGCAGCGCCATTTTATGGCGCAGAAAGGCGGGGATTGGGCAAAAAACACTGGCATCACTGATGTTTGCCTTGAGCCTGGTAGGGCCGATATATGCCTGGCTGTTGATGTTCTGGATCTGGTAAGTACGCCTTTCGGTGCCGCCATGTGAATGCTTGATCATGGCGGCACCGGAAGCGTCTTGCGTCTTATGCCTCTGGGCTGCCTTGATTTTGCAGCCGCTTTTTCTGTTTGCGTTGACGGTTCAGCAGGTTCAGCGTTTCAACCGACAGGCTAAACGCCATGGCAAAATAGATATAGCCCTTGGGAACGTGTATTTGCACACCATCGAGCAGCAGAACAAAGCCCACCAAAATCAAAAACGATAATGCCAGCATTTTGATCGACGGATGTTTGTCGACAAATTCGCCGATCAGGCGGGCGGCAAACAGCATCACGCCAACCGATATCACCACGGCCAGCATCATGACGGTTAAATGATCGACCAGGCCAACGGCGGTAATAACCGAATCAAGCGAGAAAATAACATCAAGCAGCATGATCTGTATGATCGTGCCGACAAAGCCCACGACCGGCTTTGTTTCATGGTCGCCGGGTTCATCGATGGTGTTGTGAATTTCCATTGATGCCTTGGCAATCAGGAATAATCCGCCCACAATCAGGATCATGTCCCGCCCGCTAATGCCGCGGTTAAAGACATCAAATAGCGGGGTTGTCAGTTCCATCACCCAGGCCATGCAGGCCAGCAAAAGCAGGCGCATCAACATGGCCCCGATCAGGCCCATGCGCCGGGCGGCTTTTTGCTGTTTTTTGGGAAGTTTGGCGACAATGACGGATAGAAAGACGATATTGTCGATCCCCAGAACAATTTCGAGTGCCGTCAGGGTTGCAAGACCGATCCACATATGGGGATCAGCGATCCAGTCAAACATTTAAATACCCGTTTCCGTGTTGTTGCCGTGCGGCACGCGCAGATCAAGATGTGGCTGACGCGGTTCTAACGCAAGCGTGAATTGATTTAATGGGGCAAGCGCCTAGGTTTTACAGGGTGATAACGGTCGTAAAAACGGGTTGTTCCGCATCGAAATGGGGGGCGCTACTGGGTTTTGCGACGATCCGTGGTTTGGGGAGGGAAGATATATGTCAAAAACATTCACCCGTCTGATCAAGGCGACCATGCTGGGCGCGGGGTTAAGCCTGGCGTCACTTGTCGCCCGGGCGGACCCGGCCCCGGATATGAAAAACTGGGATGCGGTTGTCAAACAGGCGCAGGGCCAAACGGTTTACTGGTATGCCTGGGGCGGGGAACCACGCATTAATGATTATATCGCCTGGGCGGGCAAACAGGTGCAGGAACGCTATGGCGTTACCGTCAAACAGGTGAAGTTGGCCGACACCGCCAATGCCGTTTCCATGGTCGTTTCTGAAAAAGCCGCCGGTAAAAATGATGGCGGGGCTGTCGATATGATATGGATTAACGGCGAAAACTTTGCCGCGATGAAGCGCAATGATTTGCTGTTTGGCCCGTGGGTGGAACAAACCCCCAATTTCAAATATGTCGATGTGACGGGCAAGCCAACCACGGTGAATGATTTTACCGTGCCCACCGATGGCCTTGAAGCCCCGTGGGGCATGGCGCAACTCAGTTTCTTTTATGATACGGCACGGGTGAAAACCCCGCCCAAAAGCGCACAGGACTTGCTGGCCTGGCTGCAAAAACATCCGGGCCGGTTTACCTACCCGCAACCGCCCGATTATATGGGGTCATCCTTTTTAAAACAGGTTCTAAGCGAACTGGTTACCGACCCGTCCGTGCTGCAAAAACCGGCTGATCAGGCCGATGCGCAAAAGGTTCTCGCCCCGCTTTGGACCTATCTTGCCAAGCTGCAACCGGTTTTGTGGCGTGAAGGCAAGGCTTATCCGGCCAACGGCGCGGCCTTGCGCGCGATGATGGCCGATAATGAAATTGATATCGGTTTTTCCTTTAGTGCCGCCGAAGTTTCTGCCGCGATTGCCAATTTTGAATTGCCCGATACCGTGCGCAGCTTTGTGTTTGACGGGGGCACATTGGGCAATACCAACTTTGTTGCCATTCCGTTTAATGCATCGGCCAAGGCCGGGGCGGTGGTGCTGGCAAATTTCCTGATGTCACCACAGGCCCAGTTGCGTAAACAGAAACCCGAAATCTGGGGCAGTTTCACCGTTCTGGATATGAACAAAATCCCGGCGGCGGATCGCAAGGCCTTTGACGCGCTGGATTTGGGAGTGGCAACCCTGTCGCCTGCTGAAATGGGCAATGTGCTGCCCGAACCCCATCCAAGCTGGATGGAACTGGTTGAAAGCGAATGGCAAAAACGGTATGGCGTTGCCAAATAAGGGGGGCTATTGGCGTTTCTGTTGTTTATGCCGTTAATGCCGCTGATGCCGTAGATGTTACTGATGCCATCCCTGCACCCTAGCTGGAAAATGGGCCGCCCGTGTTACGATTAGCCCCCGTTTTAACCGTCATTTTAATGGTTGGGCCGGTATTGGCCGGAATGTTGGGCACAATAATGCCTGCCTTTGGCTATTTGCCCGCCCTGGGCGGTGGGGATTGGTCATTGGCGGCATGGTGTGAACTGGCGGCCCAACCGGGATTGATGATTTCGCTGCGCCTGTCGGCCGTAAGCGGACTGTTGGCAACGTTTTTGTCCTTTGCGCTGGTGATGCTGTTTTGTGCGGCCTGGCAGGGCACCCGGGTTTTTGCCGCCATCCAGCGGGTGCTGTCGCCGGTTCTGTCCATTCCGCACGCCGCTGCGGCTTTTGGTCTGGCCTTTTTGATTGCCCCGTCCGGCTGGATTGTGCGGCTATTTGCGCCCCTGGCCGGGTGGGACCGCCCGCCCGACATCATCACCTTGCAGGATGGCTGGGGCATGGCCCTGGTGGCGGGCTTGGTCATAAAGGAAATACCGTTCCTGTTTTTAATGACGTTAGGGGCCTTGCAACAGGCCAATGCCGGGCCCACACAAACGGTGGCGCTGGCATTGGGCTATGGCCGGGTGGCAGGCTGGCTTAAAACCGTGTTGCCGCGCATTTACCGGCAAATCCGCCTGCCGGTTTTTGCCGTGCTGGCCTATTCCGCCTCGGTGGTGGATGTTGCCATGATCCTGGGGCCAACCACACCGTCCCCCTTGGCAGTACGTATTTTACATTGGCTGTCTGACCCTGACCTTTCGACGCGGTTTATGGCATCGGCGGCATCATTGCTGCAATTGGCATTGGTGGCCGGGTTGATTGTGTTGTGGATGGCGGGCGAGAAAATTGTTGGTTTTTTCGGGCGTTACTGGGCCGAGGGCGGTGGGCGCTATCGCCGCGAGGGGGCGGTGCGGCTGTTGGTCGCGGTTCTTTCCATGCTGGCGGCGGGGCTGATTTTGGCCGGTATTGTGGCCTTGGTTGTCTGGAGTATTGCCGGTTTTTGGCGTTATCCCGATATGTTGCCAGGCCAGTTTACCCTGAAATTGTGGCTGCGCGAATTGCCCGCCCTTGCCGGTTCGCTTGCCAATAGCGTGCTGATCGGGCTTGTCGCCGTACTGGTGGCCATTGTTTTGGTCATTGCCTGCCTCGAACGCGAAGGCCGCCAGTCCGCAGCACCCGGTCGCGGTGCCATGTGGCTGATTTACCTGCCGCTCTTAATGCCGCAAATCAGCTTCATGTTTGGGTTACAGGTGTTTTTTGGTTATCTCGGTCTGGAACGGACATTCATTTCGGTGGTGATGGCGCATCTGGTTTTTGTGCTGCCCTATATGTTTTTATCGCTGGCGGACCCGTTTCGCAGCCTTGATGCGCGCTATCGTCAAACCGCCTTATGCCTTGGCGCGCCCCCAAACCGGGTGTTCTGGCGTGTGGTCTTGCCGCTTTTGACCCGGCCGGTTTTAACCGCGCTTGCCGTGGGGTTTGCGGTCAGCATCGGGCAATATTTGCCAACTTTGCTAATTGGCGCCGGGCGCTTTGCCACCATCACCACCGATGCAGTGGCGCTTGCGGCAGGTAATGACCGGCGCATGATTGGCATTTATGGCCTGTTGCAAGCAATGTTGCCTTTTGCCGGTTTTGGGTTGGCGATGCTGGTGCCGGCCATCGGTTTTCGTCACCGCCGGGGGATGCGCAATGGTCTGTAACGTCACAGGGGGACGCTAAAATATGGCGGGGTCTGATACCTTTATGGCGCAAGGCGGTTTGGTTTTGGATGGGGTGAAAATCGCGCTTAAAGGGCGGGTTTTATGTGACCTGGACCTAACAGTCGCACCGGGTGAAATCGTTACCCTGATGGGGCCAAGCGGGGTGGGGAAGTCATCCCTGCTGGGATATGTGTGTGGCACGCTGGCCCCTGGTTTTACCTGTCACGGGCATGTCTGGTTGCAGGGCCGGGAAATTGGCACATTGCCGCCACAGGACCGACATGTGGGCATTTTGTTTCAGGATGATTTGCTGTTTCCCCATTTATCGGTGGGGGGCAATTTGGCCTTTGCCTTGCCCGCCAATATCCGCAATCGTCGCCAGCGCCGCGACAAGATTGACCAGGCATTGGAAATTGCCGGGCTTGGCGGTTTTGCCGATCGCGATCCGGCCACATTATCAGGCGGGCAACGCGCACGGGTGGCCTTGATGCGGGTGTTATTATCCGCCCCGTCCGCCCTGTTGCTGGACGAACCGTTCTCGCGGCTGGATGCCAAATTGCGCAGCCAGTTTCGCGAATTTGTGTTTGAACAGGCCCGCCAGCAACATTTGCCAACCCTGATGGTCACACATGACCCGGACGATGCCGCGGCCACCGGTGGGCCGGTCATTACCTTAACCGATCATCGTGCCTGAAAAGGATGGGCACTGACCGTGAATGCCCGTAAATGTCCGACACGGTTGGATTTGGTGAAGATGCCACCCTTCAAAAACGCATCTGGATAATTTGATTTTTTGGGGTCGAATTTGGCGAGGATAAAAACGCCCTATCGGTGTTATTTTTCACTAGGCAGCACAGAAAAAGCGGTATAGATGGGCGCATGTGCCAATAGGGTGCGTTTTGGAGTATTGGTGAATTGTTTCCCGATGAAATGTCCTTAATTGTGCCTGATGCACTGGACGCGGCGACCTGCGACCGGCTGATTGGCAATTTCAATGATCGCCTGGATGAGGGGGGGCTGGTACAGGGACAAGCCGCCAGCCACATTCGCCGCAGCCAGATTGGCTGGTTCAATGAAGAACAGGAACCCGAGGTCATGCGCCGGATCATTGATCTGGTGGCAACGGCCAATCGGGAATGTTTTGATTTCGGCCTGACCGATTTTGCCGAAAATGCCCAGATTGCCCGCTATGAAGGCGACCAGCGCGGCCATTATGACTGGCACAGCGATATTGGGGCCTCTGATGTGGCGCGTCGGCGCAAGCTGACCATGGTGATCCAGCTGTCGGACCCGTCTGATTATGAAGGGGGCCTGTTGCAGCTTAACCCCGCCGGGCATGTGATTGATGCACCGATGACACGCGGTACCGCCATTTTGTTTCCCAGTTTCGTTTTGCACCGGGTTGCGCCCACGGTGGCGGGCACGCGGTTTTCATTGTCAATCTGGATTCACGGCCAGCCGTTCCGTTAAACGGTTATCGGCCTTTTTCGTCTCAGTACCGTTCCAGCCGTTCAATCAGCCGGGCATTGTTCCAGCGCGGCTGTCGGTCTTCCAATGTGGCCTCGTGATGCTGCACCGTGCCATTGTCGGCGGTGTGTTTATCCAACCGCATATTGATCCAGCGTGGCACCAGTTCGTTATTGAAATCTTCCATCAACAGTACGGCGGCCTGTTCCAGATTAACAAAATCGATGGTTTCGATTTCCTGAAAATAGGTGGCCAGGCAGCCCGGTTTCAGAAGCAGCCTGTCGGGCACGTAACGCAGGCTGAGGCGGGCTGGAAACACATTTTGCGCGCCGCGTAATTCGCTATGCAATGTCACGACATAATCGAGTTGCGGGCCGGGGTTGGCTTCGGTTTCGATCAGGTTGCGACGTTCAAAAATTTCCAGCATGGGCCTGTTTCCGATCGGGAATTGAAGGTGGCAGCATAGTCTTGCTTGGGGCTGAATACCAGTCTGCACACAAGAACCGGTTATGGTTAGGCTTCCAGGCCGCGTTTTTGGGGGCCGGGGCGTGCGGGCTCGGGGCTGACCTCGATAAAGCGGTTGCCATTTTGGAAATTCACACTGCCCCCCAGTTTTGAAATGGTCAGCGCCTGGTTAAAAATGGCGCGGATATCGTCTCGCTGTGGCCCTTCAAGAACATTTTCCGTGCGCACGATCAGGTCAAATTTCTGGCTTTCCTTGCGGATCAGTCCATCAAGTTGCGTATGCCCCAACCGGGTAAAGGACAGGTCGAGCAAAAAGCGCGTACCGGGATCGTTGGATTTATTGTCGCTGTTTTCATCGTCTTCGCCCTGGCCCTGACGCCAGGCCAACTGCATTTGTTCGATGCGCTCGCCCATGTGAAAGGGCATGGCCATCACACGCCAGCCATCGGCGCGCGGCTCGCTTGCCATCCCCCGCAGGGTGTTAAAATCCTTATCAAGCTTTTTACCCAGGGCATTATCCTTGCCATCGCGCCCGTCCAGCGCGCCAATGGTGCGATCCCCCAGCCAGCTTTTGGCCGATCCGCCCGCGCCGACAATGGCGGTAAAGAAAAACATCATGGTGGTGGTCAGGCGTGGCCCGGCAGCGGGGATCTGGTTTAGCAGGGTTTGGGCAGCTTGCGGGTCGGCCTGGCCCAGGGTGGCAAGGGCGCGTTGCAGGCTGTCCCAGTCCTGGCTTAGGCTGGCGGCCTGGCCACGGGCCATTAATTCGCCTTCGGTCATCATCGGTTGGGGCAGGCGGGCCGCTGCCAGGTTATTGCCGTCAACCGCAAAGGACAGGGTCGCGCCCACCGGGGCGGGAACCGGCAGGCGCACGCCGATAATCCCGGCATTGGTGCGCAAGGCGGTAAAACCGTCGGGCAACAGGCGGGCTTCGGGGCTGCCGGGCGGCAATACCGTGCCGGTCAGCATCATCGGGGCTGCTGGCTTGCCACTTGTTGCCAATAAACCGGCGGCAGAATTTGCATTGCCTGCCGCCGCTTGCTGGGCGGTCAGGCTGTTCGTGATCGCACCCGATGCGGCGGCGTTCGTCCCCCCGGCAGTGGCAAGGCTGGCCTGGGATGTTGCCCCACTTATGCCCGCACCTTGGGCGGCTGTCATCAAGCCTGCGGCCTTGGCGGGCGAGGCGGCACCCGGGCTGACAAACATCATTTGCACCTGGCTTCCGGCGGGCAGGGTGCCACCACCGGGAAAGGTAAGGGTACTGGTGGTCATGCCGGTAAAGCTTTGCCCCGGAATGATGCTGGACGGGTTGGCAAGGGAGGCGGCTGTTGCACTCGCACCGGCACCTCCGGCGCCTGCTGCCGCACCACCGGACCCGGGCAATATTTGCGGCAGCACCTGCAAACGCAGGCCATTGCTGCCATCCTGCCCGGTTTGGGGCATGATGCGCACCCAGACCATGTCATTGAGGTTGCCCGGCAAGGCACGGGGCAATTTGACAGTAAGGTCCCCCGCGCTGGTTTGCAGGGTCACTTCGGCCCCGTTTTTGGCTTGCAAACTGGCCTGTATCAGGCTGTCAACCGGCAGCTTTGCCAGGGCGGCTGGCGGGTTTTGCACAACGGCTGTGGCCGCACCACTGCCCCCGCCCGCGCCGACATTGCCAGTGCCAACACCATTGGCACCGGAAACGGACGGAACGGTTGGGCTGTTTGCGGCCATAACGCGCTATCCTTCAAGCAGCCTTGTTGCAATTGCCTCGATATCCTGGGCGGCATTGGAATTGGGATGACGGGTTAAAAGCGGTGTCTGGTTACGGATACATTCCGAAACCTTGCTATCTGCGCGGATCACCCCCAAAAGCGGCGGCGAGATTTTAAGGAAACCCTGGCAGGCCTTTAACAGCTTGCCATAAATGGCTTCGCCTTCCTTTTTATCCTTTGCCAGATTGACCACCACCCGAATGTCGGTTTTAGGCCGTTCCATATGGGTGACCTTGATAAAGGCATAGGCATCGGTCAGCGATGTCGGGTCGCCATTGGTCAGCACGATCACGGTATTGGCAAGGCTGGTCATCTGGCGCACGCCCTGGTCCACCCCGGCACCAAGGTCGATCAGGACCTTGTCATAGGCTTTGCCGGTTTGCAAAAGGTCATCGGACAGGGCCTGTAACCGGCCGGTTGACAGGTTGGCCAGCGTGCCCGAGCCACTGCGCCCGGCGACAATATCAAACCCGCCATCTTCAAATTCGGTAATGGCATCACGCAGGGCAAGGCGGCCGGAAATAACACTGCCCAGGTCGTGCTTGGGCATCAGGCCCAATTGAATGTCGATATTGGCAAGGCCCAGATCGCCGTCAAACAGCAGGGCCTTTAATTCATGCAGGGCAAGGGCATGGCACAGCGAAATGGCAAACCATGTTTTGCCAACACCGCCTTTGCCCGAGGCAACGGCAATGACATTGCGGCCCTTGGGGCGTGCTGCCGATTTAGGGGTGGCATCCGTTCTGGCTGTCATTTCATGACCTCGGCGAAACTCGTTTTCTTGTGGTTGTGTCTGGCTGGGATCAGCAATTTTGCCAATGCGACCGGGCTAATGGAGGTTAATCCGTCGGCAACCTGGGCGGTCATGCTGACATTGCAAAGCGAGAGATTACCCTTGTTTGCACCATATAACGCCCCTCCCAGTCGCGATGCAACATCAAGGCGCGTTATCAGCATGCGGGTTGCACCACATTCGGCAAAGGCATTGGCGATATCCCCGGTTTCTTCGGCATCAACACCGGCGGGGCACACCAGGATCGGCTCGCTGGGGACGGATTGTAAAAATTCGCCCATCGCGGCCAATTCGCCTGGCTGATAGGGGTTGCAATTCGCGGTATCGAGAAAAACCAGGTCGGCGTCGCGCGCGGCTTCAAATTTGTCGCGCAATTCCTCGGGCGATTTGACGATGCCGAGCGGAATTTTCAAAATATTGGTAAAGGCCCGCAATTGTTCGACCCCGCCCGCCCGTTTGGTGTCGCTGGTTAGCACCGCGACACGGCGTTTTTTCATCACCGCCCGCGCAGCGGCCTTGGCAACGCACAGGGTTTTGCCTGCGCCGGGCGGGCCGACAAAGGCAATGGCCCGCGGGCTGCTTTTTTCCGGCAGGGGTGTGAATTCAAAAATCTCGTCTAGGGCACTTGCCAGCAATTGCTGCACCGTGCCGGGGTTACGTTCCCGCCCCATCGCATCGCACAGGCGCAGGCGCAGCCTTTCGGGCATGGAATGGCGAATAAGGGCGGCATCGGCTTCCTCGATCAGTTCTTCAAGGCGGGGGGCATCAATTTCTTCATCGTGGCCCCGGCCCGGGCCGATGTCAAAATCAGGATCGCTGTCGCTGGCGGCAGTCAGGCGCACCCCCGACCCGGCAATATCCTGGGTCGAAACAATAATGGCATCTGGCCCCATATGTTCTTTGACCAGTGCCATCGCGGCACTCATGGTCGGGGCGGTAAAGGTTTTAAGACGCATGGCACGCCTCTTTGTGCCGTGTCATTAGATTTGCCCCATTGTTTTTAATTGGGCTTTGGGGTGAATTTCGTTTTGCGACATCACCACCGTTGCCGGGCGGAAACGCTCTACAATTGAACGGACATAGGGGCGGATGCCCGGGCTGGTCAGCAAGACAGGGGATTCCCCCATCATGCCCAGTCGTTCAAAGGTACTGCGCACCTTGTTGATAAATTCCTGCAGTTGGCTGGGCGGCATTGAAAGCTGTTTTTCCTCGCCATTGCCTACCAGGCTTTCGGCAAAAATCTGTTCCCATTCTGGCGATAATGTCACCAGCGGAATAACCCCGTCGGCATTGCAATTGGTATCGGACAATTGCCGTGCCAGCCGGGAACGCACATGTTCCGTCATGAAGGTCGGATTGCGGGTAAAGGCCGTGGCCTCGCCAATGCCTTCCAGAATGGTGGGCAGGTCGCGAATGGAAATACGTTCGGTGAGCAAGGACTGCAAGACACGCTGCACGCCGCCAATCGATGTTTGCCCGGGGATAATATCCTCGACCAGTTTTTTCTGGTCGTCTTCGAGTTCGTCGAGCAGCTTTTGCGTTTCGGCATAAGACAGCAATTCGGGCATGTGATCCTTGACCACTTCGGTCAAATGCGTGGTGATCACGGTTTGCGGGTCCACCACCGTGTAGCCACGGAACATGGCCTCTTCCTTCATGCCCGCTTCCACCCACATGGCCGGCAGGTTAAAGGTTGGCTCGATGGTTTTTTCACCGGCAAGGGTAATTTCCTCGCCGCGCGGGTCCATCACCAGCAACATGTTGGGGCGCAAATCGCCGCGTGCGGCTTCAATTTCCTTGACCCGCACTACATAGGTGTTGGCCGGCAATTGCATATTGTCCTGAATGCGCACGCTGGGCATGACAAAGCCCATATCGGCCGCCATCTGGCGGCGCAGCGCCTTGATCTGGTCGGTTAGCTTTTGGCCGCGTTCGGTGCTGATCAGCGACAGCAGGCCATAGCCCAGTTCAAGTCGGACATAATCCATGCGCAAGGCATTGGCGATGGGTTCTTCGGCAGGTGGTGCAGCGGCCTCGGCGGCGGCATTGCTTTCCACGCGCGAGGCTTCTTCGGCGGCGGCATTTTGTTTTTTGCCCAAAAACCACGCCAGATAGCCCATGCCAATGGCCGCCCCCATAAACCAGACCATGGGAATGCCAGGCAACAGCGACATGCCCCCCATCATGGCCGCAGCAATGCCCAATGCGGCAGGATAGTTCGAGACCTGGCCAAAAACGGCCTTTTCGGTTGCCCCTTCCATGCCCCCTTTGGTGACAAGAAGGCCGGCCGCAGTTGACACGATCAGGGCGGGAATTTGCGAAACCAGACCGTCACCCACCGTCAGGATGGTGTAGGTTTTAGTGGCTTCATCCAGGCTAAGCCCCATTTGCGCGGTGCCAATGATAATGCCGCCAATTACGTTAATGAAGGTAATCAGAATACCGGCAACAGCGTCGCCACGCACGAATTTGGAGGCACCATCCATCGACCCGAAAAACGAGCTTTCTTCTTCCAGTTCCTTACGCCGCGCCTTGGCCTGTTCTTCGTTGATCAGGCCCGATGACAAATCGGCATCCACGGCCATTTGCTTGCCGGGCATGGCATCCAGGGTAAAACGCGCCGCGACTTCGGCAATACGGCCCGAACCCTTGGTGATCACGACAAAGTTGATGATGACCAGAATGGCAAAAACAATGATACCGATAACAAAGTTGCCACTGACCAGAAAGCTGCCAAAGGCCTGAATCACGTGGCCTGCGGCCTGCGGCCCTTCATGGCCATGGCCCAAAATCAGGCGCGTTGTTGCAATGTTCAGCGCCAGGCGCAGTGATGTTGCCACCAGCAAAATGGTCGGAAACGAGTTAAATTCCAACGGTTTTTGAATGAACAGGGCCGTCATCAGGATCAGAATGGAAAAGCTGATCGACAGGGCCAAAAACATATCGAGAAGCCAGGTTGGCAGCGGGAACATCATGATCACGAGGATCAGGACAAAGCCCAATGCCATCGCGATGTCGCCACGCCGCATGGCGGAACGGAACCGCCCCTGCATATTGGCCATAAAGTCGCCACCGCCGCCTGAACCGCCGGAATTTCCAGACCCTGAAGGGGTTATTTGGCGACTATCTGCCATGTTTGTTAATAGTTTTCCTGCTTCTTGCCCGTCTGACGTGCCTTGACCGTCTTTTAGGGGCGATTTCCTGCCATGTCATCGTTTTTACACGATGATTTTTCACAGCGTTGTTTGCACCATGCAAGGTGCGCCATGCCCTGTGGGGTTATCCATTCCCCGGAAGCGGAACATCAAGACCCTCGTCGGTATATTGGCGCAGTTTGTTGCGCAAGGTACGGATTGATATCCCTAATATATTGGCAGCGTGTGTGCGATTGCCAAAACAATGTTTCAGGGTATCAATAATCAGTTCACGTTCGACATCGGCCACCGTGCGCCCAACCAGGGCTGCGGTGATGGACCCGTTATCGGAAATTACCGCGTTATCGCCATTTTCGGTTGCTTCCGGCGGGGCACTGGCCCCGGTTTCCTCTGCCGGTGGTGGTGATGCGGCAGGGGGCGTTTGGGGGGCGGCATAGCTGTTTTGGGCGTTATGGCTTGGTTGTGCGGGCTGGTTATAGGCCCCGCTGGCCGCACCCGAATTGCGATAGGCCTGGTTGACATAAGCCGGGTTATAGGCGGCAGCGGCGGCATTGCTGCGCGCAATATCGTGCGGGTCCCCGCCTGTTGCCGCAGCCGGAGGGGATGCGGGGGCGGGCTGTTGTGCCGATGCCGGTGCGGGTTCTTGTGCAGGGGCCGCTGCGCCATAGGGGGTACCGCCGGTTAGGAAAATCGCCTCGGGGCCAATTTCATCGGGGCCGGCAATCAGCACCGCGCGGTGCATGGTGTTTTCCAACTCGCGCACATTGCCGCGCCAGTAATGCCCCATCAATCTTTCAATGGCGAGCGGGCTGATCGGGCGCAGTGGCATGTCGTTGGCTTCGGAATATTTACGCACGAAAAATTCAGCCAATACCGGAATATCACCGGGCCGTTCGCGTAGCGACGGAATGTCCAGATTAACGACATTCAGGCGGAAATAAAGGTCCTCGCGGAAATTGCCCTGCTGGACATAGGATTCCAGATCGCGGTTTGATGTCGCAAGAATACGCACATCCACCTTGACCGGTTTACTGCCCCCCAGCCGGTCAATTTCGCGTTCCTGAATGACGCGCAACAGCTTGGCCTGCAAGCGCACATCCATTTCGCTGATTTCATCAAGCAGCAGGGTGCCGCCATTGGCCTCCTCAAATTTGCCAATTCGGCGGGCCTGGGCACCAGTAAAGGCACCTTTTTCATGACCAAACAGTTCGGATTCCAGCAAATTATCCGGGATGGCCGCGCAGTTTACAGCGACAAAGGGTTTGTCGGCCCGGTTGGATTTGCGATGGACAAACCGGCTAAGGATTTCCTTGCCCGTACCGCTTTCACCCGTAATCAGAATGGATGCGTTGCTGCGCGCCACCTGCTCGGCCAGGCGCAGGGTTTCTGTCATGCGCGGATCACGATGGATCAGGGCATGGCTTTCTTCGGTCACAGCCTCGAAAATGGCGGCAATCAGGGCGGCTTCGGGTGGCAGCGGGATATATTCCTGCGCGCCGGCCTTAATCGCGTTTACCGCCCCGTTAATGTCATTGCCAACACCACAGGCCACCACCGGGACGCTGATGCGTTCGGCTGACAGGGCGGTAATCAGCGCCCCGACATCAAGGGCGATATCGGCCATGACCAGATCAATCCGCTTGCCCGCGCGCAGGATGTTTAACGCCGTGGTGACGCTTTCGGCCAATTGTACCGAAGCCCCCCGGGCCATCGCGATCTTGCTGGCTGCGCCGATCTGGCCGCTCAGTCCACCAACGATCAATACCTGCATTGCCTAATCTCTTTCTGATCCGCTTTTTGTGTTTCTGTGCTGTAATACCATTGATTTATCACTAAAAAATGGCAACAAAAGATCAATCAAAATAACTGACCCGTTTTACCGGTGGCAAAATCGAATTCAGCAGCATTTCCAGGCGGCGGGGGTTTTCCTGGCGGCCAATGGAAACCGCGCCAACCATATAAACCGAATTAAGCAGTTCTTCTTCCTGCGAGTTGCGTTCCAGCTTGGCTGCCAGCGGCATAAACACCATGTTTGACAGCACAGCGCCATAAAATGTTGTCAGCAATGCCACCGCCATAGACGGGCCAATTGATGACGGATCATCAAGGTTGCCCAGCATCTGCACCAGGCCGATCAGGGTGCCGATCAGGCCCATTGCCGGGGCGATGTCACCGGCCTTCTTGAGCATGCTGGCGCCCTTTTGGTGGCGCGAAATCGTGGCATTCATGTCTTTGCGCATGATGCCTTCGACTTCTTCAGGCGGGGTGCCATCAACCACCAGTGACAGGCCCTTCCATAGATATTCCTCGCTAAGAAGACTATCAAGGTGGCCCTGCAGGGACAAAACACCGCCCTTACGGGCAATTTCGGCCAGTTGCAAAATTTGCAATGCGGCATCGGATGGATTGCGCGACGGATGAAAAATTGTCCGCGCCAGAATCTTGCCAATGCCCAGAAACTCGCCCAGGGAAAAACAGACTGCCGTAATGGCCGCTGTCCCCCCAATGACGATCAGGATCGACGGTATGTCAATAAATGCGCCAGGCGAGCCGCCCAGTACGACTGCCGCTATCACCAGCGCAAACCCGACGATGAGTCCGACCACCGTTGCGATGTCGAACGTCGTCTTCGTCCCCCCGTCCGCCATTCCCAGCTATCCTTCTGACCAGCCTAGTTTCGTTCAGATTTAATGATTTCCGTCATGGTCACCCCCAGACGGTCCTCGACCACAACCACTTCGCCACGGGCGACAAGGCGGTTGTTGACATATATATCAATAGCTTCCCCAACCTTGCGGTCAAGCTCCACGACAGCGCCACGACCCAATTTCAGCAATTGGCTGACTTGCATGGTGGCTTTTCCCAGCACCGCCGATACCTGGACGGGAATATCATATACCGCTTCCAGGTCCTTGGAGGTTTTCATCCCCTCGGCACTGGTATCGAGTCCGGCCAGCAGCTCGGTTCCTTCGCCTTCCAGCTCGATATCGTCATCATCGAGTTCGGACAGTTCAAGATCGTCATCATCTGCCATTTTGGTCTCCTGCTTGTATCAGGGTGGATTGCGCCTGGCGAACCTGTATTGTCGCTTTCATTCCCGCTGAGATGCAATCTATTGTTTTATGGTGCCAAAGTCATTGATTTAGGCATCTCAATTGTTGTGATCGGGCAGCGGTTTTTCGGTGGCACTGTCGTCGCTTTGCGCGGCGGGCTCGCTGCTGTGCGATGCAGGGCTTTCTGGCCCGGGTGACGGTGCCGTGCCATTTTCAGTATTTTCAGTAGTTTCGGCCTGGGGGCTGTTGGCGGCCGGTTGCGCCGCCGTTTGGCCTGGGGCCTGTTCGGGCGCTGAAGATGGCGATGGCGATGAGGATGCGGAACCCTCTGCCGGGGCGGCCTTTGCCTCGGCACCTGTTTCAACTTCCGCCGCGGCCTCAGCCTCAGCTTCGCTTTTCACTTCTGCCTGGTCTTTTGCCGTTTCTTGTGGCGCTGCTGTCACATCCTTGTCGGGCAGGCGGCTTTCTTGCAGCTCCGGGTCGGCCATCGGGTTTTCGTCGGGCAGGTCGTGGGCCTCGCGATGGGCGGCAATGGCCTTGTCGACGATGGCATTGATCTCGCCCCAGGTGCGGGCCTGGTCACGAACGGCGGTGCCGTCGCCCCATGATACCCGGCAATCCCCCTTGCCAATGCTGCCTTCGCCGACAACCACCGCCTGGCCGGAGAAGCCGCGACTGCGGGCAATTTCGGCGACGCGGGCCTGTAATTCTTCGGCAATCTCGGGATGTACTTGGATCAAGACTTTGGGCGCATCAAACAGGTTGGAAAGCGACTGACGAATGATCTGTTCGATTTCGCTGGTGGAATTTTCATCGACCCAAACCGGTAGCAGCTTTTTGACAATCGCCCGGGTGACGTGGATGGCATCCTCGGCGGTGCTGGCATGGGCGCGCTTTTGCAATTCGTCAATATGGTCCATCCAGGCAGCAATTTGCGCGGCGGTATCGGAAACGGCCTTTTCCAGCGAATTTAGAATTTCCTCGCGGCCCTGGCTCAGCCCCTCTGCATGGCCCTGGGCATAGGCTTCTTCACGCGTGCGCGTTTCGGTCTCGCGCAGCATGGTTTGCATTTGCTCTTCGGTATAGATGGCGGGCGGCGGCGGCGGGGCCTCGTCTTCCGGTTTCTTCTTTTGCGACTTGCGCTTAAGCGAATAATGCTCTTCCTGAGCGCCAGCCGGCCGGATGACGGTGTCCGCGTCGTCAAAATTGAGTGTAAATTTGAATTTTTCGATCGCAGTCATATGATTTCGGCAATCTGTCGGATGTTAGTCCGGGGCCGGAACCCCGGAACAGGAATGTCACACAGGCAATATCGCGGTCGGAGACCTTAATTTTCCTGATAAAGCCAGTTGCGGATGATCGCCAGGGCCTCTTCCGGATGTTTGTCGACAATTTCGCCAATCTTTTTGACAGACGATGCCTTCACCCGGCCTTCGACCTGCGAAATATTGATCAGCTCTTCGTGTTCTTCGTGCATGCTGGTCCCCGGCACGGGGGCCGGGCCAGCCAGGGCCGGCTGCCCGCCTTCGGCTGGCATGCTGCCATCTTCGGACAGAAGCTGGCGCTGGGCCATGTCGGCGGCACTGGGCAGGGTTTCAAAGGCACGGGTCAGCAGCGGACGTACCACCAGCAGGATGACCAGGATGGCGACAATCGCCAGCACCAGCATTTCAGCAATGCGGTAAACTTCGTTTTTATCAAGCCCCAGGAAGGTATCAACCGGTGCATCGCTGAACATGTCGGATGTATCGGCAAATTTCATATTGATCACTTCAACCTGGTCGCCCCGGTTGGGATCATAGCCAATCGCGCTGCGCACCAGGGCGGCAATCTTGTCCAGATCCGCCTTGGAGCGTTCCTGATAGACCTTTTCCCCATTTTCGTTGGTGGTGTAGGTGCCATCCACCAGCACGGCCACGGTCACACGCGAAACTTCGCCAATTTCCTTCACACTTGTGGTCGAGGTTTTGGAAATTTCGTAATTGACCGTTTCTTCCGACCGGGTTTCCTGGCTTTTGCTGCCGGCATTGTTGTTGCCCAGATTGGGGTCGGGCAGGTTGTTTTGCAATGTGACCGGATCGGCCCCGTCGGTTTCGGTGTTGGTCGAGGACTGATCCACCGTCTGGCTGGAACGCACCACCCGCTCATCGGGGTTGAAGCGTTCGTTATTGGTGGTGATCTTGTCGAAATTCATATCGACCGAAACTTCGGCGCGGACCTGATCATAGCCCAGCGAGCGCGACAGCAGGTCTTCAATGGTGTTGCGCAGGCGCGTTTCGTTACGCACGCGCATTTCATTGGCGGTCTGGGTCAGGAAGGTGGCTGTTTGCTGTTCGCCATCACCACGTGCGAGCAAATGCCCGCGTTCGTCAATGATGGAAACCTTGCTGGGAACCAGTTGCGGGACCGCGGCGGCGACCAGATGCTGGATGGCAGAAATTTGCTCCGCATCGAGTTCTTTGCCCTGCAATTGCAGCGCGATCGAGGCGCTGGGTTCCTGGGTTTCGCGCGAAAACATTTGGCGTTTGGGCAAAACCAGATGAACACGGGCCTGCTTGACCGCCTGGATCGAGGCGATGGTCCGTGCCAGTTCGCCTTCCAGCGCCCGGACATGGTTGATGTTCTGCTCGAAACTGGTCGAGCCCATGCCGTCCTGCTTGTCGAAAATCTCATAACCAACAGACCCGCCGGAGGGCAGGCCTGCTTCGGCCATCGAAATGCGCATGCGGTTGACCTGGTCGGCCGGGACCAGAATTTCGGTGCCACCCTTCAGCAATTGATAGTCGATCTGTTGGGTTTCCAGGCGATCAACGATCTGCCCGGCATCGGCGGGCGACAGGTCACGATAGAGCAGTTCCATGTTCGGCGCGGAAACACGCAGAATCAGAAACGCAAAAAACACAATCAACAATAGGCCAACGCCCGACAACGCCATCAGACGTGTCGGCCCCAGGCTCTTGAGAGTCTGTAAAATGCCGCCCATTCAGGCTGCTCCTATCCCGCTCGGTCGCCCCTAATCCCAAATTGGCAATCTGTTATTGCCACGCATCCCCTAACACGAATAGGGGGGCAAGTTGAAGAACAGGTTAACGACCGGCAATTTTTGCCCACTTATGCCCGTATGCCGGGTCATTCGGGTTCATCAACATATATTATACCATGTAGGTATTCCCGCAGGAAAAAAAAAGCCCGGCCATAAAAGCCGGGCGAGTTCCTAACAGTATACCTGTGGCAGAACGTGCCAGACCGGTCACGCGGGGGATGACCCCGCGTTTATCCGGTTTAACGTTTCACCCGGATCAGTTCGTCAAGCATTTCATCCGTGGTGGTGATGGTTTTGGTGTTGGCCGAATAGGCCCGCTGGGTCACGATCATGTTGGTGAATTCTTCGGCCAGATCCACGTTCGAGGCTTCAAGGGCCGAGGCCACCACTTTACCCGCCCCGTTCAGGCCAGGTTCGCGCAACAGATAATCGCCCGA
Source organism: Thalassospira sp. (assembly GCA_050299455.1). Classification (GTDB taxonomy): domain Bacteria; phylum Pseudomonadota; class Alphaproteobacteria; order Rhodospirillales; family Thalassospiraceae; genus Thalassospira. Next base: position 49,777 of record JBNKVZ010000008.1, read on the forward strand.
TTCACGGGTTTGGCGGTAAACGTTGCCGGTATGGGTTTCAAGTGAATCAGGGGCTTCAAAGGTGGCAATCGCCAGTTTGTAGACCGGACGTTTCACCCCGTTGGCAAATTCCACCTGCAAATACCCGTCTTCGGTAAAGCCGTAATTGACCATCGTGCCGGCCTGGGCGCCGTCCTGGTTAATATAGTGGGTGGTGTAATCGATCAGGTTGCCGTTGGCATCGGTCCCGGCGGCAAACTGGGTGATGCCATCGGTCTGGCCGATGGTCCCGGCATCCAGGGTAAAGGAGCTGGGTTCCGACCCATTGGTCCAGGTAATGCCGGTGATCGGCTGATCAACACGTGACAGGCCGCCTTCATCGGTAAAGGTTTTAAGCGATCCATCGCCACTAAAGGTCATGGTGCCAGATGCGATCAAACCGTTGGGATGCTGTGTCGAGTCAAGCTGACCGGCATCGGTCGAACCTGTCAGTTCATAGCCCCATTTGTTCTGACCCAGTTTGATGACCTGCAGGTTCAGCTTGTGGGCGGTGCCGAGCGAATCGTAAACCGTAATCGGCAGGCTGTTATTGGCCTTGATGGCGCCCGAGGCAATGTTGCCCGCCCCCGGTGTAAAGGCCGCGGTCGTGGTGAGCGAGCCAAAACCAAGCGCGCCGAGATCCCCGTTGGGGTCGGTCAGGGTCAGGGTTTCTTCGGGGTCCGTCGATGCGATGGACAGGGTGTGGTTGGTGCTGGTGGTATCCACCGTTGCCGTCACACCGGTCAGGGCCGAAATTTTGGTGGCCAGGCTATTAAGGGTTTCACCGGCGGCAATGGTAACGGTTTGTGCCGCACCCGTGCCAACTGCAATGGTAAAGGTATCACCGGCATTGACACCGGGCAGGGTGGTCAGGTCGGTGGTATCGGCAACGATCCCGGCGGTGCTTGATGTGGTGGGTGTGCCGTTCATTGCAACTTCATCAGCGTTGAAGTTGGCACCGAATTCGATACGGGTTGTCGATGCGGCTGCTGTCAGGATCGAGTTGATATCAAGAACCTGAAGGTCGCCTGCGGCCGAGCTGTTTGACGAGGTAACGGCCCCGTTACGGTCCAGAAGCTGGCCGTTACGGTCCGTTGCCCAACCCTGGACATAATAACCGGCGGTATTTTTAAGTAGGCCGTTATCGTCCGGTTTGAAGTCGCCGGCACGGCTAAAGAACAGTTCGCTGTCTTCGCCTGGTGTTGCCGTGTCGCGGACCAGGAAAAAGCCGTCGCCCGAAATGGCCGCAGCCGTCGAGGACGAGGTTGCCTGCAACAGGCCCTGTTTGCTGATCAGGGCGGTTGGGTGAAACTGCACGCCACCAGGGGTGTAGTTGGTCCCGGTTGCCGATTGTGTCACCAGGGTTGAAAAACGCCCCACGGTGCTTTTATAGCCAACCGTATTGAGGTTCGAGATGTTGTCCGAAATAACGCCAAGATTCTGACTTTGGGCGTTAAGGCCGGATACACCGGAAATCATTGCACCGAAAAGGCTCATTTTTATCTCCTGCGCTTACAGGCTGTTAGGTTTTTCAATTGATTAATCGATCAGGTATTGTTGTTGTCGGATGTTTGGTCATCGCTACCGCTTGTATTGTCGGCAGTATCGTCGCTGCTGCTGTTATCGCCGTCAGTACCGCTGGTATCATCAGCTCCATCGGTTCCACCGGTGTCGCCGCCACCGTCAGTCCCACCTGTGCCATCGGTTCCGCCCGTGCCACCGTCGCCGGTTTCACCGTCCGTCGCCTTTGAGGCCAGTTTGACGTTGGTCAGGGTTGCGAACGGCACCGATACATCGCCAATCCGCAGATAAATATCGTTGTCGCCAATATCGACACTGTCGACTTTGCCCACGATGCCAATCGATACTTGCGCCGGGTTGCCTTTTTTGTCCTTGAAGGTGTCGTTGGATGCGGTACGTGCTTCGACCTTCAGGGTATAGGCGCCTGCTTCTTCAACCTTGGCATCGCCGGTATTGTGCTGGCCATTCCAGGTGAAGTTCTGAACGCCTTTGACATTCTCGACCCGCTCGGCATAGACGGTTTTGCCGTCCTGATCGACAATCGAGATTTCGGCGAGGGGAACCTCGGGCGAAATGCTGTATTTGAAATTCAAAGGCTCGCCTGGCGTGTACCAGTTGGTATCGCCAACGGCCTCAACCTGGGCACCGACATAGGACAGGGCCGAAAGCTGGCGTTGCTGCCCCTGCATGGTCAGCAGGTTTTCAAGGTTCTTATTGGTCTGAATCCCCTGTTCGACCTGGGCGAACTGGCTGAGCTGGTCGGTGAACTTGTCACTGTCCATCGGCGAGGTCGGGTCCTGGTTTTTCAACTGTGTCGTCAGCAGGGTCAGGAAGCTATCAAAGTTCTGCGACAGCGACGCCGCCGCCTTTGACGAAGCCGCATTTGTGTTGGTGCCCTGGAGACCGACATTGGTCATGGATGATATAGCCATTTTCTATCTCCGGTGTCTAAATGCGGATATCGACAAGGCCGTTGGAATTGATCCCGTACCCCACAGCCACATGCTGTGCGAGTTCGGCACCGCTGATAATATCACCGTCATTGGGTCGGGATGCCGCGCCGCGCCCGGAATTTCCGGCTTGCTGCTGCGGGTTTTGCCCCTGTCCGCCATCCTGGCGGTGTTCAAAGGTGAAACTTTGTGAATCTGCATTCAGCCCGGCATCGCGCAGGGCCTGCTGCAGACCTTTTACATCCTGGCGCAGCATATCAAGGGTGTGGCGGTTATCGGCCTGCACCACGGTCTGAACGCGCCCGTCATGGGATATTTCCAGTTTGACATCGACCCGGCCCAAATGTTCGGGGCGAAGCTGAACCGAAATACGATCAACCCCGTCGCCAGCGGCATTTTTAATATGCACGGCAACCTGTTGCTGTACGCTTTGGGCGTTGGCCGCCCCTTTGCCTGCTTGCGAGGCCGCCTGTGCCGTTGCCGCCGTATTTGTGCCATTGGCATTTTGTCCGGTCATACCGGCGACGGCCCCGTTGGCATTGGCCCCGTCCACCGCGCCAACACCGGCATTGGCCGGGTTTTGCGCCTTGGCGGATGTCGGGTTTGCCCCTTGCGGGGTTGCGGCATTTTGCAGGGCGGCAAGATTTGCCATATTGGTGTTGCCAGCCTGCTGATTGGCGGCACCATTGGCAGCCGTGTTGGTGTTGCCATTCTGGCTGTTGGCGCTGGCATTGCCATTTGCGTTGGCATCCGTTTTGCCAGCCCCCTGTTGCTGTTTCAGGGCGGCTTCAAATCCGGCTTTGGCATCGGGTTCTGATGCTTTGGCATCACCGTCGGCCTGCATGCCGGGTTTTGCGGCACCCTGCAGGGTTTTGGCTGCGGCACCATCGCCTTGCACGGCACTATTTGCCGCGGTCGATTGCGACAGGGCCGTCGAATTTAGCAACGCATCCTTTGATGATCCGTCACCCGCCTGCATATTGGAAGCCTGTGCGCCGATGCCAGTTGGCAGGCCAATTCCGCTTTGGCTGGCAATGACGGGCTGGGTTGCGGCGGCCAATGCCTCGCTGACCGTCGGGTCGCCATTAACGTCAAGTTCTTCTTTCGCCGAACCGGTATTGGCAGGTTTGCTCGTGTCCGCCTTTTTATCGCCAGTCTTGTTATCCTGGCTGTTTTCCGATTTGGCCGTGTCGTTGGTGGCCGTTTTGTCGGCTGGTTTATCTTCGGTATTTGTGTCGTCAGTGGCCTGTTCGGCCGCTTTCGGCTTGTCCTTGTGATGGACGTCTTCTTTGGCCGGGCGGTCGGCTTTTTGGGCCGGTTCGTCCGGTTGATCATCTTTGTGGGCGGCCACGTCCCGGTCGTCTCGCGATTTTTCGCGGACGGGCGCGCGGTCATCCCGATCATTGCGGGTTTCGCGCAAGGCGGTTTCCGTGGCGGCAGTATTTGCCGGTTGGTTCCGGGTGCGGGCCGCATTATCGGACCGTTCCGCCTGGATCTCGTCCATGACGTCGGTAAAGGCCACGCTGCTGCTGGCAGTTTGGTTCTGCGCAGGCACCGATATGGTTGGTGTAGTGGTTTTATCGATCGCAGAGCTGTGCATGACACGGTCCCTTTTGTAAGTCTGCGATAGATAATGCAAACAACGGGCCAGTTTTCCTCGTTGCTTAAAGTTATATGGAATCAATGGCTTAGGGGGCGGTGATGATGATCAGGCACTTTTTGCCGGTTCACATGGGGCTTGGCGGCACGCGGGCGGGCAGGGGAACCGGTCGGGAAGGGCTGGGAATATCTCGAAAGCAGGCAAACGGGAAGGTTTTGCCTGTTGCACAAAAAATCCCCCGGTCCTGAGGAGCGGGGGATATCTATGCGTGGTAAAGATGCCAATGGGAGCGTTGCAAAGGGCGATTGGCGATACCTTAAGACTCAGACGGCAATAACCGTGGGGCCAGCCATATCAGGCGGAAATCGAAATACCCGAGGGGCGCGGCGGTTTGTTTTCATCGCTTTCAGACGAGGCCGAAGCAGCGCCACGGGGAGCACCTTCGCCTTGCGTGGCTTCGGCGGAAAGATCCTGCTGTTCAGGGTTGCCGTCCTTGGCGTTCTGCATGGCCTGGCGCAGTTCATCTGAACTGCGCTGTGCAAGAATTGCCCAGGAATCGCGCATTGGGGTTAGCAAGCCAATAACATCTTTGGCGGCCTGGGGGTCGTTATTGCGGTCAACTTTCATCAGATGGACCAGCGAAAAACGATAAATTTCATGCAGATTATTGGCGATCTCGCCGCCTTGATCCAGGTCGAGCGTTCCTTGCAAATGGGCAATAATTTCCATTGCCCGGCAATTCGCATTGCAACGGGCCTGAATATCGTTTTCTTCAATCGCCTTGATGGCTTCCTGAAGAACCGAAACCGCCTTGTTATACAGCATGTAAACCATTTGGGCCGGCGATGAAGTGTTGACCTGCTGGTCGCCATAGGCGCGGGCTGCGTTTGTCGTCATGCCATATTCCTTGATCGTCAAAAAACAGATATCGGACAATTGGTTCCGATGCCTTAATTATCTTTCTTGCCCGCCGCCATCAATTCGCTAAGCGAGTTCTGGATGTTCTTAAACTTGGCAAGAGATTGTTCCATATTGATGAACTTGTTCATCATTACTTCACGCTGATTGGCAATGCGGCTGTCAATGCCATCGATTTTCTTTTTGAAACTGGTGTTTTCCTTTTCAAAGGCTTCGATGCCCTGGTGCAGCGTACCGTCTTCGCTATCAAGCATCCCCTGCATTGCAAAGTGCATGCGTGATGCCAAACCAACCGATGTCGTGATGGTGCCGGTTTCGGTTTTGTCATCACCACCATTATAAAACAGCTTCAAGCCATCGGCTGTCGTCAGGGTGTCACCACTGATGGTCGCATCCATCGGGTCGCTGCCATTCTGCGTATAGGTGGCACTGGTGATTTTGCCACTCGCGTCTTTGGTGACAGAAAACTCGTAAGATGCGGCACTGGTGTTACCGGTAAAGCTAGTCATGACCAAAGACGGATTGTCCGTGACCGACTTGAAACCGAACAACTCGGAAACTTCATCCGCATTGTTGATCAGCATGTCGTTTAGCTTGCTTTCATCAAGCACCAGTGTGCCGGCGGTATATTTGCCATTTTCGCTGCTGTCGGCTTGCGCGTCGGCTATCGACTTAAATGTCATGCCTATTTGTCCCAGGACAGACAGGTCAGAATCTTCCGATGTTGTACGATAGGGGGTCGAGCCCGCGATTGCCTGTAGTGTGCTTTCAACCGTCTTTACGGTCGAATCGCCCAACAAAACCGAGCCTTCCGCGGCCTTGTTGGTTTCCGGGTCTACATAGGTTTTTTCGTTGATGAAGGATTTGACCGCGTTATAGGCATCAACAAAGCCAACGATGGCATTTTTGGCCTTGCTCAGATCCTGCTCAACGGCAACATTGATCGTTGTACCCGGTTTGGCATCGAACAGACTGATCGACATGCCGTCAACGAGATCGTCAATATTGTTTGACGGCCGGGTGATTGATACGCCATCCATCGTGAATTGCGCATCATTGCCGGGGTCAATTTCCTGGTCAGTATTGATCACCATCGTGCCAGATCCGTCATCCTTCATGATGCCAAGATTCTGGAGTACATTTCCGCTGTCATCCGACAGGGTCATACGATTTGGCGAACCTTCGTCAGTTGAGGTCAGGATAATGGTTGATTGCCCGTCCGCCACCTTGATGACGGAGGCCTGAACGCCGGTTTTACCAGTTGTCGCGTTAATTTTGTCGCGCACATCCCGTAGCGTATCGGTGTCGGTCACTTCGATCTGGACCGATCCCTTGGAGGTTCCCACAGAAAAGGTCCCGGTGCCAATGGCTGTACCGCCACCATTTGTCGCCGTGCTTAGGGTGTCTGTTGGGTTGGCACCAAGGTTTTCCGAACCAATTTTGTGCTTGGAGGCAATTTGTGAAATTTCAAATTTGTAATTGCCTGTCGCAGCATTGTTATTTGCGCTAACAGACATCAAATTGCCCGCATTACCATCCGCAGACGACACGAAAGCCTGTTTCGAGGCAAAAGTATCTTTGGATTTATCAAAGCTGGCCTGGCCATACAGCGTGTCAATCGAGCTTTGTAAATTCTTGACCAGGTCCTGCAATTGGCGCAGGGCGGCGACTTTATCGTCGTTTGAATCAATGCGTTTTTCAAGATTGTCTGCCGGGATACGGCGCGCCTTCATCATCTGGTCAACAACATTGACAAAGTCGATGTTTGAACTCAGCCCTGAAAACTGAATTCGCCCATTGTCGCCGACATAGAGATTATTCATATTGACGCCACTCATGATGCGTCTCCCGGTAACAAAATGCTGGGCAAACTTTGCCCGAAAACGATGATGCGCTAAACGTTACGCAAATACCATGCCTGATCCGTCATGATAACAGATTTCAGGCTTCTTCGTTTACAAAGGTACCGAGGTAATCACGGATTTGGGAAAACAGCTTTTGAAGTTCTTTTGACGGAATTTCCCGAAGAACCTCGCCGTTTGAGCGATCTGTTACCTTGGCAATAACGCGTCCGGTGTCGCGGTTGAAATTCAGCTCAACCCGATAATTGTCAATCGAGCGGTCCGGAAGGTCAAGGTCGGCAAATGCCTGTTTTAACTGATCTGTCGCATCAATCGGAGCAATATCCCCGGATGCCTGATATTTTGATACCGGTGCAGGGGCCGAAGCCGCCGAATTTGCAGAAGTTTGGCCCGAAGAAGAAACATTTAAAGCCGCACCAGTACCGGTTGCAGATAAACCAGAACCATGAAGCGGCGATACAGATTGGGTAATTTCCATTTGGGCCTCCCGTGCCGATAAAATCGACAAAGGATAATCCGTGGAAGGAACGGGGGGATACCCCCCGTTCCGTCACGAATATCCGGATTACTGCAACAGACGCAACAGGTTCTGCGGCATCTGGTTGGCCTGCGACAGCATGGCAACACCAGACTGGACCAGCACCTGTTTCGAACTGAACTTGGTCATTTCCGATGCAACGTCCAAGTCCAACAGGGTCGAGCGTGCTGCTTCCGTGTTTTCCTGGGTTGAAGACAGGTTCTGGGCAGCGAAGTCAAGACGGTTCTGATAGGTACCAATTGCCGCACGGCGGGTCTGCAAGTTGTCAATTGCTTCGTTCACGTGATCAATCGAGTTTGCAGCGTTGGTAGCGTTGGCCCATTCTGTACCGCCAATATCGGTACCAAGGTCGGTACTAAGGCCAGTTGTCCCGACAGCCTGAATATCGATCGCAATCTGGTTTTCACCAGGATTTTGGCCCGTACCGATCTGGAAATTGAAGGTCGAGGTGGTTGTATTTGCAACAACCGCGTTAAAAGTATTGTTAGTGGTAATTGCGGTGGCCGGGTCGAAGGCAGAGGACAGCGTGACGGTCAAATCGAATTTATCAAACTTGACGTCCTGCGTGGTACCGGCAGCTGGAGCTGCGGAAACCGGGTCAGATGATGTTGATTCACCCGTCGATGTATTTGTGATGGTAAAGCGATCCGTCCCCGTGTCATAAGCAAGCGAGAAGGTATTACCATTGCTAACGCCTGCTGCCTGATCGCCAAATTTAATGGCGGCAATACCGTCGGCCGTTTCGATATCTGTTCCGATAGCGAGTGGGTCTGCAGATACTGATTGTCCACCAGCAAGCAATTTGTTGCCGTTGAATTTGGTCGTGTCGGAAATACGGTTAATTTCCTGACCCAGTGACTGGAATTCATCGAACGCAAACTGGCGTTCTTTGGCAGACAGGTTTTCCGATGCCCCCTGAACGGCCAGCGTTTTCATGCGAACCAGAACGGAGTCGATGGTGCCCATCGCGCCATCGGCGATCTGAAGCATGGAGTTTGCTTGGCCAACGTTAACCGTGGCGGTTTTCAGCGCTTGGCTTTCCGCATTCAAACGGGAACCAATCGCCATCGAGGCAGCGTCGTCGCGGGCAGACACAACGCGCGTACCCGAAGACAGTTTGGCGAGCGAACGGGTCGCTGCTTCGTCGGAAGCCTGCAGGTTACGGTGTGCAACGTTGGCTGCGTAGTTGGAAATAATGTTCAAGGCCATAGTGATATACTCCTACATGGATCACTTGCAATTGGCGATTTTGCCAAT